>VGGQ01000085.1 GCA_016868535.1 Bacteroidota bacterium | reverse complement strand
CACTACTTCCATACCTGCCATAACAGCGCTTGCGGGATTGGTACCGTGGGCACTGCTGGGAATCAGCGCTATATTTCGGTGCGATTCTCCACAGTCCTTGAAATACTCGCGTATAACCATCAGTCCTGCGTATTCACCTTGCGAACCCGCGTTGGGCTGCAGGCTCATGGCCGCAAACCCTGTGATTTCGCACAAGTCGCGGTAAAGTTCGTCAATAATTTCTTTGTAACCCACGGTTTGGTTAGAAGGCGCAAATGGATGTAGCGCATTGAAGGCAGGCCAGGTTACCGGAATCATCTCGGAAGTGGCATTCAGCTTCATGGTACAGCTACCCAGCGAAATCATGCTGTGGCAAAGGCTAAGGTCTTTGCTTTCCAGACCGCGGATGTAGCGCAGCATTTCATGCTCAGACTGCAGGGTGTTGAAAACCTGATGCATCATATAGTTTGAGGTACGCTGAAGTGCAGCGGGAATACGGCTTTGGGCAGTATCGCCTAACTGAACGGCATTGCCACCAATGGATTTACTGAATAACTGCAACAGCGCATTGATATCTTCAGTAGTAGTGGTTTCGTCTGCAGAAACACCCACATGGGTAGCATCAAAATAACGCAGATTGATGCCTGCTGCCTCGGCATGCGACTTCAGGGTTTCAGCACTGGGAACTTCAATGTATAGCGTGTCGAAGAAATACTGGTTGAGCACTTTGTATAAACTACCTGTAGCCTCGATGCCTCGCGCCAGTTCGGATGCAAGGGCATGAACCCTGCAGGCAATCTTTTTCAGTCCGTCTGGGCCGTGATAACAGCCATACATACCGGCCATGATACTCAGCAGCACCTGCGCAGTGCAAATGTTGGAAGTAGCATTCTGGCGCTTGATATGCTGTTCGCGGGTTTGCAAAGCCATGCGGAGGGCGCGGTTCCCATTGCGGTCAATGCTCACACCGATAATACGGCCTGGCATCTGACGTTTGTACTCGTCTTTGGCGGCCATGTAAGCGGCATGCGGGCCACCATAGGCCATAGGAACACCAAAACGCTGGGTACTGCCCACCACGCAGTCGGCACCCATTTCGCCGGGAGGCGTTAAAACAGTAAGAGAAAGAATATCAGCAACAAAACAGGTTTTCACATTGTGTACCTTGCACTTTTGCACAAAATCACGGTAATCTTCAATACTCCCTTTATCGTTGGGGTATTGCACAACGGCACCGAAATAGGTAGTGTCGGGGCTATACGTTTTGTAATTTCCAAAAACAAGTTCCACACCAATAGGCTCTGAACGAGTAATAAGGATGTCTTGGGTTTGGGGGAAGATATCTTCATCCACAAAGAACTTCATTCCCTGCCCTTTGGGCGCCTGCTCCAGAAACATGTGTATGGCTTCAGCAGCCGCTGTTCCTTCATCCAGCAGGGATGCGTTGGCAATCTCCATACCTGTGAGGTCAATAATCATAGTCTGGTAATTGAGCAGCGCTTCGAGACGACCCTGTGCAATTTCAGCCTGATAGGGCGTATACTGCGTATACCATCCAGGATTCTCCATGATATTGCGGAGAATTACACCGGGAGTGTGGGTCCCGTAGTAACCCATTCCGATATAGTTCTTATAAATTTTATTCTTTGCTGCCTTGCCTTTAAGCATTTCCAGAAAGGCGGACTCGCTCATGGGCTCTCCGATATTGAGAGGCCTTGGCAGGCGAATACCGGCTGGAACGGTTTTGCTGATGAGGGTCTCAAGGGAATCTACCCCAATGGTTTTCAGCATTTCGGGTAGATCGGAAGGACGAGGACCAATGTGGCGATCCTCAAATTTCTCGGTGTAACGCGTGTTTAATTGCATAACTATGCAAAATTAACAAAAAATGAGGCTTGCTGTTTGGCAAAAAACAGCTTAAAGTCTGTTTTCATCCCTGAAACTGTAATAACCGGATGCACCGATAATTATGTGATCCAGCAAGGCTACATCCAATAGCTTGCAGGCATGTTCAATCTGTTTGGTGATTTTGACATCGGGATCACTGGGAATAATGTTTCCGCTGGGATGATTGTGGGCGATTATAATCCCGCAAGCCAGCCGCTCAAGTACCTTGCGCATCAAAATACGCACGTCAATCACGGTGCCTGCAATACCACCTTCACTGATTTTTTCAGAACCCATTATCCGATTGTTTTGATTAAGGTACAAAACCCAAAATACTTCAATGTTTAAATCTACCATGTGACCTCTTAAGTGGTCATAGGCTTCCCGGCTACCCGTAATTCTGGTTACTTTGGAAACATAGTGTTTTTTACGTGCGGCCAACTCCATTGCAGCCATAATGCTGATGGCTTTTGCATTACCAATACCAGGGACAGCGCACAAATCTTGAAGGCTGGCGCGGGCAAGAGAGTTTAAATCGCCGCCGTAGCGCGACAAAATTATTTTGCCCAGATCCAGGGCGCTGTGGTTGGGTGTTCCATGCCCAATAAGTATGGCCAGTAATTCGGCATCACTAAGATTCTGTCGGCCTTTGAGGGCCATTTTTTCACGCGGACGATCATCTTCGTTCCAAAGTTTAATAGGTAGAGATTCAAACATGTTGATAATTTTTTTGACAAAACAATGAGTAATTATTTTTCAAATGTATTACTTTTGAACCAGCAAAAACCAAAATTATTATCAAAAATTTTTAGTCAATTCGAAATCATGAGTGAACAAAATGAAAAAATGAAAGCCCTGAAAGCCACCATCGAGCGGCTGGAGAAAACCTACGGTAAGGGCGTTGTTATGAAAATGGACGACACCCGTTCCAACGCAGTAGATGTGGTATCTACAGGATCCTTCGGCCTTGACCTGGCAATGGGCGTGGGCGGTTTCCCCCGCGGGCGCATCATTGAAATCTACGGCCCTGAATCTTCGGGTAAAACCACCATTGCTATGCACACCATTGCAGAAGCACAGAAAAAAGGCGGTATCTGCGCCTTCGTAGATGCAGAACACGCATTTGATAAATCATATGCCGAAAAACTAGGCATCGATACGGCCAATCTACTTATTTCCCAGCCTGATGATGGAGAACAGGCACTGGAAATTGCCGATAACCTGATTCGCTCAGGCGCCATTGATGTGCTGGTGATTGACTCCGTAGCCGCCCTTGTTCCCCGTGCAGAAATTGAAGGCGATATGGGCGACAGTAAAGTGGGGTTGCAGGCCCGTCTAATGAGTCAGGCGCTGCGCAAACTCACCGGCACTATCAGTAAAACTGGTTGTGTAGCCATCTTCATCAACCAGTTGAGGGAAAAAATCGGTATCATGTTCGGCAACCCCGAAACCACCACCGGTGGTAATGCACTGAAGTTTTACGCCTCTATCCGTCTGGACATTCGTCGTATTGGCCAAATCAAGGATGGCGAGGATATCATCGGCAACCGCACCAAGGTAAAAGTGGCCAAAAACAAGGTAGCGCCTCCCTTCCGCGTGGTTGAATTTGATATCATGTACGGAAAAGGTATCAGTCGTGTGGGTGAGGTACTGGATATTGCCGTAGATGCCGGTATTGTGCAGAAAGGCGGAAGCTGGTTCAGCTTTGGCGGCACCAAACTCGGTCAGGGTCGCGATTCGGTGAAAGAACTGCTGGAGGACAACCCTGAACTTTTGCTGGAAATTGAAGGTAAAATCAAGGCGAAAAATGCCACCGGTGAAGAATTGGTGGCTGTTCAGCCCGGTGAAGCTTCTTAAGTAAGCCGAATGATACTGATTAATGGCAAAAAGACCGCTTCGGCAGTCTTTTTTTATGCCTTTTTCTGATACTGCTCCCCTCACATGGCCGGCTACACCACTTACAACATAAGCATGCGGATGTAGCGAAATGTGACGGACATAAATACCACAATGGCAATGCTGACTTTTGCATAATCAATAAGCCCAAGAATACACATTGCCGCACTCATAGTAACAATAATCGCCACAATATTGGCATAGCTCCAGTACATGGTACCAAAGAAAATCCTGGTTCAAGCTCAGTGCTTAGTTTGCAACGTACACACTCATATTTCGTTTCTACAAACCGGCTCAGGTTGAGGATACTAGTTGGGAAAACCCGTTCATTCCCGCAGCGCGGACAATGGCAAAGAAAAAACTGAGTAATCGCGATCTTGGATGCTTATGTTCAGGCGTCCCTGCGGTTTCTGCGGTAATTGTACCAGGCAAAACCGGCTGCACCTGCCAGCAAGTAAGGTGTGGCCAGCAGAAACAGTATTCCTTTGTTAATTCCATTGCCGACAGTAGCCCCTCTTCTATTGGTTTGATTGCTCTTCAGCGCTGTTTTGCACATGGGACACTGAGCATCGGCCGGAGAGGCAAAAACAAGCATTACGGCCGCAATCAAGGCAAAAATGAACTTCTTCATAAATTCCAACGATAACAAGGCGAAATTAACACATAAACCAATACGCCGGTAACCGATACATACAGCCATAGCGGAAAAGTCCAGCGGGCAAGCTTTTTATGCTTGGCAAGATTTCCTGTAGTACTGAAATAAATGGTGTATAATACCAAAGGCAGAATGATGGACGCCAACAGAATATGGCTGAACAACACGGACAGATAAAAGGTTTTCATAAAGCCATCTCCGCAAAACGGGGTGTGATCCGTACTGGTGTGGTATGCCACATAACTGATAAGAAACAGGGAGGATATAAGAAAAGCCAGCAGCATAAAGAACTGGTGCATACCTTTATTTTTTTTGAACCGTATCATGTAGTAGCCCAGTAAAAGACATACCGATACACAGGAATTAAGAACAGCATTCAGAAATGGCAGGTGTTTGGCCAGGTGTATATTGGGTCTGTATTCCGATGGCATGTAGCGGAGCAAAACCACTACGGCCAGCACAGCCGCACTCACACCGGTCACGAGCCAGAAAAAAGCCTTATCACTTATCCAGTTCTTTTTGGCGGTATTCATACAATAAATTGTTGATGTCTTCTTCTATTCTAATTAACGCTTCAAAGCGATCTTTGTTTTTTTCGCCGCGGGTAGGAAGTATGGCACGAATGTGCTTTTCTTTATCAATAAGAACTACTTTATCATCGTGTATGAAATCCTGTCCCTTTTGTTCGGTAGCCAACAGCAAATCTTTGATAACCCAGTCGTAAATTTCCTTTTTTGAGCCGGTACAATACTGCCAGTTCAGGCGATCTGCGCGAAAACGGGCCGCATATTTCTTTAGAACCGGCACGCTATCTGATTCCGGATCGATGGAAATAGAGAGAAAGCGCACTTTGTTATTGCGGTAAAACTTCTCAGCTACGGTTTGTACCTGTTTGTTCATTTCCGGGCAAATTTCAGGGCAGGAAGCAAAGAAGATATTGGCCACAATGATACAAGTGTCAAAATCGGCCATGGTGACAATTTTGCCTGTATGATCCTTCAGCCGAATTTCACTGATGGTATGGTGTTGCTTGGCTCCATCGGGCAGGGTTTCGCTTTGGCCGAGATAATCCAGCGGCTTGTGCACCCATTTAGCTTTCCCCAGATAGAAGATTCCCAGAATGGGTAAAATAATGATGGCCGCAACAGCGGCCACCCTCAAAATACCGTTTTTATCTTTTGAACCCATTACTTTGCGTATGTGAGCGCATTACCTTCATACAACAATCCCATCACCAGCCCGATTATGAAAACGGTGGGGACCAGAATAATCAGTGCGAGGTTTATTTTTTCGTACTTCATGTGCATGAAAGCTCCTACGATATAATAGGCTTTCACAATTCCGAAGAAAATAAAGATGAAATTTCTGAAACCGGTGTGGGGCATCATGAAGTAGATGATGAAGTCCAGAACGGTAATTCCCAACAAAATCCAGAAGGTGCGCCAAAGTTCTTTGGTGCCATGACTTTCCGCCTTGGGAATGTAGTTGATGGCATCGTATTCGCCGGGTTTGGTATAGAATTCCATGGTTATTTAAAATTTTAATCAGATAAGGTAAAAGAAGGTAAATACAAACACCCATACAAGATCTACAAAGTGCCAGTATAGACCGGCTTTTTCGATCATTTCATAGTGTCCACGGCGTTCAAATGATCCCCTGGCGGCCATGATGGTTACCACCACGTTGATGATTACACCGCTAAACACGTGGAATCCGTGGAAACCAGTTACAATAAAGAAAAGTGCCGCAAAAGGAACCGGTCCTGCTGTGCGATACTCGGGCTGCCATTCAAAATGATCTCCGACGCCCAAAGCACCAAAAACTTTCTGTCCGGCCTCTGTAATTCCAAACTGATTGCCATACAGGGTTGCACCTTCGCCGATAAATACCGACCATTCCCAGGCCTGACAGCCCAGAAACATGGCGCCACCGATGATGGTGTATATCATGTAACGAACCACTTCTTTCCTGCTCTTGCGGTGACCGGCCTCAACAGCGAGTACCATGGTTACCGAAGACATAATCAGAATGAATGTCATCATGCTAACGAAAAGCAAAGGCAAATGAAGGCCGTGCATGAACGGGAAATGGTTGAAGATGGAAGCAGGATCGGGCCATTTGGTTACGATGGGTGACTGCACGTTGCTAAAGCGCTGTGCACCATATTGCACCAGCAGGCTGGAGAAAGTAAATGCGTCTGAAAGCAGGAAAAGCCATATCATAAGCTTTCCGTAACTTACGTTGAAAGGAGATCTTCCGCCGGCCCACATGGGCTGTTGCTCAAAGGACGCTTGTTGATGATTCGCCATTGTTCAAAATTACCTTGCGAAATAAAGGAATAAATACAAATAAATCCACAACAACCCAACAAAATGCCAATAGGTGTGGGTAACCTTCATCAGGGTAAGTTCTTTTTTATGCACCTGAAATCTGAAAGCCTTTGTCAATGTGACAGTTAGCAGAATAATTCCGCCCAGCACGTGAAGTAAATGCACCATAGAAATTGCATAAACATAGCTGGCCGAAATGTCTTCCGGGTCTGCATTTACAGGCATAAGCCCCATCGAAATCATGTTCTTCCAACCCAAATACTGCAATACACAAAATACAATACCCAAAATCCAGGTAGCAGTTAGGTATAATTTATTGGCTGTCAACTCATCGTTCTTAGCGGTACGATTGGCCAGGTAAATGGTAATACTGCTGATAAATGCTATTACCGCCGAATACATAAACTGAACTGGCAGATCAAATTTGGTCCAGGTATTTTTAGCCGCTGCATCGGGCATGTGCACAATATAGGCACTCACAAATGCAGCAAACAGCATGCAGCTGGCAATAATCATCAGCACCAAGTTGAAACGCATGGGTTCAATCCGGTAGTTTTCTTTTGGTCTTTTTGAAGCGACTTTATTGTTCATGAATGTTTAAATTAAAATATAGGAAAGAAATACCACAGGGGTATAGAGAAACGAGACAAACAAAAGTTCCCGCGCATTGGAAGTTTCAAGGGTTTTGTGCAGTTTCACTGCATAAAATAAAAACAGGATTCCGGCCGTAAGCACTCCTGTAAGGACCCAAACCTCGCACATTCCATACACAACCGGCATGGTACTGGTGGCAACCAGAATAATGGTATAAATTAATATCTGGAAAGCGCTGTATTTATCACGGCCTCCCTTACTGGGAAGTAACCAGTAACCCGCCTTCTGATAATCGTCATGCAGCAGCCATGCTATTGCCCAGAAATGTGGAAACTGCCAGAAAAACTGAACTAAAAACAATATCACTCCCGCATCGTCAATGGTATCTGTGAAGGCCGTATAGCCGATAAGGGGTGGCAATGCCCCCGGAATAGCACCCACCATCACCGCGAGGGGTGTTACACCTTTTAAAGGCGTATAAACAAATACATACAACAACAGCGACAACCCACCGAGAATGGTTGTAAGCAGCGGTGTGGTGAACAATAAAACCAACATGCCGGCAATACCGCAGAGCAAGGAAAAAACTCGTGCCTGTGATTCGCTGAGGCGGCCTTCCACAATGGGTCGACTCTGGGTGCGTGACATTTGGCTGTCCTG
>VGGQ01000084.1 GCA_016868535.1 Bacteroidota bacterium | reverse complement strand
TAAACGATTCGCCTGGTTTTGGCTGAAAAGCCCACAAAGAAAGCGCTTGGGTTATGGAACCATACTTACGGATATCAAAGGTTTATTAGGTCTGTTTACCGGGCAAAAAAGCAAGGAAACGATCTGGATGTGTGTGGGCTTGAAAGACCGCACGGAAAACCTGAAACGGCTTGTTGAGAGTTTAGAAAAAATCAATGCGAATGGTTCCTTTGCCCTATCTGTTTACGATCAAGGAAGTACAGATGCAGACGCACTTCATGCATGGCTTAAAACAAACTGGAGTGGCTTGCTGTTGTGGAAAAGCGAACCTGCTGATTTTACAAGGACTGTGGCTTTTAACAGGGCCATGAAACAAGCAACCGGAGACCTGATTTTCGTCTGCGATGCTGATATGACATTGCCTAATAATCTAGAAAAGCTGTTACGGCGATATGTTCGGCCGCAAAGCGCATGGTTTCCTGTATGTCAAGGTCAGTTGCTACCGGAAACTCCGGACTGGAAATGGCTGAGTGCAGGAACAGGTTTATTTGCCGGACATAAAAAGTGGCATGGAAAAGCCATGGTGTATGATGAACGTTTCAAAAGCTGGGGCGGTGAAGACTGGGATATGTTTTTTCGATTTTATCAAAGCGGCATTATGCCATTGCGCACGCGCTGCGAGGGCCTGTATCACCACTGGCATGAATCCTTGAGACCGGAAAATTATGAAAAGCTGTTTTAGCGGATAGCTGGCCGTGTAAGGTTTATTTTCTTTGAATTGTCAACCTTGGGCTAATTATTGTCTCTCCACTCATATACCCACTGCGCCTGAATCATTTCGAGGTGACCTTCGGTGCATTCTTCACGGGTGCCTTTAAAGTTTGGGATTTCCAGCACCCATTCCAATAATTCAGTAAAGCGGACGCGGTATATTTTGCTTTCGCTGAAATCATCGCCGAATCGCTCATAAAGCTTCATGGCAATATCTTCGTGATCGGGCCAGTGTATTGGGGGTTCAAACATAACAAGTTGACAGTTTAAAGTTAAAAGTCTATGGTTTTAGTGACCAATGATGCCGCTTTGGTCGGGGATGGTAACTACAAGGTCTCCGTCCTGATTGAGTTTGCACTGGCAGGCAAGGCGTGAATTGTATTTTGGATTTCGGGCACGGTCTACATAATCTTCCTCACGATCGCTCATCTCAGGTAAAAGGGCTTCGCCACTCTGAACATATATGTGACAGGTGCTGCAACCACAAACACCTCCACAGTTGTGGTTGAGCTGAATATCATTATCAAGCGCTACTTCAAGTACTGACTCCCCGGCTTCAATTTTCACCGTAACAGGTTGCTGCGTTTTGTCTTCAAAATGAAACGTAATGTTTCCCATATCGGCTGCAAATTTAACACCTTAACAGGTCGAAAGTTTGTGCCTTTTCGGATTTAATCGGAATTCTCATTGCTAATACGCCCAATAAAATGGCAGGTTTCACAACAAAAACATCAACAAAACCACAGTTAAACAAATCTCACAATCCTTGCGTATTTTTGCAACCTTATATGCAATTTGAACTTACCGAAGAGCACCTGGCGGTGCAGCAAGCCGCCAGAGATTTTGCACAAACTGAGCTACTGCCCGGTGTAATAGAAAGAGACGAGCACCAGAAATTTCCTGCAGAGCAGGTAAAAAAACTGGGGGAACTCGGTTTTATGGGCATGATGGTTGACCCGAAATATGGCGGATCCGGTATGGATACCATCAGTTATGTGCTGGCCATGGAGGAGATTTCCAAAATAGATGCTTCCTGCTCTGTTGTGATGAGCGTAAATAACAGCCTTGTTTGCTGGGGCCTTGAAACCTTTGGCAATGAAGAACAAAAACAGAAATACCTGGTTCCCCTGGCCAAAGGCGAAATTATTGGGGCTTTTTTGCTCAGCGAACCCGAGGCGGGCAGCGATGCTACCAGCCAGCACACCACTGCCGAAGACAAAGGAGACCACTACCTGCTGAATGGCACCAAAAACTGGATTACCAACGGTAACAGTGCAAGTGTATACCTGGTTATGGCGCAAACCGATGCCGCCAAAGGGCACAAGGGCATCAACGCACTGATTGTAGAGAAAAACAGCCCCGGCGTTACTGTGGGCAAGAAAGAAGATAAACTGGGTATTCGCGGCAGCGATACGCATTCCATCATGTTCCAGGATGTGAAAGTTACTAAGGAAAACCGCATTGGCGAAGATGGTTTCGGATTCAAATTTGCCATGAAAACACTTACAGGTGGCCGTATTGGTATTGCTGCACAGGCCTTGGGTATTGCCAGCGGAGCCTATGAATTGTCTTTGAAATATTCGAAAGAACGTAAAGCTTTCGGAACCGAAATCATGAACCACCAAGCCATAGCTTTCAAACTGGCCGATATGGCTACCGAAATTGAAGCCGCCCGTTTACTTTGCTTCAAGGCCGCCTGGCTTAAAGACCAGAACCTGGATTATAGCAGAGCCAGCTCTATTGCTAAACTGTTTGCAAGCGAAACAGCTATGAAAACAGCGGTAGAAGCGGTGCAAATTCTTGGTGGCTATGGTTATGTAAAAGAATACCACGTAGAACGCCTGATGCGCGATGCCAAAATCACCCAGATCTATGAAGGAACAAGTGAGATTCAGCGCGTTGTAATCAGTCGCGATGTGCTGAAAGATTAAACACCAACAGATAATTACAAGTATAAAAAAGGCCGTCTTACGACGGCCTTTTTTTCTAATATCAAAGGATTATTGTGGCCACAGTTCAAGTGCATCAAAAAGCGAACCTGCAGTAGGTGCGTTTTTGTTAGCATTGATTTCATCCTGAGGCACCAGAAAGCGTTGAGGCAACTGATTGCCCTTATTGGGCGTAACACCAATCTCATTCTTGGTTCTGCGAAGGTCACACCAGGGCTCAATCTGGCCGTACAGAGAAACATATTTCTCAACCAAAATCTCCTTACTAATCGCATTGTTTACTGTAGTGCCGGGAACCATTTGTCCGGGACCAAAATCACCAATTACGTAGTCATCATACTGTCCGCCGATGTTGGTAGCATTGTCAGAACGGACGCTATTGAGGTGACCGATAGCCGTGGTGGCATCATTGTTTCTGATAGCACATTCAGCAAGAATAAGTTTATTCTCCACGTAAGATACGATTGGGAAATTTGCTGTTGCGCCGAAAATTCCATCCCAGTTAGGATCCAGCGGTGTGTATCCTGCATCGTTGAAATAATAAGCGTAACGGTCAGATTCATCCGTTTTGGCATTATTACGGAAGATGGCTGATGAGTCGAGCAGCTTTTCCATGTGTGAACCACTGGCTGAAATGTAACCGGAACGGTTCCAGTCAAGGAAATCATAATACAGATTCCATGCACCGGGAGTAGCCTGGCTGTGGTTAGCAAGCAAGTCCTTACCGGCCGCGATACCATTGGCAGCAGCAGCAGCAGCTTTGGTGTAGTCCTTCATGTGCAGATAAGCACGTGCCCTGAGAGTGTTGGCTACCTGAGCCCAGTTGTGGTTACCCACATAAGCACCACTGTAGTTGGCGTGGTTTGCACCATAGACCAAAGCTGAATCTAGCAAGGCAATGGCTGCATTGTGAACCGCTGTCATTTTGTCAAACTTAGGACTGGATATACCATCAACACAAGCTTCTGTGTTGGGGATGTCACCCCAAAGTGCCGATGCGGTGAGCAAAAGGTTTGCCTCGGTGATGCAAGCCACAGCATTCAGCTGCTTGTTATTGGCTTTAGCCGCCTTTGCACGAATAATGCGACACTGCGCAACACCTTCGGTGTAAATATTGCTCCAGGGATTATTGAAATCACCGGCGTTTACCACGTAGTCATTGTAGGACACAAACTGACGGTCAAAACCCACATGATGGCCGGCAAAAATACCTGCCATACGTGCAGCTTCGCCCTCATTAACGAGCACGTTGGCCAGCTGTGCACCCGATATCATCAGCACAGGGTCTGAATCGCTGAACTGACCGGGGTTTTCTTTATTGATTTCCTTGATGTCCTTTTTGCAGGAAGTAAGGCCTACAGCTAGGGCAACGGAAAAGATTAAAGCTATCTTCTTTTTCATGTTATAATTCCTTGTATTGTATTAGAGGTTAAACTTAATGTTGAAAAGGTATGACTTGGTCCCGGGGTTATTGAAGTAATCCAGACCGCGGCCATTGGAAACACCGGTAAGGTTGGTTTCGGGATCAACACCTTTAAACTTGGTCCACAGAGCCAGGTTTCTGCCGGTAAAGCCAACAGAAATTCCGCCGGGAACATGAACCGCATCAGACCATGCCTTTGGCAGGGCACAAGACAGGCTGAGTTCGCGGATACGGGTCCAGGAGGCGTCGTAGATGAACTGTTCGGATACTGAACCGAAACCGCCACCCGTGCTGGTATACCAATACTGGTTCAGCCATACATTGCCTGCACCCCAATCCTTCAAGCTGCCACGGGCAGTAATGCTACCGTCTGCATTAACAACAGCCAGACCGTTGGCGCCGGCTGCTGCTGCTGAAGCAAGGGTTACACCGCGATAGTCTACGATTTTTGCTGCATCAGCGGCAGAAACCGTAAAATCAGTTGCTGACTCAGGATTTACCCCAAAATTGTTCAGCACACCATAGGTGCCTCCCCACATATCATTACCCTGACAAGTTTCTACCAGCAGGTTGAAATTGAGTCTTTTGTAGTTACCGTTTAGACCTACGCCGCCTCTGTAGTTAGGGTTGGGATCACCAATTACGCCTTCTTCAGAAGATACGGTAGGGAAGCCTGCTCCATCCAGAATAAGCTTACCTGATTCGTCTCTAGCCCATTTTCCGCCCCAAAGTGCACCCATAGCCTGACCTTCAACAGCGCGTGATGAAGCACCAGTGAAACCGGCCAGGAAGATAGGTGCAGCACCACTGAGATCTTCAACAGTGTTACGGTTGCGACCAAGGTTGCCATAAAGATTCAGGTTGAAGTCGTCTGATTTAATCAGGCTTACATTCAGGTCAATTTCAAGACCTTTGTTTGAAAGGTCAGCAGCGTTTTTCCACTGGTTAGAGTAGCCTGTTGAGTTTGCCACGGCAATAGCCAGTACAGCACCTTCAATTTTATTCTGGTAATAGGTAACGCCCAAAGAAACTTTGTTTTCGAAGAGTTTCACGTCAGCGCCCAGTTCAGTTTCAGTCTTCATTTCAGGCTCGATGTCTGGGTTACCCTGGGTAGAACTTCTGTAGATAGAGCCACCATACAGGGAACCATCCAGGTAATCACCCCAGCCTGAATAAGATCCGGCTGCAACGAAATTGGTGTTCCAGATGTACGCAGGAGGAGCAACACCTACACGGCCCATAGACATGCGCAGTTTGGCGTAGCTAAGCACATCATTTGGCTTAAGATCTTTGGTGAGTTCATAAGCAAGACTGACGCTTGGTGAGAAGAAACGGTTTGCATAGGTTGATGACGCTTCAGAAGCACCAGTCAGCTGTAGGAAGATTTTGTCTTTAACATCAAAATCCAAAAGGCCGTATACACGGTTGTTCAACAACTCAGAGAATGAGTTGAAGGGGTCTTTGTTTTCGGTTGTCGAATTGATGAAGGCGAAACGATCCTGGTCGCGGATTATGAACTGAGAAGCAGAACCACCGATGTTATATATATTCTTGTACGTGTAAAGATAACCAACAGTTGAGTTCAGGTTGATGTCGCTGCCCAGCTTGTGTGTACCCTGATTGATAAAGTGCAGGCTAGTTTCTGATTCCTGAATATGGTCATCGGTGAACGAACCATTGGCCTGATTACCGGCTGAGTTTACAGGGAAATAGGTAATGCGGCGGTCGGTAGACATATCGTGACCTAGTCGGGCTATCAGTTTGTGGTTGGAATGCCACTGATAGGTTGCTTCAGGAGTAAGAATAAAGCGGGTTACGTCTGAAGTGTTGGTTTGTTCGTTAAGTGTCCAGCCCGGGTTGTTGTAGGTAGGAGCAGCGTTACCCAGGTAACGGCGATAACCTCTGTGGGCGTTAAAGGTGGGAACACCTGTAGCACTATAGTAGGTTCCTTTGTAGTCAGAGTTATCAAAATCGGGAGCGGTACGCAGATAACCCAGGTACAGACCATCGAGGTTAGAACCCATTTGAATACGGTTTGAAACTGTCTTCGCCATGTTGGCATTCAGGCCTACTGTCAGCTTGTCATTTACGCTCTGGCTGAAGTTTAAGCGTGCAGTAGTTCTTCTGTAGTCAGAAAGACCTTTCATAATACCCTGCTGGTTCCAGTCGCTCAGTGAGAAGAACATATTGCTCTTGTCGTTACCGGCTGAAATAGAAAGGTTGTTGTTCCAGGTAATACCATTACGGAAAACCTGCTCGCGGTTCTGATCGTTGTAAACCTCTTTATCACCTTTTCTTACGATGGTTCCGTAAACAGTTCCATCGTCAGCAACAAATTTGGCACCGGCAGCATTGATACTGTCTTTGCCGTTGCGGAGGGCAATCTGATCACCCCAAGAGTTGGCGTTGTTGGCAGCCCAGCGGCCACCTGTACCTTGACCATATTTTTCTTGCTTTTCGTATTCACGATTCACCTGATCAATGGCATAGGTAGAGGAGAATTCTATATTCATGCCCCGCTTGCCTTTTTTGGTGGTAACAACTATAACACCGTTAGCAGCTCTGGTACCCCAAACAGCGGCAGCGGCAGCGCCTTTCAGCACTTCCACAGACTCGATGTCTGAAGGGTTAAGGTCATTCAAACGGGATTGCTGAACAACACCATCGGTTCCCCCGCCAAAGCTGGAGTTACTTACCGGAATACCGTCAACAACGATAAGAGGCTGGTTGCTGCTGGTAATGGTGTTCTGACCACGGATTTGAATGTAAGCACCTGCGCCGGGATCACCCGTAGAACGGGTAATCTGTACGTTGGATGCTTTGCCTGTTAACGCCTGAATCACACCACTTTCGCCGGATGATACAAGGCCTTTCCCTTGGACTTGTGAAACTGAATAGCCGATTTTCCGCATATTTTTGGTGGTACCAATGGCGGTTACGGTAACGGTTCCAACGTCCACTGTGTCAATGCCGGAGCCTGCGCTCGGTCCAGCCTGAGCAAAAGCAGTGGTAGCGATGCTTGAGGCTGAAATGACCATGAGTAAATGTTTCATTCTCATAAGTTAAAATTGGTTTGTTTGTCTGCAAGCCTAAACAAAATTTACTAATTTTCATAAAAATCAATCAAAATCATTTTGCCCCAATTTGACAGGAACTCTCCCCAACGATTATCCGTATGCCTTTGAAAAACAACTGAAAACATTGATTTTATTGAAATTGAACCCCATATAAATAATCATATATTACATTTGGTTAGCAAGGGAAATGTGGAAAACTTTTGACGTATAAAAAACGGACAAGAGGCACTTTTCAGCGGATGAAAGTAATTTCTAAAAAAAAAGACTGCCTAACAGGACAGTCTTTTTTAAGATATTATGATGAGATATTTAACGACTTACATGAAGAAACGAATTATCCAGTAACAAAGTCCGGCCATTACCGCGCTCACTGGAATGGTAAGCAGCCAGGCAACCAGAAGATTACGGGTAACTCCCCATCTTACAGCGCTTAGTCGCTTGGTGGCGCCTACTCCGATGATGGAACCGGTAATGGTATGCGTGGTACTAACGGGTATACCCATTTGTTCGGTCATAAACAAGGTAACTGCACCGGCAGTTTCGGCGCTTACACCTTCCAGAGGCGTTACTTTTGTTATGCGGGTTCCCATGGTTTTCACAATCTTCCATCCGCCGCTCAGGGTTCCAAGTCCAATGGCACCATAGCAAGCCAATGGCACCCAGTTGGGAAGGTCTTTGAAATCACTGATATTGCCATTGGCAATGAGCGCCGCTCCGATAATACCCATAACTTTTTGGGCATCGTTACCACCATGTCCCAGCGAGAATGCAGCAGATGATAGCAGCTGAAGCTTTTTAAACATGTTGGCGGTGCGGTTTGCAGAGGGTTTGCGTAACAAGTCAA
>VGGQ01000083.1 GCA_016868535.1 Bacteroidota bacterium | reverse complement strand
AAATGCTATCAACCACAACTTAAATTACTCAGGTCCTGCTATGTGGAATCCAAGAAATATTGAAAACTACGGCCGGAAGTTGCCTATTCCCTTGATGGTTTTGGGTTTTAGAGGTTACTGGAGTTTTGACGGAAAACACCAAAAAATCAGTATCGGACATGAAAGTTCCTACAGCACAGTGCCTGGCGATGGAAACACCCGTTTCTGGACTATCACCAAACTGAATGAAAAGAATATTCCCCTCAAAGGTTTTGATTCTGGAGGAAAAGCCTGGACAGTTTAACTGAAAAACCTCAACCGACAGCCTTACTGGTATCAAAAGCAACCCCAATCATAACAAAGGCTTTCGTTGGAGTCCTTTTATTTTTTTGAAAAGAAAATGACAACAATGCAGGAAGATTACAACACGCAACGAGAACACCTTAATATTTCTGAATACGGCCGACAGATTCAGGAGTATGTAAAACATATACAATCTTTGCCTGAAAGGGAAGTAAGAACCAAATGGGCCCACAGTGTGGTAAATATTATGGCCACCCTTAACCCAGAACTGAGACAGCAAAGCAATTACAGGGAAAAACTTTGGGGGCACCTGTATAGAATTGCCGATTTTAACTTGGATGTTAATTGTCCATACCCTGTTCCAACACGTGAAGGCAAAGCAAGAAAGCCCTCATCCATCCCCTATTTCGACTCCAAGATCAAGTTTAGATTTTATGGTCGCAACTTGCAAAACATGGTTGACAAAGTAGGCGAAATGAAAAATGGAGAGTTGAAGCAGGATTTGGTAAACCTGATAGCTTCTTTCATGTTTAACAGCTGCAAAAGCTGGAACAATGAAAACCTTAGCAATGATGTAATTGCGGAGCACTTGAAGATTCTGTCAAAGGGTAAACTTTCACCCGAAGGCCAGGATATAGTGGTATCGCCGGATAATAGCCCAGCCGCATTTAATCAGCAGGGTAGCCAACAACGTAAATTCTTCAAGCGCGGCGGACAGAAAAAGGGCCGATTCAACAGAAATAACGGAGGATTCAGAAGACACTGATATGGAAGTTTTTAAAATTGAGGGGGGGCATAAACTTAGAGGGGAACTCACACCGCAGGGAGCTAAAAACGAGGCATTACAAATTTTATGTGCAGTGCTGCTAACCCCGGACGAAGTTATCATCGAGAATATACCTGAAATACGAGATGTACTCAAACTGATTGAACTGTTACACAGCCTGGGTGTAAAATCTCACAGAATTGAACGTGGAAAGTATAGTTTCAAAGCAGATAATGTGGATCTTGATTATCTGAAAACTACAGAATTTAAAAAACAGGGGGCCGCTCTGCGTGGCAGTATTATGATAGTTGGCCCGTTACTGGCTCGTTTTGGCAAAGGCTACATCCCCTCTTCTCTGGGCGGCGATAAAATAGGAAGACGTCGGTTAGACGTGCATTTTGAAGGCTTCGCAAAGTTGGGTGCAAAGTTTGAATATTTGCCTCAGGAAAGTTTCTATCAGGTTCATGCCGAAAAACTGAAAGGCAATTATATGTTGCTGGATGAAGCTTCAGTTACGGGAACAGCCAATACTGTGATGGCTGCTGCTTTGGCTGAAGGAACAACTACTATTTACAATGCCGCCTGCGAACCATACCTGCAGCAGCTTTGCGGTATGCTCAATAGTATGGGGGCCAAAATATCAGGTGTGGGCTCTAATTTGGTTATTATTGAAGGCGTAAGTTCGCTTAAAGGCTGCACTCACCGTTGTTTGCCTGACATGATTGAAATAGGCAGTTTCATCGGCATGGCCGCTTTAACCCAAAGTGAAATTACTTTGAAAAACTGTCGTATAGACATGCTGGGTAATATACCCCGCATGTTTCAGCGGCTGGGTATACAAATGGAAATTAAGGGTGATGACATCTACATTGCGGAGAATAAAAACTATGAAATAGACACTTTTATTGATGGCAGTATACTCACAATATCAGACCAGGTGTGGCCGGGATTTACACCCGATTTGATTTCCATAGCGCTTGTAACTGCTACACAAGCCCGCGGAACCGTTCTTATTCACCAGAAAATGTTTGAAAGCCGTCTTTTCTTTGTCGACAACCTGATTGATATGGGGGCCCAAATCATTCTTTGCGATCCGCACCGTGCAACTGTTATCGGACTTGATAGAAAAACACAGCTCAAAGGCATAACCATGTCATCACCTGACATTCGCGCAGGTGTAGCTCTGCTTATTGCCGCCATGAGTGCAAAAGGCAACAGCACCATTCGCAACATAGAGCAAATAGACCGCGGTTATGAGCGTATTGAAGAGCGTTTAAACCCGCTGGGAGCAGTTATTCAGCGCACGGTGCAAGATTAACTTTTTTCCTTTGCCTTCTTTGTACTGATTCCTGTGCTTATGCCCAGATAAAAATCCAGACCGCTGTAACTGTTGCTCTGTATTGATTTGAGCAAATTATCTGTTCCAAAAAAGACAGGGCCAATGCGTGTAAACCATCCCATACCTACATTTTTGTAATCATTGTAAAGACATAAGGGTATAGAACATTCTATCAATTTGCTTTCAATTCTGGGAATAACGATTAGTGAAGACGGACGCCTAAACGCAATATCTCTCCGGCTTACCACGGCCTGCGACCAATTCACACCTACATACAGCCATTTGACCACATTACACTCAAACTGAATATTAAGCGTTGAAGGTATAGCTGTAGTGATCTTACCTGAACCTTCCTCGTAATTCATATTATTCCGAGCAAATGCACTTACAAAGGATAATCCAGAATCAATACCTTGATTAAATGCCGCCCCAAAGCCTGAATCTGCATGTATCTTAACCGGTGTCTGATTCATGATGCGGAAAGTTTTACCATTTTTCCCGTAGGTTATCGAACCCATATCCAGCAAAGACATACTCAGTTTCCATAAATACGGGTTACCGGAAGTCAGCAAATCAGTCTTATCTGGTCTATATTCATATATAAAACCGGCATCCCAGCCGAAACCGCCACCCACTATTTCAGACATTGTTGGCATTGCCCATTGATAAACGCCCTGACTGAAACGATTGAAAAGAGCTCCGTGCGTAAACCCAACAGATACATCAGACTTATTTATCCTTACACTGTCTCCTCCCAGCGTATTGATATCAAAACCATTGTTTATGATGTAGCCACAACCCAGTCCCATCAGATATTTAGAAGTTGCACCAACTTTAACATAATGGGACTTCCTGTTGAACACAATATGAGCGAGTGAAAAACCCAGTTCCTGATAAGCATTCACATTCAATGTAAACCTGCTGTCTGTTATCCTAGTAATATTGGTTTGATTGTCAATAACAGATTTACCAAATTGAATCAAGGGTTCGGCGACATTGTTAAGCTGAAAAGCTCCGCGGGTTCTTGATGCGAGAGCAAACGCCCCGTTTTTCCCAAGCCTGTTCATGTAGGCTGGTCCTCTGTTTTCAACGCCTATGTACAAATTTTTCGGAGTACCATCCGGATTTTCTTTAATCCAGCTCCCCCGCCAGTCGATATTGCCTTTGTTATTCTTATAAACATCCGGAACCGTTCCAAAAACCATCTGCTTAAATGAAAATGGAAGCTCCAGCCTTGCATAATCATTCGCAAACATAACAGAGGTGGTTAAAATATTGTTATGCTTTTTAAACCTCGCATCGGCAATACCTGCCGGATTGGTGTAAATGGCATGGACGCCGTTAAAGTTTGAAAACTGGAGTCCCGTCATTTGCTGGGCATTGCCAAAAATTACCGGAAAACAGGAAGTAAGCAATAAGTAAAAACGCAATGACATAATTCAATACGCAATCTAAGGCAAAAGGCCATAAAAAAGCCGTCTTGGCAAGACGGCTTTTTTTATCTTTACGATTGTCTTATTTCAGAAGCATCGCCTGGCTAACAGCACCAAACGAACCTGACATTCTCACGAAGTAGTATCCGGCGGGCAATTCAGCTACATTGAAGCTAATGCTTGAAGTGCCGGCAGCGAAGTGTTGTTTGGCAATGGTTTTCACTTTCTGACCCTGAGCATTGAAGATGTCAACAACTACGTCAGAGGCTTGTTTAAGTTTCAATTGAACCATCAAATCGCTGTTTTTAGAGGCTGGGTTAGGATAAACGTTGCTGATATCAGCACCGGTATTTTCAAAGCGTTTGTTACCAAGATTAAAATAGTTAATGTGGAAACCTGAATACAGGTAGATACGATTTGCAGAGGGAATGTTGTAAGGCAGGAACCACTCAGTGGCACGTGAAGAATAACGCTGGTTACTAAAGTTGATTAGCGCATAGTTATAAAATGACTGGCCTTCAAGAGCTGTTTGTGCCTGAACACAGTATGGTTGGAAGGCACTGATTTTCTTTACCGGATCGGTAGCGCGGCTGGTATCGCGGCCATAAATCATGGTATCGCCCATTTTATAGCTGTAATTAGGCTTCATATAAGCGGTAAAACCAAACAGACCAGTACGGTTAGCAGCATTCATGTCGCGAATAGCTACAGGCGGATTCAGCACCTGAACGAAAGTTCCGGTGAAGGAAGCAGATGTTGGTTTAAAAAAATCTTCTGTGTTGGATCCGGTATCGAGAAGATATTTGTATTCACGTTTGGCATTGGGGCTGCGCAGTCCTTTCAATACTGGTGCATAGGTGGTTTCGCCTGCCTGCCAACGAAGCCTGGCAAATCCACTGTCATCATAAACCTGAACAATAAGCGAATCTGTCTGGCTGGGAACAGGGTTGTAATACTTGTAAACAAAGAAGAAAGTATCCACAGTATAATTCTGGAACTGTGAAAGACGTGTTGTAAAGTAATCCGCCTTGGGGTCCAATGTGGCACCTACACCGTGAATGTAAGCATGATCATTGCTGGTTGAATAACGAAGAATGGGTAAAGAATCGGGCCAAATGTGAAAGTCACCGTAATACAGGTACGTTTCACCGGCATCGCGGGCTTCATCTACAGAGATGTACCAGCCATTACCTGCATCTCTGCGGGTAAGGCCTTTACCTTTACCGGTGTGGGGTAACTGATTGTCTGCGCGCTTCAACTGGGGCTGAACACCTTCGCTGAGGGTGTTCTGTTGAGCCATCAACGCACCACTTCCCAACATGGCTACAGTGAAAACAAGTAATAATTTTTTCATAGGTTCTTGATGATTATTTTCTTTTGGACGCAAATATAATGTTTACGCTATTGGTAATCAAATTTAGGATAAAGTTGCCGGCGGTAAAACCCTCTCTGTAAGACTTTACAATTAAACGACTTTTCAATGCTCAAATATCGCCTTCAAGCGGCCTGATCAATAATTCTTCAGTACATGCATGTTTATTAGTATTCCATACACTGAACATTAACTCAGCAACATTTTCGGGCAACACAAATCTGCTTTCAGGGAATCCGCTACCCGCCCAGCTGTCGGTGAGCGTTGCACCGGCCAATACAGCAGTGACACAAATTTTTCGCGGCTTTAGTTCTTCGCGAAGCAATTTGGTCATTCCCAGCAATGCAAACTTGCTGATACAATAACTTCCTCCGTTGGGGTAGGCAGCAATACTCGCTATGGAACACATATTAAAAACATGTGCTCTTTGCTGTTCATACATGGATGGTACTACAGCGCGTGAAACGTGGTACGCTGAAGACACATTAACCTGCCACAGGTTTTCAAATACACCTGCTTCCTCTGAAAGTATCGAGCCGGGCAGGAAAGTCCCGGCATTGTTTACCAAAACCGTACATCCTCCCAAGAAGTCTAAAGCATTCTTAGAGAATGAATCGGCGTCATTTTTAATATCCAGACGGGCAGTATAACCTGCAATTTTTGCATCAGGAAATTCTAGCCTAAGCATTTCTGCAACTTTGGTAACGGAATCTTTTTTTGTTCCGCAAAATGCCGCATCAAAACCCGATTGCAGAAATTTCCTCAGAATTGCGAGACCAGTTCCGCGTGTTGCACCAGTAACAATAATGGTAGTTTTATCCGCCATTTAATTCAGGTGAAAAGGCGACTCCATATAAAACCTGGGAATGTTTACCCGTACCAAACCTTCTGTTGTTTTAAACAAGTAAATACCCTCCATTTGTCCGTAGGGAGAAATTATCGGACAATAACTGGAGTAGGAGAAGGACTCTCCGGGTAGAATCTGTGGCTTCATTCCAACCACGCCTTCTTTTCTAACTGTGCGGTGAAAACCAAAGGCATCGGTAATATTCCATTCTCGCTCAAGCAATTGAACCGACTTACTGCTCTCGTTGGTGATAGTTATGTAATATCCAAAAACAAAAACAGGCTGATTTTCTTTGCCGTCGGTTTGTATAAACTTACAACTCACGGAAACCTTGATGCTATGTGTGGTGCAGGAAATCAATTATTAAATATAACAAAGATACTCCCAAAATGATTTAATCGTCGTCTGACGTAGGATTATTGCGTGGTTCTTCATCATCCTCAGATTTTTCATCTTCCTCGCTCTCTTCCTTCTCCGACGGACGAACCAAGTCATCCATCTGTTCCTCCGTGAGGACCTCTTTGGGTTTTGCACTCACTTTTACCAGGTAGATGGTATCGTTGGTTTCCAGGCGCACTGCAGTTACTATTTCTTCTTTTACGTTAGGAAAACGAATAGTATTTCCGGCTATGCCCGTAGGATAGGTCTCATCATAGAGTTTTAGCAACTCTTCACTTAGTTTGGAATAATCGGTAACTACCTTTTTCTTTTCCATGTTCCGTTCTTAGCAAAAATAATAGGGATTGAAAAAAAAATAAAAGTCTCTTAGGATTGTAATTTTTGCATGTTGATAACCATGAGGATTTCCCGCCATAATGACTGCTTTATGCTCGATTCTACCTTGGGATCGTATTCCTTGAGAGCGAATTTAAACCGATAATGTACAAGATCTTTCCTAAACTCCACCACTTTCAGTTTTGCGCTGTCCTGACGAACCAAAGACGCTTCCTGATTTAGCACCTTATGCAGCATCGACTCCAGTGAGACAGCATTAATGCTTTGCGCACTCTGAATCTCAAAATCAATCGTACTATGGTGGCGCGGGTTACGGCTGAAGTTAATGATTTGGGAATTTACAAACACATTATTGGGTATAATAATCATATCATCATCATCGCTTAGCATATGAACACTCATCAGGGTAATATTTTCTATACGGCCCCTGTGTTCACCTATTTTCAGGTAATCCCCGATTTGTATACTGTCGCCAAACATCAAAATCATTCCATTCAATCCATTGAGAATGTAATCTTTAAAAACTATGGCCAAGGCTGCTGCAATAATGGTAATGCTGGTAAAAAATTCTTTTATGGTAATTCCGAACACATGCAGGAAAATAAAAAATAGCCATATACTCATCAACACATAGGTGAGATTGTTGAGTCCAAGAATGAAGTTATCCGGGTTTTTTAGTTTTTTACGTTTTCGATACAGCCATATGCCGGTAGCTCTTCCTACAAGAATAGCAATAAGCAGAACGGCAAATACTTTATACCCCAGCACCGAAGGATGACTGGCAATCCAACTTTCAATGGATGACATATTTGCAAAGTAATTCTAAAAACATTAATGTGTTACATGAAATTTGCAAAAAAATAATGGCTGCTGAGACCGATTTTGAATTTGGGAGCAACCTGCTCACAGCCACATCCGAGTGGGTATTGTTTCATCGGGCATCGGGCGAACTCATTATTTCAGATTGACACTTTGGTAAAACCAGCCAATTCCGGCAGCATGCTATGCCTATACCGGACCCTGCTATGCAGAAGAATTTGGTTCGATTGGAAGCCATCGTAAACAGATTCAATCCCACCTAAATTGTTTTTCTTGGCGACTCGTTTCACAGCCAAGAAAATCGAGAATACAGCAACTTGTCTGAATTTCTATACACCCAAATGAAATGTCCGCTTACATTGGTGCTGGGCAACCGTGATATTCTTAATCGAAAACTGTTTGTGGATGCTGGTTTTAAAATAAAAATACAGGATTTTTGGATAAAGTAAGGCTGCTCCATGATTTAGACGATGCAACAGAGACG
>VGGQ01000082.1 GCA_016868535.1 Bacteroidota bacterium | reverse complement strand
ATCGGGTATTGTCTGGTATGGGGTAAAAGTTTCGTCTTTACCATCTATCTTGAAACAAATTTTATCACCCTCACATACCTTGTTTGTAGTAGGCCCTTCTATCGTAGGGGATTTGTTGTAACCGCAGTCATCCTTGACCACAATCTGCATATCACGTCGGGTTTTGCCAACCCATACCCATTTTTTGGTGGTATCCCTTCTCCATTCTGTAACTTCCAAAACCAAGACTGCCACCTCTTCGCATTTTGTAGGTGTAAAAACCAGATCACCCGTACTTGTATCCAGCCAAAACCCGCGGGGTGGTTTGGTATTGATATTGGGCACGCAATCCACCTTACCGGGGGGGATGCAGTAGGGAGTTAAAGGATATCTGAAACTAAACGGAGTACTATAAGGCACAGATATGCTGGGCACACCTGCCAAAGCTGGGACCATCTTGTAAGAAATAGAATCATAGTCAACCGTGTCCAGTGCGCCGTTATTGAAGTAATAAGCCTGGTTGCAACATGCATAAGCAACAGGTACATTTGTAAACACAGGCGTGGTATTGCATTTCTTCTTACTCTTATTGAGATTACAAACATTTATAGTAGCAGTTGTCCAGAAATCGGCCCATGTTGCACCTGTTGTTATGGCTGCGTTTCTACAACATTGATTATAGGCAAAGGTCAGTTCACAATAAGTTGAACCCAAACCTGCACTAGAAAACGGAGCCTTACTTATGTCTATAGTAGTTTCGTAGGTATGTTCTTCCACCCCTTCACCGGTGTAATCGGTATTTTGCGGTTTACATGGGCTACTGGACGTGGAACAACGGGGTGTTATATCTTGGATGCCTATGCGGGTAAGAGAGAGGCTGGTGCGGCTGGTTCCCATACCACCATTGTTGCCTGCGTACCACGAAAGTAGGCTCCAGCTGGGTGGTGCAGCCGCACCCCGGCAATCACGATAAAATTTTATAATTATCTTATAGCGTCCATTACCGAGGCACTGGTACCCCATATCAGCACCCATAACGTGGTCAGCTTTTAGCCTGTTCGCAGGCGTCAACGCAAGAATTCCCAGCAGCAGAAATACAAAACGGGTAATAATATACCTCATTACGACAAAGATAATATTTTACATAAAAAAATACAATGAAATATCCTCTTCGCTTATATTAAGACTATATTTTTTCAGTGCGTTGGGGCTGTCAACCCTCGCAGAAATAATTTTTCAGACCGGCAGCAAAAGCCTTTTTAAGCTCAATATTGTTCATAATAGCCGGAACAGATGGGGCATAAAACAACTGCACATTTTCAATCGTTATTATTTGCAGTTTATTAGCAATGTTTTGTTTAAAAGGCCAATGATCGGAGAAAACAATTGTTTTCCTACACAATTTGACTTTTTCACTGAATTGTTCTTCGGAAAATTTAGCTATATCGAATACATCAGCCAATTCCATAGTAGGAATTTTGCCATCAAGTTGTGTAACCATGAGCATTCGGCCTAGCAAATTTTCAATATCCGTAAATCCTGCTTCACGTGTTGCTTCCATATCTATAAAAAATCCGATGGTAGCTGCTGCAGCAGCTACCATTTTTTCTTCATGGCCTCCTGCCTTTTCGGTCTGTATTGGATTTAAATCAGATGTATCCCGATCATCAAGGAAAATTTGCTCACTGAACAGCATTTGTAGTTCAAGCGGATTTTCCACATGCATTCCCGAGGTATCGATTTGATATTCCATTTGAATTACTTTTGCTCTTGTAATGCCCCACAATATTACAATCAGAAATACCGAATTCAGTAGAATTTCTGAAGTAGATTTCAACCATGTCGTTTTTGGGAAAGTATTTTCTGACCACATGTTTCTGGCAGACTGGAACGGAAAGGAATGGACAGCCGCCCGAATAGAACCCTACGCAAATTTATCACTCAGCCCGGCCACCAGCGCCATCCACTACGGGCAAACCATATTTGAGGGTATGAAGGCTTTCAGAAACGGTGATGATGTATTACTGTTCAGACCCAGAGATAACTGGCGCAGGCTCAATATATCAGCTGAAAGAATGGTTATGCCTGAAGTCCCTGAATCCCTATTCATGGAGGGATTAAAAACCCTTCTTAGTCTTGATAAAAGCTGGGTGCCTAGCAGTGAAGGGAGTGCCCTCTATATCAGGCCATTCATGTTTGCAACCGATGATTTTATTGGTGTAAGACCATCTGAAAAGTACTGTTTTTGCATATTTACCTGTCCGGTTGGCCCTTATTATTCCAAGCCGCTTCGCATTAAGGTGGAAGAGAAATATAGCAGGGCCGCACAGGGTGGAGTGGGTTTCACAAAATGTGCAGGAAATTACGGCGCAGCCATGTACCCCACCAAACTGGCTCAGGCAGAAGGTTATGATCAGGTTTTGTGGACAGATCCTTCAACCCATACACTGGTGGAAGAAACCGGCACCACAAATTTCTTTAGCGTTACCTCAAACAGTGTAATTACCCCAAATCTCCACGAAACAATGCTTGCGGGGATTACCCGTGACAGTGTGATTCAAATTTTGAAAAAAGAAAATATTGAGGTCGAAGAACGTCCTTTATCTGTTTCTGAACTAAAATCATTGCACAGTGCGGGTAGTCTGAAAGAATTGTTTATAACAGGAACAGCTGCAACCCTCATCAATATTGAAGGTTTTGCCCATCAGGGACTTTATTTTGATGTGATACAAACAGGGAATACGAACATTTCTGACATGCTCCGATCCCGGCTTAACGGTATCCGCCATGGCAATTTGGCGGATAGTTTTGGCTGGATTGATAAACTCTGAATTTTTACGGCCTGAAAACTACACCCAGACCAAATCCAAAATCAAACCGGTTATAGGTTTTCCATTGTGAACCGGGAATAGACTGATACTGGACTATGGGCTCAGCCGAGATGGCAGTCTTGGGAGCAACCTGATAATAAAGTCCTGCTCCTAGCCTCGCATCCATCACAAAGCTATTCCTTTTCAACATATCCATAGATTGCAATGCATCGCGGCTGAAAATGGTTCCACTGCCCAGACTGACCACACCAGGCATAGCTGTAAACGAGATGCGCACCATGCTTCTTCCAAATCCAAGCTGATAGCGAATGGCAAGCGGAACTGAAATCTTATTAAGCCTGTATGAGATGTTTTGTGCCTTTGTAACACGAACTGGCTTTGACAGCGTTGTATCTATAACATAGGTAGAAACAAGTGCTTTACCTATGCCCACACACTCCGAGTAACTTATACCTGTTCCGATATTGACACCCCTACCCATGTCGAAGAGTAAAATACCCATATATCGGGTTAATCGATGGTTGCCTGCTACTGTGACATCCTGACTTTCCCTGAAGCTCTTATAACCTTTACCGGCGGTAGTTGCATTCAATTCAAAAATCGGATTGAATTTAGCCTTACGCGGAGGGTAAAAAGGCACAAATTCGGGTAAAACCATGCCCTTAGTAGGCTCAAATTTAAAAAACTTCTCTTCTGATATGCCTCGCCCGGAAAGGTGTTTTAACCAGTCTGATAACTCCCTGATTGTCTGATTTTCATTTTTATTATCTGACACGATATGATTTGAACTTTCATGGTCTGATACTTCAGTTTCCTCAAGGCCTAATGCTGTAAAATTGCCGGATTTAATTCCATTTAATGAGCCATTCTGCTTATATGAACTGCTCAGGTATAGGCGTTGCGGATTTTTACCGGCAACAATAGAAACATCATTCCTCCTCCCTGCCAAATTCCCAGATACATTTGACAATGTATTGGAATTGGAGGAAGCGTTTTCATTCTTGATTACCGAATTACTCTCTTTTTGTTCGGGAGTTTTATTGTTAACATATCTCCTACCGCCTAGATTGGTTAGATTGGCATTGTGTATGGAATTGTTATCAGCAATTTTGGTATTGTCGGGCACGGGCGATCTAAACAGAGCAACTGCTGTCAATGACAAAAGCAGCAGAAGCACACTGTTCAGTGAGAACCAGAAAAAACCTCTGCGTTTATTGTTGCGTTTTTGCATGACCCCCTGAAAACTGGCTTTACCGCTTAACGGAGTTTCATGGCCATACAGGGTATCTTTGAATATATGATCGGGGTGGATCATGTATGCATTACTCCTTTCTTTTCTATCATATCCTGAAGGGATTTTCTGGCTCTGGCCAGCTGACTTCGGCTTGTGCCTTCATCAATACTTAACAATTCTCCAATTTCCTTGTGGGAATAACCTTCTATGGCAAACAGGTTAAAAACCATTCTGTAGCCAACCGGAAGTAATTCAAGCATTCCCATTAACACCTTGGCATCCATGGCCTCAAAGGAATTATCCGAATAACCAATGTGCAATACTTCATTGTCTATTGATTCCGTGAATTTGCGTGAACGCAATTTATTTATACTTGTATTCACCACAATACGCCTCATCCATGTTTCCAGACTGCTTTGCCCCCTGAAGGCAGACATATTATCGAAAATTTTAACAAAGGATTCCATCAGCACATCTTCAGCGTCTTCTCGGTTTTGGCAATACCTTGTGCTTACGGTCAGCAATTTCTTTGCGTGCAGATTCCACAGCAGCTCCTGGCATTTCCGGTCTTCCCGTATACATCCATCGACCAACTGTTGTTCTGTCATAGCCAGATTTCTTGAGGTTGAGCATCGTCTTCCTGCTCTATTGACACAGAAAGACCATATTATGCTGCCTGAATTTCAAATTTATTTTAAATATACTAAAAAATAAGCAGATTCCCAAATAATAAAGACGAATTGTGGGCGTAAATTTGCACTTACTTAGTTGAAAAAAGCCACCCTCATACTGGCAATTATTTTTCTGTTTTTATCGGGAACTTACGGTCAAAACACTATAATTAAAACATCCCGGGGATACTTTCTCTCGCCGCACAAAGAATGGGCTAAATGGGCTGACAGCGTTTTAAAAACCCTTCCACTACGTAAGCAAATCGGGCAGATGATGATGGTTGCTGTTTGGAGCAACAAGGGCTCGGAACACATCGATGAAACCGAAAAACTTATTTGCGATTATGGCATAGGCGGACTTTGTTTTTTTCAGGGACATCCACTCAAACAGGCCTATCAGACCAATTACTATCAGCAAATTTCGGCCATTCCTATGCTGGTCTCAATGGATGCTGAGTGGGGCCTGAATATGCGCTTAAAAACACTGGCCAAATTCCCTTACCAGATGACACTGGGTGCGGCCGGTGATGAAGATCTGATTTACAAAACCGGGAAAGCCATGGGCATGCAATGCAAACGCCTTGGC
This sequence comes from Bacteroidota bacterium, assembly GCA_016868535.1. Taxonomy (GTDB): domain Bacteria; phylum Bacteroidota; class Bacteroidia; order NS11-12g; family UBA955; genus RGEC01. The sequence continues at coordinate 2,789 of VGGQ01000082.1, read as the reverse complement.
ATTCACATAAACTTTGCACCGGTGGTTGATATCAATACCAATCCGGCCAACCCGATAATTGGTTTCAGAAGTTTTGGAGAATCTCCTGAAAAGGTAAGCCGTTATGCCAGCCTGTTGAAAGAAGGCATGCAAAGCACTGGCGTTATTGCCTGTGCCAAACACTTTCCTGGACATGGCAACAGCGAAACCGACAGCCATGAGGAATTGCCAACCATTCAGGCAAGCACCGGAAGACTTGACAGTGTGGAGCTGGCTCCCTTCAAAGCACTCATGGAAAAAAATGTTGGAAGTATAATGACTGCCCATATTTCCATACCTTCTTTAGATTCTGCGGCCAATACGCCTGCCAGCCTTTCCAAGCCTATTGTTACCGGTTTATTAAAGGAAAAACTCGGTTTTGAAGGACTGGTTATCACCGATGCCCTCAATATGAAAGGGGTATCCTCCCTTTATGGTTCTGGATATGCTGAAGCAAAGGCCGCACTGGCAGGAAATGATATTTTGCTTTTTCCTGAAAATGTTCCACTCGCGGTTGATTTGATTGAGAAAATGGTGCGAAGCGGTGAAATTGACAGCGCCGAATTGAGCCGAAGGGTATTTAAAATTTTGTTCCACAAGGCATTGGCTGGTTTGCATTACTATAAGCCAAACGGGAAGATTGAATCCAACCAACCAATAGCTACCGAAAATCTGATGGCAGACTTAAACGCCATCTGGAGTTCAATTGACCTAACAGATGCTGCAGAAAAGGCCATCACGGTTTGCAGGGATGATTACAACTATTTACCACTAACGCCCAATTCAAAAATAAGTACGGCCTGGGTGGCCATCGGAAAAAGCAACGTCTATCCTTTTGGATCTGCTTTACAGAGTCAACACAAGGTAAATCCATATCTCCTGCACAGAGACAGTTCTGAAGGCTACTTCAAACGCATGCTGGATTCTGTTCTTTACCACAATCAACGCGTTATTATCAGCATACACGACCAGCCTTTGTGGGGCAGCAACAGGAATGTGTTGCCGGATGCGTTAGTAAAATTCACCGATGCCGCGCTGAAAGTCAGACCTGGAACGTTGGTTGTATTCGGAAATCCCTATCTGCTTCAGCAGATGCAAAACATACCTTGCAGTATTGTTGCCTATGAGGATGGATTATCTTATCAGGAGGCTACAGCACGCATAATTTTTGGCGCTAATGCAGCCAATGGGCACTTACCGGTAAGCGTTCCAACTTTACTGAAGTCGGGGACAGGTATTTCAACACTGACCAACGATGCTGATTATTTGATTGAAAGTCCCTTGAAAAATGGATTTTCGCGCGATTTCAGTCGTTCTCTGGACAGCCTGCTTGACCATTACCGGCTAAACAGAGCCATGCCCGGCGGACAATTACTGGTTCTAAAAAATGGAAAAAGTGTTTACAACCGTGCATACGGAAGTTTTGAATACGATGGTAAAACAGCTGTAAATCATTCAGACCTTTACGATCTCGCTTCAATCACCAAAGCCGCGGCTACTACACTGTGTGTGATGAAATTGTTTGAGTCCAAACAGTTAAAACTGGATGCGCATTTGCATACTTATCTGCCAGAACTTAATAAAACCAATAAGGCTAAACTGACCATCAGGCAGCTTATGACCCACAGTGCCGGTTTACAGGCGTTCATTCCCTTTTACAAAGAAGCTGCATCTGTTCCCGGACTTTTTAGCGGGAAACCAGACAGTGCGCACACATTGCAGATTGCAGATTCAATGTGGATGCGAAAAAGCTATACTGATACCATCTGGAGAAAAATTATCGAATCCGAATTGAAGCAAAAAGGGGAATTTTTGTACAGCGACCTGGGATTTATCATTCTAGGTAAAGTTGTGGAAAGGGTTTCCGGAATGTCTATTGCCGCCTTTACCCAGGCATATTTTTATGAACCCATGCGTTTAAAGCGCACGCTTTTCAGGCCCTACGAGCGCTTTTACAGCAACGAAATTGCACCTACAAGCGAAGATAAATACTTCAGGCGGCAGCGTGTTCAAGGCTTCGTACACGACCCCACCGCCGCTATGCTGGGCGGAGTAGCCGGACATGCGGGTTTATTCAGCAATGCTACCGAACTGGGTAAAATATTCCAGATGCTAAACAATGGTGGACAACTCAACGGAAAGCGCTATCTGAAACCGGCTACGGTTGCCTTGTTTGCAGCGGCGCAGAAGGGAACGCACCGAGGTCTTGGGTTTGACAAAACCAATGGACAACCGGGAGCAAAAGCCAATATTTCGGAAAAAGTGCCACAGACATTATTCGGTCACAGCGGTTTTACCGGAAACTGGGCCTGGGCAGACCCTGGCAATCAACTGGTATTTATTTTCCTGAGCAACCGCACCTATCCTGATGAAAACAATAAAAAACTGACTCAGGAAAATGTGCGCACAAAAGCAATAGAGATCGTCTATTCAGCACTTAACTACTGAGAAAATCTTCCGGTTTAAGACCACCTAGGTTACCACTGCTCATTAACAGTAAAATATTTTTTCGGTTATTGCCCCAGGCACCTTGTACGGCATGTTTAAGATCCTGCGTATTATTAAATTCCGAACACTGTCCTATCTGCGCTGAGATATGTCCATATTCCGGAACCGGCATGCGTTTTAGCTCAAACACATGAGGATCATATAGTACAAAGGCATGATTGGCCGGTGAAAGCGTATTGCGGTAGCCGGGCAAAAAGTCGGGCTGCAGGCTGCTGTATGTGTGCAGTTCAAAGACCGCAATCAGATTATCATTTGGATATTGC
>VGGQ01000081.1 GCA_016868535.1 Bacteroidota bacterium | reverse complement strand
CGTCTCGGGTGAACTGAATCCGGTCCAGTTCAACCTCACTTCTGTTGTTGCAGCGGCAGGAATATCCTTTTGGTATTTGTGCAGAATTTTACCTGTCATGTCAATAACCGCAACATCGGCAGTTATATCCTTACTGGGCATATTGTGCGTAAACCGCAGTGCCACACTGTTCGAAAAAGGATTTGGGAATGCCGCGTGGTCTGTCACTTCCAGTTTGCCTTCTCCTACTGTAAATTCTGTAGATCCCTGACCGGAGTTGTTAAAAATATCCCATACTTTCACCAGGACAGTGTGTTTGCCGGGTGCGAGATTTATTAGTGGCATACGAATACTGCCCGAGCGATAAGAATTCAGATCATAGCTAAAATATTCATTGAGTAGAAACGATTTCTCATCGGGCGTGCCTTTATCCACGATGGCCAGCATATCCCTGCCAATACCGGCACCCGTAGCATTTAGTCCATCGGTGTCATAAACCTTAACCAGCAATTCCGTTTCAGGCTGAACCTGACCACCCAACACAAAAGTGGTATCGTTCATGTAAACCCTAACCAAAGGTCCGTCTGTTCCCGGTGTCACGTCGGGTTCGCTGCCGCCGATCTTCACTTTAAATCCGCCGGCAGCATCTGTTTCACCATTGTGTGCATAAAGCAATATTTTGCCAAAATCCACCTGATAAGCAATGTCTTTGGGTGTGGCAAAGATAATTTTAAACTCACCATTCTGAACAGATACAGTACCTTTAAATATATAACTGCTCTGATCCTCGTAGGGAATAGGCGCCCCCAGCTGATCGTTAACCAGCGTTTTTCTGAGTGTGGGTTTATCTAACACCTTCACCCATAAATTTCCATTAAATCCGGTAAACTTACCTTTCAGCCTTTCTTCTATATGTCCTTTTATTTCCACTACGCCAAAAGCTTTCAACGTATCATCAAAGCCGGCAGCTGATTTATGATTGATGGAATCCAGCACAACCGTGTGCTTGGGAAATGCCAGTGGCATGGAAGGATCACCCAACAGGGCAAACTTGTTGTCTTCAGAAGTAACATCCTGCCTGTTTTTCAATCTTCTGAAAACATCGCCCAGTGTGGGTATGGGCTCATTTGGTTTTGGAAATCCGTAATTTGTCCAGAAATCATTGTTTATGGCCATATTGCCCGATACAAACACCAGCCGCGTGGTTGACATTAGGGCTATCGGCCCTCCGTTGGGGTTCAGCAAAGCCAGCTCTCCTGCGCTTTGTTCGCTGGGATCATCATATAAACTGAATTCACATGTGGCGGTAAACATTACAGGCATTTTCCAACGATTGTTCCAGGCTTTGGTCATGGGAACGTCAAGCACGGCCTCCTGTGCCCACCCTGCGGGCCCGCCATGACCCTGATAGTTCATAAAAAGGCAACCGTCTTTCATGGTTCGGTCAATTGCCTGATTAACCTCAGGGTATTTTTCTGTATTGCCCGTGGATACCTGTTTAAATGCATCGGAGAAAAGCTTCGTTACTGATAAATAGGGATGCACGGTATCAATGTATTGCGCATACCGCTCACTCTCACTGGTAAATACTGTTTCCCAGGAAATATCAACATCATCGGTAACAAAGGTAATATTGGTGCGCCAGTCTCCCAGGCTCCCCGGTGAATCATAGCGTTCCAGCTTACTTACCATGCCTTCTGCTTCCGCCGCCGATCTGCAGGGAATACGCCCCAGCGACACCCACATGTGGTTTTTACTTCTGCCCGGATCGCCTGAAAGTGAGTCAAGATAGCCGTAAAAGTCGTCAAGACAAAAGGTGACACCTTTATTATGCGCATCATATTGATAGGTGGGAATGAAATTTGTATTCCCTTTCACCCTGTCTTTCATGTCGTAGCTGGCGGCACCCATCAAAAGCACATATTTAAGAGGCTTACCTGCATTCAGAGAATTTAAATAAACCAAACGCACAAAATCGCGAATAGCCACTATATCCTGTTGTGATGTGCTAAATTGCTTGTAAATGTCCGCAACATCTGTCACCTGAACATTATATCCCTGATTTTTACGACGAATCTCTGCAAGACGGTTCGCTGCTGACAGAAAATCACGGTGTGTGATTATCAGCATTTCTGGCGGGCTGCTTACAAGTAAATTCGGCCCGGTTATTATACCCAATATTTCCGGTTTGGGAATATTTGCCGCTTCGAATGCAACAAACATTTTTTTGGATTCGCCGGGGCCTGACAATGCCTTTTTAAAATTCCCAACCTGAACAATATTGTGTGCTACAGGCATAAACGGATCACTCACGTTCCACAAGGATTGCGGCTTGTTCATAAGGTCTGTGGTAATTCTAATTTCCGCAGTAATATTATCTTTAAAATCACGATTTCTAATAACAACAGGCCCCTGAGCCGTATTTACGTGCATCTTGCCAGAAACCTCCATGAAATTTATCCAGCCGCTGCTTTTGGCATTGGGTCTGCTCAGGGAAAATTGGGCCTGTATTTTTTTATCAGGTGCAGAAATCTGAAAAAATCTTTCCTGAAGATCGAAAGCCACATATTCTGTATTTATGGGTGTGTAAGAAATGGTGCCGGTAAGGTTATTAATGTTGTATGTAACAGAACCGGAACCATCTTGCATACCGCCTGCCACTGAAACCCTCACACTTACAGTATCATCCGCAGATGCGGGCAAAGACAGATCGATATTTCGGTTAAGGGTTTCATTTCCCATTTTTTCCCCAAGCCAGGTTCTTCCCATGTGGATGGGATTTTCTAGATCCTTTTCATGAAAAATCATCCATTCCGATTTATCTACAATAATATCCGGTGCACCCTGAAAACTACTGTTTATAATTCGTTTGCCCGGAACACTCCCAAACCCCACATAGAGATAGGTATAATCGACGTAAAAATGTGTCTGATGTCTCCATTGACCGGCAGAGAAACTCCATGTATGGGGTGCAGCTGCATAGAAGATTACATAATCATCAGAGCCAAATATTCCATCGCTACCGTCTTCAACGAAAACCGGAATTTCCCTCGTACCATGAAAAGCACGGCGGCTAAGTTCCGGCAACATTGCACCCTGATGCGTAAAAACAGAAAGGTTTACAGGATTCTTGCCTGTAAGATTCAAGCCTGCATTTTTAAGATCAGAACCTGTTATTTTATAGACACCGTCTGCGGTAATCCTTACCCTAATCCATTCCCCGTCATTGAATTTAATACCCTGTGAAGACAGAGATGAGCAATAAAATATGCACCCTAAAAGGCAGAAAATGTTAACTTTCTGAATTATACGCATATACACCGCATTGATTAACTGCAAATATCTTAAAATATTGCTTTCCGGGCTGCATGATTGTGTCATTTTTCCACCATCAAAAAAAATATTTTGTTGCATCAAACGTTTTATCTCCTAAATTTGTCCATTAAGAAAATATGCGAAAAGGATTTTTACGTCTTTCCTTTATGGCCGCTTACCTGTTTTCAGTGGCCACAACCAAGGCACAGGACCCAGAATTAACCCAGTTCTATGCTGCACCGGTTTACACAAACCCTGCACTGGCAGGCTCTGCCGTGTGTAATTTCGGCGCAGCGGGCCGTGTAGCGCTCAACTACAGAAACCAGTGGCCCGGTCTTCCCGGAACTTTCCGCTCATTTGCAGTCTCCTGGGACCAGCATATACCCAGCGTGGGTGGCGGATTGGGGGCCATGGTATTTCATGATGTGGCCGGCTCGGGCTTGTTAACCACTACCACCATCAGCGGTGTATATTCCTATCTACTGCCTCTGAACCGCAACAAATTGTTTATGCGATTTGGTCTGCAAGGCGCCTACTCTTTCAAAAGCATTAACTTTAATCGGTTGAAATTCTCCGATCAGATTGTTCCGACTCAAGGGTTTGTCAATCCTACCGGGGAACAGGTTCCTTCTCAGAACATTGGATACCCCAATTTCAATGCAGGATGGGTTATGTATTCTTCCAAGTTTTACTTGGGTGTGGCAGCTCACAATATTATTGAACCTAACTGGAGTTTTTACCAAAATCCCAATGAAATATTGCCGCGCAGATACACCGTTCACACCGGTGCTGTTATCCCGCTTACCAAATCCCGCTTCAGACAGGAAAACGATGCTACATTCAGCCCCAATGCATTGTTTATGATGCAGCGTAACTTCACCCAGTTAAATGTAGGATTTTACGCCAACAGAGGACCAATGGTTAGTGGTTTATGGTTCCGTCAAACCTTCGGAAATTACAAAAATTCTGATGCAATTATGATGCTTATCGGGTTTAGAAAAAATCGTTTCAAATTTGGTTACAGTTATGACTTTACGGTCAGCGATGGCAGAAGTGCTATTCCGTCAAGCCACGAAGTAAGCGCCACTATCGACTGGTGTGTCCCTCCAGGAACTAAACCTTTCCGGCCGCTTAAGTGTCCTGAATTTTAAACAAATATTCACAGTAACTTATAAAATGGGCTGAAAAAAATATGTTTTCAGCCCATTTATATTTGGGATATAGGAAAAAACTTTTTATACTTGCGAAATATTTTTCGCCAAAAAGCGTTAAAGCAAAAACACATGAAAATGAATTTCAGGGTAAAAATTCAATGGTTGGCTGCAGTAGCATTGCCTTTTCTGATTGCCGGATGCGTTCCAACAGAAAGAAGCCGAACCACAGGTCAGTTCTACAGCAGTCCTAAATGGGGTGGTTTTGCCAATCCAAAATACCAGGGCCAGGAAACCGGTCCAGGTCTTGTGCTCGTTGAAGGTGGATCATTTACTATGGGTACTACTGAAAATGATTTGATCTACGATAACAACAACGTTGAAAGAACAGTGACTGTAAACTCATTCTACATGGATGAAACAGAGGTAAGCAATCTTGACTACCGCGGTTACATCTACTGGCTGATGCGCACCTTTGTGGATTATCCCGAAGTTTACAACCAGGCCCTTCCCGACACCAACTGCTGGAGAAGCAAGCTTGGATACAACGAGCCTTTTGTAGATTACTACTTCCGTCACCCAGCATACAAGGATTATCCCGTGGTGGGTGTAAACTGGCAGCAGGCCACTGATTTTGCAAAATGGAGAACTGACCGTGTCAATGAATACATCATTGACCGCGAGTGCATCATGAAATTTACCATTGCGCAGGATGCGGCTGGTGATAATAACTTTAACACCAGAACCTACCTGGCAGGACAGTACGATTTCCTTAAAAAGGGCAAACAGCCTTTGAAGGATTACAGCAAAATGAAAATGAAGGACCGCAAGCGCTACAAAGTTAATATGGAAGACGGTATCCTACTGCCCGACTACAGACTGCCAACAGAAGCTGAATGGGAATTTGCGGCTCAAGCCAATATTGGTAATACCCAATTTGAAAACATTGATCAAAAACGTGTATACTCATGGGATGACTATACCATCCGTATAAAAGAAGGTAACGAAACTGATCGTGGCAAGATTCGTATGAATGCCATGCGCGGTAAAGGTGATTTCGGTGGTGTGGCCGGTGGTCCCCTTAACGATGCTGGTTTCATCACAACGCCTGTTTACAGCTACTGGCCCAATGCTTATGGCCTGTATAATATGCCAGCCAATGTGAGTGAATGGGTGATGGATGTATATCGCCCTCTCTCAATGGAAGATATGGATGCCTTCATGCCTTTCCGTGGTAACGTATACAAAACACTGGTTATGGACCAGTATGGCGCCATTGAAGAAAAAGACAGCTTAGGACGACTTAAATTTCGCGATGTAACCGAATCTGACAACGTAAATCGTCGCAACTACCGCAAAGCTGACAACATTGGTTTCAAGGATGAAGACAACTACAACAATGGAGAAATGATTTATGAATACGGAGTTACCTCACTGGTAAACAACAAAGCCCGCATATTTAAAGGCGCAAGCTGGAATGACAAGGTTTACTGGGCATCCCCAGGCACACGCCGTTTTCTAGATGAAAAACAAAGTACAAGCACTATAGGTTTCCGTTGTGCCATGATCAGAATAGGATCGCCGGTGGGTAACAGTAAGGATAAATACAACAACCTCCCCAGCAGCGGTATTGACAAAAAAACAAAACAAAGACGTTAATTAGAATTCACAATTCACAAAAAAAAGGCCTCCACAAAGGCCTTTTTTGTTTAATCTGCCTTAACTTTGCTCACAGCAGTCTGCCTTACCGCGCTGGGGTAACCCGGTGAGGAAAGTCCGGGCAACACAGGGCGCCGTACTTCCTAACAGGAAGGCGCAATTTGGGTAACCGTATTGCGACAGAGAGTATCACAGAAACTGTACCGTCTCGGCTAAGCCGGGATAAGGGTGAAAAAGCGGGGTAAGAGCCCACTCGTCTCGTTGTGAAACGGGATTGGGATAAACCTTACGGGTTGAAAGACCAAATAAACCCTGCAACAGGAGCTGCCCGCTTCGGTTTGCTGCTTAGGCAGTGATGGCAGGGAGGGTAGGTTGATTGAGGCCTGCCGTGAAGCAGGTCCCAGATAAATGGTAAGGGTCTGTTTTCGGCAACGAAAACAGATACAGAACCCGGCTTACAGGACTGCTTTTAAAAATTAATCAATCGGGGTTGATTTTAGCCTCCAGATTTGTTAATTTTGAACTCACATTGATCGAAAGGTCTTTGTAAAAGCGAGAATAGCTCAGTTGGTAGAGCATCACCTTGCCAAGGTGAGGGTCGCGAGTTCGAGTCTCGTTTCTCGCTCCAAAGAGCCCCGGAAACGGGGCTCTTCTTTTTCCCCGATCCACCCAATACCAAATCGTACATGTATATTTGCAGGGTAATCATCAAGGGCAATGAGCACGAAATTTGAAGCCTTAATAGGACTGGAAATACACATACAGCTACTTACCGGCAGCAAAGCTTTTTCTGCAGACAGCACGGCCTTTGGTCAGATGCCCAACACCCAGGTCAGTCCTGTAAGTTTAGCACATCCGGGCACCTTGCCCAAACACAACAGACATGCCATCGAGCTGGCCATGAAAATGGGCCTTGCTCTTCAATGCGACATTACCCGCATAAACAGATATGCCCGTAAAAATTATTTTTATGCGGATTTGCCCAAGGGTTATCAGATTACACAGTTCGACACACCACTTTGCACCGGCGGTTTCGTCAATATCAAACCTAAAACAGGCGGACCCAAGAAAGTACGTCTTATCCGCATCCACATGGAGGAAGATACGGGTAAAAGTATGCATGACCAAGATCTTACGGATTCATTGATCGATTACAACCGAGCCGGAACTCCCCTGATAGAAGTAGTGACTGAGCCCGACATCCGTAAGGGTGATGAGGCTTATGCATTGGTAACAGAAATACGCCGTCTGGTAAGATATCTGGACATTTGCGACGGAAATATGGAAGAAGGCAGTCTGCGTTGCGATGCCAATATTTCCATTCGTCCGAAAGGAACCACACCCTTTGGCACCAAGGTGGAGGTAAAAAACATGAACTCCATCAGCAATGTGAAACGTGCCATTGATTTTGAGATTAAAAGGCAGACCGAATTGCTGAATAACGGCAGAACTGTAGTAGGTGAAACCCGCGGTTTCAATGGTTTGACCGGTAATACTTTCAGTATGCGAAAAAAAGAACTGGTAAATGATTACCGCTATTTTCCGGAGCCTGACCTACCGCCACTTACCCTAACCGACCAAGACATTGAAGCAGTGCGGCACAAAATGCCTGAATTGCCCGAAACCCTTTTCAAGCGGTTTAATACCGAACTGGGACTCTCAGAATACGACGCTGCGGTTTTGACAGACGATAAGACCACCGCACTTTATTTTAACCGATTGGTTCAGTGCACTTCCAACTATAAATCGGCGGCCAACTGGGTAAACGTGGCTATTAAAGGCTATCTAAATGAGAATGCCATGGGAATGGAATTATTTCCGCTTCAACCTGAAAAGATTGCTGAAATTATTGCAGTGATTGACCGCAATGTCATTTCTCATAGCGCTGCAGTTCAGCACCTCTTCCCTGCCATGCTTCAGAAACCTGCATCAACGGCGGCGGAATTGATTGAAAAACTAAATCTCGCCCAGGATGCCGATACAGACACTATTGAAACGCTCATCGCAGAAGTTTTGTCAAGATTTCCCGAAAAGGTTCGGGCATATAAAAAC
>VGGQ01000080.1 GCA_016868535.1 Bacteroidota bacterium | reverse complement strand
CAGCGGCACTATCCAGGCCGCCACTCACCGCAAAACCCAGGGGCACATCCGACATCAAACGTTTTTCAACACTGCTTTCCAGTTGTGTACGCAAATCAGCATCAGGCTCATCATCATTTTCAGGGTAGTATACGATCTCCGTTTCCAGGGTCTGTAAATCCACATCCATGCCTTCATGAATGGAGTTTATTTCATTGTAAAAACCCTGATTCGGCAATATTATTCCCTCGCAGAGATGGTGAAAAACCGCTTGTGAATTTATGCTTACACTTCCTAAAAAATTTCGAAGTGCTTTGGTTTCGGATGAAAAGACAATTGTTGTTTCGGTTTGCGCATACATCAAAGGCTTCACACCTGTGGTATCGCGGCGCAGGTGCAGGGTGCGTTTTTTGAGATCAGCAAAACCAAATGCAAAAAATCCATCGAGCTTTTGAACAGCTTCCGCACCTTGTGAATTTAACAAATGGAAAACAGCCTCTGTGTCAGTCCTGCTTTGGTTTTCAAACCCATATATGTTATCAATCTCTTTGAAGTTGAAGGCTTCGCCATTGTAGCAAAGAATATTCCTTTCATCCCAAAACGGCTGATGTCCTTGCGGGCCGGGCTGTATAATGCTCAACCTTCTGTGAACAAAGGCCCCCAGGAATTTGCCCACGGCAGATTGTATTTGCGGAAGTTGCAGTGTGGGCAATGTATGATTGCCGGCGTATACCTGTGCTTGCCATTGAGTATCAATCAGCACAAAACCTTCGTCATCGGGGCCGCGGTGCGACAGATCTTCCGAAAATTGCAGGCAAAACCTCGCCATTTCCCTTGCGGGGATGGGCTTCAGGCTGAATATACCGGCAATTCCACACATGCTTACTTCATCAATTTTTGGTATAATGCCCCATACGCATCCAAAACAGCTTCCGCATGGAATTGATTGCGGGGTTTGGCGGCAATATATTTTCTGTCGGCGGAAAAACTCTCAGATGTGCGCATAGCTTGCAGCAAGGAACTTTCATTTTCGGCATCGCAACAAATTCCCATTTTATCATCTATAACCAAATCAGCACCCTTACAGGATGTATAAATGGCGGGAACACCCAGGCACAGAGCCTCGGCTATAACCAGGCCAAAGGATTCAAAACGGCTGTAGCTAAGCAGAAAATATGCGTTCTGCATGCGGTTTAGTAAGACGTATTTATCTTCATCAGGAGCAAGCAGCTCTATTTTATCCCAAGAATATTGCGGATTGGCAGATTTGAAGGTATTAAACGCCTCCTTGGGCACGTTCAATTGCAGGCGGGCATTGGGATTTTCCTTTGCATACTGCGAAAACACCTGTATGATTTTATCTGTCTGCTTCTGCCTGATGTTGAAATTGGAAACATGCAGAAAAACCAGTCCTTGCTGCTGGGGCGTATGAATTTCTGCCGAAGTAAAGATCTCCGCCACCGGATTGGGAATGACTTCCACGGGTTTGCCTGTTGCTGCCGTTATATTTTCTGCCAGATTGGCCGAAACAGCTGTAATAGCGCACGCCTTGCGCATAGCCCAGGCCGTCAGTTTTCTTTTCCAGCCGGGATATTGCCTGTCCTGCGGCAGCCAGTCGGTATTGTGCTCGGTAACCAAGAGTGGAATATTCCCTTTTTTCAACAGAAATACCGCATCCCAGGCGGCCTTCCAGCCTACCTGCACATGGATTACATCCACATCTGCACAAATATTCAGGCATTGGTTAAGCAGACGTTTCACCTGCAAGAGGTGATAAACAGCGGCAAAAAGTCCTGTTTTGCGGGGAATGCTGATTTCGTATTCATCAAAACCTTGTTGTTTATGATGGTTGATTTTGGGTTTGTCGCCGTTATTGTGATAGTGTACAATAGCCACAGAAACCTTAAACCTTGAAGAAAGCAACGCAGCCAGTTCGCGGCAAAAAATACCGTTCAGCGGGCTTTCCGGGGTGGGATACCAGCTGCAATAGAGGAAAATATGTCTGGAATTATGCGCTTGGATAGGTGCAAAGATGATAAAACGTATTGAATTCCTGTTGAGAAAATAATGAATGTTGCTTAAATTTGCTGCCCTTTACGGCGGATATAGCTCAGTTGGTTAGAGCACCAGTTTGTGGCACTGGGGGTCGCCGGTTCGAACCCGGTTATTCGCCCAAGGAAAATTGCACGTCAAAAAGCGGCCTTTGTGCCGCTTTTTGTTTTTCAAGGTTGACCGTTTGAGGGTAATTGACCCAAAAACTGTATATTTGTTTAATCATTTACTCCATGAAGAAAATTATTTTTATTATTTGCACCGCACTGTCCTTTACTGCAGCTATTGCACAACCCGTGAAAGATATGCAGGTTCCAACCTCCATTTTAAAATTCAGCCCCCAGCACCTTATTCGGGGCGGATTATGGATGACAGGTGAGTTTATTGGCAAAGACCAGAAAAAAGCGCATCAACTGAGTCTGGAGATTATGTACCGTCAGCCGAATGACAATCATAACAACGTAGACAAAGGCGTTGGATTTACGGGGGAGTATCAATTTAAGTATTATCTTGACCGTTTTCATATTGAAAAATCCCTGTCCGGCAGGCAGTCTGCCAATGGATATTATGTAGGTATGTTTGGTCAGTTTGGACAATACAACGAAAAGTCATCTTACACCTATTACGACTATGATCCCGTTACACAGCAGACAAAAAAGATATCTAAAAGCAATGAGGTAAAAACCACAGCCGTTTATCCCGGTTTTGTGATTGGCCTTCAGAAATCGCTAGGTGAATCATTTTATATTGATTTTTACGCCGGAGCAGGTATGAGGGTTTCCAACAGCACCATTAAAAAAGAAGATGCCTCATTTGATTACAAACAAAGCCCCGGTGCATACTTTCTTTACCACAATGGATTATTGCCTAAGGTGGGCATGAGCATTGGGGTTGGTTTTTAAGGAATTTTACTCCTACCAAAAAAGGCGCACAAGGCGCCTTTTTTCACAAACAACACTATAGAAAAAACAATTCTTATTCAGAACCGTTCATCTCGATGTATTGCAACAGCTCTTCACGCACCTTAGGGTCGTTGAACTTGCCGTGGTAACTGGAAGTTACCGTGGCACTGCTGATATCTTTAATTCCGCGACTGGCCACACAAAGATGCCTTGCATCGATAATTACCGCCACATCCGGGGTTTCCAGCACTTCCATTAATTCATTGGCAATCTGCATGGTCATGCGCTCCTGCACCTGTGGCCTTTTGGCGTAATAATCCACAATGCGGTTAAGTTTGCTCAGCCCAATTACCTTGCCGCTGCTCACATACGCTAAATGCGCCCTTCCCATAATCGGCACGAAATGGTGTTCGCAGGTGCTGAAAAAGTGAATACCCTTTTCCACCAGCATTTCCTTGTACTTGAAACAGTTTTCAAACAAGGTGGGATGTGGGCGGTTATCGGGATCCAATCCCTTGAACTGCTCATTCACAAACATTTTAGCAACACGCAAAGGCGTTCCTTTCAGGCTCTCATCGCTTAGATCAAGGCCCAATATGTGCATGATTTCGGTAAAATGCTTGGCAATGAGTTCTATCTTCAGTTCACTGTCCATTTGAAATGCATCGGGCCTCAGCGGGGTCTCCATGTTGGTTCCAACATGGTCATCACCGAGCATGTCTTGGTTGTGGTTATGATTGTGTTCCATCAAATTCTACAAAGTTACGGGGAGTTTCAAATAATTTAATTTTTAGTTTCATTTCAGGGTTAAGCCGTTTTTTCAGCTTTTCCCATATCACCACTGCCATATTTTCAGCCGTGGGATTGATATTTTTGAATTCATGGGTATCGAGGTTGAGATTTTTGTGATCAAAAGAGTCTTCAACATCCTCTTTGATCCAATTTTTCAGTGTTTTCATATCAAGCAGGTAGCCTGTAACAGGATCTAGCGGACCAGAGACGGTCACATGCAATTCATAGTTATGACCATGGTAATTTGGATTGTTGCATAATCCGAAAAATGCACGGTTTTTGTCCTCACTCCACTCTGCCACATATAATCTGTGTGCTGCATTGAACTGTGCCGTGCGTGTTACCGATACCCAGTTTGTCATTTCTGTTTAATCTTTTACTGCAAAAACCGTACAATGAAAACCAAATCCGCCCAAAAAAGTTTTAAATAGCAAAAATAAATGTTTCGCATTTCCCTAAAAACTACTGTAAATTGTTCTTTCGAAAAAGTAAGGGATGGTTTTGACCGAAATCTACTGGAAACGCTCAATCCGCCGGGCATTTCTCTGAAAATAGAACAGTTTGACGGCACATTCGCAGGCGCAAACATGCGCATGCGGATAGAATCGCTGTTAAGCTCAACCCCATGGACCGGCACAATCACGCAGGTTTGCAGCAGAAATCGTTTTTGGTGTTTTGTGGATGAAGGCCACATTTTGCCATCCGGTCTGAAAAAATGGAAGCATATTCACGCTGTGGTAAGAAAAAATAACCAAACTTTGATTTACGACAGGGTGTATTTCTCAGGAAAAAATCGTTTTTTTACAATCTTTTGGGTTCCGGCCGTCTGGTTTATGCTGTTCATTCGCAAACCCAGATACCGTAAATATTTTGAGCAGACATGAAAAGATTTTGGTTTTTGGCAGCTGTATTGACTTTAATGCAGGCTAAGGCGGAGATGAATCCCATTCCTGAAGATATCAGTTTTGGTTTGTATGGCAGGGCAGAGACCAACTTTTACCGATATTACGCTAACGAAGAACTGGGCAGTTTTTTCTCCGACAGAATCAACAACGCCTATTCGGCAGGTTTATCGATGCACAGCTCACTTAGCTATTTATTCAACACCAACATTTCCGTAGGCTTTGGCGAGGTAAACTTCCGTCCGGATATCCGCTCAGGCAACAGCACACTACACCAGGCCAGTCTGCGTATGTGGACGGTGAATGCTATTGGCGAACTCAAATTCAACAACAAGCCCCGCTTTAATCCGGGCGTATGGTTTGGATTTCAAGGGATTTTCAAGGAAAGCAGTACCGAAATTTTCAGCGGTGCTGTGGTTCCGGAACGTCAATGGCCAAAAACCCGCTGTATGCCTCAGTTCGGACTCTCATTTCATTATAAACCACGCAAAATCCCAATCCATTTTAAGCTGGAAGGCGGCATGCGCCTGAACAGCACCAACCGCACGGGCTATGACTACGGTCTTAGTCAGGTGTTTGGCGGACTGCACATGCTGTACCGGGTGAAAAGTTGGTGATAATTTCCGGTTGATAATATACCACAACCGCAGGTGATTTACTAATTTTGCGTAACCATGAAATTCTTCATCGATACAGCCAACCTCGACCAGATTCGCGAAGCCAATGAACTCGGCATTCTTGACGGTGTAACCACCAATCCATCCCTGATGGCCAAAGAGGGCATTACAGGGCACGACAATGTGCTCAACCACTACAAAGCGATTTGCAACATTGTGAACGGCGATGTGAGCGCAGAAGTAATATCCACCGATTTCAAAGGCATGGTGGAAGAAGGTGAAAGACTGGCCGGTTTGCATCCAAATATCGTGGTGAAAGTGCCTATGATTGTGGATGGTATAAAAGCCATATCCCATCTCACCCAAAAAGGCATACGCACCAACTGCACACTGGTTTTCAGCGCCGGTCAGGCCATTCTGGCCGCCAAAGCGGGAGCTACTTACCTTTCACCCTTTATTGGCCGTATTGATGACAGCAGTTGGGATGGCATGGAACTCATTCAGCAAATTGCCGAAATTTATTCCATGCAAGGCTATAAAACCCAGATTCTGGCCGCCAGCATACGCAATCCGCTGCACATAGTAAAAAGCGCGCAGGCCGGTGCCAATGTGGTTACCTGTCCGATCAGCGCCATCATGGGCCTTTTTAAGCATCCGCTCACCGATATCGGGCTGGCGCAATTTCTGGCTGACCACAAAAAGGCCAAGGGCTGACTTTAATACTGCTCTTTTTCGTTGGGGAAATCGCGACTTTTCACATCCGCTACATAATGCCGCACCGCTGAGGTAATAATGCCGTGCAGATCTGCATATTTCCGCAGGAAGCGGGGTTTGAACTCGGTATTGATTCCCAGCATATCGTGAATTACCAGTACCTGTCCGTCGACATGCGGACCGGCACCGATGCCAATTACAGGAATGGTAAGATTTTCTGCCACCCGTTTGGCGAGCTTACTTGGAATTTTCTCCAGCACAAGTGCAAAACAGCCCGCTTCTTCCAACAGTTTGCTATCGTGAATAAGTTTTTCGGCTTCCTCGTCTTCGGTAGCCCTGACAGCATAGGTTCCAAACTTATAGATGCTTTGTGGTGTTAATCCCAGGTGCCCCATCACTGGAACACCGGCAGTGAGGATACGCTTGATGCTTTCTATGATTTCTTCGCCGCCTTCCATTTTCACGGCATGTGCGCCACTCTCTTTCATAATACGGATAGTGCTAGCCAAGGCTTCCTTGCTGTTTCCCTGATAACTGCCAAATGGTAAATCTACAACCACCAAAGCCCTGTCAATGCCGCGCACTACAGATGAAGCGTGGTAAATCATCTGGTCAAGCGTAATGGGCAGTGTGGTTTCGTGTCCGGCCATTACATTACTGGCACTGTCACCCACCAGTATTACATCCATTCCAGCTTGATCCACCAGTTTTGCTATGGAAAAGTCATAGGCGGTAAGCATAGATATCCTCTCGCCTTTCTGCTTCATTTCGAGCAGCACATGGGTAGTTATTTTTTTGAATTCTTTTTTCCGAATACTCATGGTTTAGTTTTCGTCAAACAGGGTTTCTTTATTTTTCTTTTCTTTTTCTTTTTTAGCCCGGTCGGATGGATGACTGTTTCTTATCCTTGTCGGCCTCCTTAACAACCTTCTCCAAAGATTTTATGTTCTTTTGCTGTTCACGTGTAACGCTGTCTTTCCACATTAATTGTGATCGCTGGTACTGAATAGTAGTCTTGGAATCTTCTGAGAAATTTTCCAGTTGATTGATTTTTTTAATCCATTCAGCTACCTGTGCTTGTTGTTTGAGCAATCCCGTTTCAAGTTCCTCATTGGATTTCTTCGACTTATGGAGTTCCAGGCGAAGCTCTTCGTTAATATTGATAAGATTTTCAGCGACATTTCCACCATAGGAATCGGCCGCTGAATTTTTAAACTGCTGAAGTTTGAGGAGTTCTTTTTCCAATGCAAGTTTATCGGCATTGGCCTTCTCCAGTTCATCTTCCAGTTCATCCACCCTCGCTACCGCCTCCTGCGATTGCTTCAGCAACACGCTGTCGGCTTTGTAGTTCAGTCCGGTTTGGTCTTCAAGCTGATCTTCAAGTTCAGTAATATGTAAATCCTTTTTCTGTATTACCTCCTTTAACCGCGTAGTGGCCAGACTAAGTGATTTTCGGTCATCCGGATAGGCTGTGGCGGCTTCCAGCAATGAAGATGCCTCATCATCAATTTTCACGGTAATATTTTTGTAGATAACCGGTGTTTCAGGACCCACATACAAGCCTATCCACCCTTTTGAGTACTCTATTTCCATAAAGGTGTGAACATAAATGCCATTTATGTAAACAGCATAAACCTTGTCATTCGTTTTCACGGACAGCGTTACTGCATCGCCCTTAATTTTCTTATCAGGCTTGCGCCAACCCCCATTTGGGTCGGTCTGTGGCATTATTCTGTGCGATGCGGCACGTCGGATTCTGAACTGTTTTTTTCGATTAACTTCCACAATCAATGCACCTGCACCATCCGGCTGAGCCTGCAGTACCAGTCCTGCTGAATTCTCACTGCTGCCCTTTCCGTCAAAAACAAATTGCAGGGAAGCGTCAAATATGCGAAACTCCTTCACTATTAAAGCAAATGTAAAAAACCCGGTACGCTTGCTTTTGCGCCATACTTCAAATCCTTCGGAGGAACCAATAAAGAAATTATCTGCCGTTGACTGTTGTGCCCAGGTACTGTCTAGTTTTTGAAAATCATCCTGCCACACGAGCTTCACAAACTCGTTTGTTAACTGCTGTGTGTGTGCAGGGTAAAAAAAGTAGAGTAGGCAAAAAACGCCGATAATTTTCCTCATCTTTGCGGGAGTAAAGGCAAAGTTAGACCAAAAAGCTGACTTCAGCATCCTTGTGAAAAAAGTGACCCATGCATACCGATTATTAATTTCCGCATTTTTTGCGCTGATTATTTTGCTTTTTTCGTGTAAAAATGAGCTGGATATGAACGCGAACTGGAAAGAAAAAATTGTGGTATACGGCATGCTAAATGCGAATGACAGCGTGCAATACATACGGGTTGCCAAGGCGTTTTTGAATGAAAACACCGGAGCCCTGCAAGTGGCTAAGATCAGTGATTCGCTATACCTGGACTCAGCGGTAGTAACACTAAGGTCGGCTGACAATTCATTTTCAGATAAAATGACAAGGGTATGGAACATTCCTAAAGACTCCGGATTGTTTGCCAACGACATCAACCCGCTATACAGGTTGCCGACAAAAGGCAGCA
>VGGQ01000079.1 GCA_016868535.1 Bacteroidota bacterium | reverse complement strand
ACTGACGAAATTTGGAATACACACAGCTTAGCAGAAAGCGTCGCACCCACCTTGGCGCTGTGGTGTGAGTTAAAATTAAATAAGGCACTAAAAGATAAAGTCGATGAATACCATGAAATTTCAATGCAAGATCTTAAAGCCCTTAAATCCTTGGGGGTTAATACTGCTGGTTTGAAAGAACTGGCTAAATGGCTCAACCAGCGTACTTATTAAAAGATAATATTAACGGTTTTTTGCGGGATTGGTCTCCATTCGGAAACTTATCATAGATTCTATGAGGGATTTCGGAAGCTTCTCATGGTATAAAAACTGCACAGCACTTTTATTGGTTTTAAAGGATGAAAGTTCTTATACAAATGAAGCAATGGCATCCGGTCCCTGATAAAAATCCATATGATTTTTATAGGACAAAAAATAAAGTAAGGGGCCGTTTCAGTGTTAACCCGGCATATCCAAAAAAATCCCCTCTTACGCCTCTGTTGCTGTTTGCCTGATAATCTCCCTTAATTCATGGAGTAACGGTTGATTGTCCGAACTTTATAAACCCAGATATTCATCAATCGCAATGTCACTCAACTTTATTATTGTGAATTAAAGAAAAATGTTCTGCCCGGTGTGTATGGCACTTTTGCAGCATCCAGTTTTGCATTGAGTGCCTGAATTCTATTATGAACCTGCTTCAATTCGACAATCCATTCAGTAAATACTTTTTTACCATCGCGGAAAGCATTTACATGGGTAATGGTGGGGCCATTACTGCTGTATACCATGCCATATACCGCTGTTTCAATGCGGTCATAAATGCCAGGCGCTGTTTCAAATTCCCTTGAGGCTAACAAAGCATCTCCATTCAGGCGGAGATTTAGTTTTTCCATGGACAGCTGAATATCCGAAATCTCCTTTATTAAGCCGGCATCCACACCCATGCTAAATATGGCATTTTTGACCGTTTGTAGGCTCTTTGTAGCATCATTCATGTATTCGGAGGCGGCTGATACGTTTCTGCGTGTTTCTGCTATTTCATCCACGATTTTAGCCTTTTCTTCAGCCAAGTAATTGTTCAATGTTGGTTTCACCAGATAATCCACCGCAATGGTTTGTTTGTTACCCAGCGCTCTCATTTCGGCATCATTTACCAGATAAAGCGAAACCTGATAATTTCCGGGCGCCACAAACGGTCCGTAATCGGGTTCCGTATACGGATTGCTCAAATCCCTTGGACCGTGGCTAAGCGGATTGGTACTGGCATAACGAAGATCCCACTCTGCTTTGCCCATTCCTTTTCTTGCCGATGATTTTAAGCGACGAATCTCACGACCCTTTTCATCGGTAATTACCAATAAAACAAATGGATTTAATTCTCTGGCCTCCATTCTTATGGAATCTACTGAAGGATAATAATTGTTTTTGGCTTTGCCTTCTTTGGTATGTCGGGTTTCCTTGATGGTTTTGTAATCATCTTTCAGATGAAATCGGATTACTGCGCCTGTTGCCGGATTGGGAGCATTGAAATACGAAGCACCTTTTGATGATTTATCTCTGCCACCTAGTGGAGTACGGGGAATGAACATTTTGGCAGGTTTCACCGAAAACAGATAAGCATCCTTGGACAGGTTTTCGGGAATAGCCTCACGCAACGACGCGTAGTTGTCCAGAATCATAATGCCACGTCCAAATGTAGCGAGTGCAATATCCTGTTCTCTTTTCTGTATAGCAATATCCTTGATGGCTATAGGAGGTAGGCCGGCTGTCCACTGAGTCCATTTCTTCCCGCCATTGCTGGAAACAAAGAAGCCAAACTCGGTACCCACAAACAAAAGATTTTCATTTACAAAATCTTCTGCAAAAGTTTTTACGGAACCATTCTGAGGCAGGTTGGATGCTATGGTATTCCAGGTTTTTCCCGCATCAGCACTTTTCAGTACGTAGGGCTTGAAATCACCTTGTCTGTGGTTGTCAAACGTGGCATACACAACATTACGTTTATGCTGTGAGGGCGTTATACAGCTCACCAGCGTCATACCGGGCACCCCGGAAAATTTACCCAGTTTGCTCCATGCTCTACCACCATCGGTAGTTATTTGAATCAAACCATCATCTGTGCCGGCATACAGCAGGTTTTCATCTATTGGACTTTCGGCCAGCCACATGATATTACCAAAAATCGATGTACTCTGGTTTTTCGCCAC
This sequence comes from Bacteroidota bacterium, assembly GCA_016868535.1. Lineage (GTDB taxonomy): Bacteria > Bacteroidota > Bacteroidia > NS11-12g > UBA955 > RGEC01. The sequence goes on along the minus strand of VGGQ01000079.1, from coordinate 6,371 downwards.
GGCATCCATGCTCCACACCTTCCCCATCACAGGCAGTTTATTGCGGTCAATTCCGCGGCTTAAATCAGGGCTGATAACTTCCCAGCTGTTACCACGGTCATTGCTACGGTAAATTTTATTGGCCGCAAAATAAAGGCGTTGGGGGTTATGTGTACTTATTATCAGCGGTGCATCCCAATTCCAGCGCAGGCCGTTTTCTTCCGGACCGGGTATAGGCTTGATATCAATTTGCTCGCCTGTTCTGCGGTCGTAGCGAATGAGACCTCCGTATTGCCACTGGCTGTAAACAATATTAGGATCAGTTGGATCTACCTGGGTTTTAAAACCATCACCGCCCACGGTGATAAACCAGTCGCTGTTGGGAATCCCGTTGGCACTGGCATTCGCCGAAGGCCCTCCTAGAGTATTGTTATCCTGTGTACCACCATAAATGTAGTAAAAAGGTTCAGAATTATCAACGGTTACCCGGTAGAACTGGGTTATATTCAGATGGTCTTTGTGAATCCAGTTTTTTCCGTCATCCCAGGTCTCATAAAGCCCTCCGTCGCAACCAACAATCCAGTGTGCAGTATTATCCGGCTGTATCCAAATAGCATGGTTATCCACGTGTTTCCACTTTTCGCCTACATTAGAAACAGTTACACCGCCATCTTTACTCCATTTCAGCCATGTATCCATGATAAAAATACGGTTTGGATCGGCCGGATCAGCCATAATTTCCTGGTAGTAGTTTCCTGCGGTGTAATTATCATTAGTTTTGGACCAGCTCTCCCCCTTATCATCACTCACATATACCCCTGATTTACCCAACTGAGCCTCCACCATAGCATAGATACGGTTGCTGTTTTTGGCAGCGATGCAAAGGGTGATTCTACCGACATCGCCAGCCGGCAGACCTTCTGAAAGTTTTCTCCATGTTTTTCCTCCATCAGTGCTCCTGTATAGTGCGCTTTCCGGCCCACCGCCCAGGTAAGTCCATTCATGCCTTCTGCGCTGGTGAAAGGCAGCGTATACAATATCATGATTGGACGGATCCAGGTGTACCTCGTTGCAGCCGGTATTATCGCTAACATGGTATACACGATACCAGTTTTTACCGCCATCTTCTGTTTTGTAAAGTCCGCGCTCACCTCCCTCCTTCCACAAAGGCCCATAGGCGGCTACATAAACGATATTGCTGTTTGTCGGGTGCACTTTGATCATCCCGATGTGTTCACTGTTTTTCAGTCCCATGTTGGTAAATGATTTACCGCCATCCAGGCTTTTGTAAATTCCATTACCGTATCCCACGCTCCGCTGGTTGTTGTTCTCTCCGGAACCCACCCAAAGTGTATTGGCATTTTGGGGATCCAGCGCCAGACAACCTATACTTTGGGTGCCATAACTATCAAAAATAGGCTCAAAGGTTGTTCCGTTATTTCGGGTTTTCCAAACGCCACCATAGGCCGCTGCAAGGTAATATTCGCTGTAATTTCTGGGATTAACGGCAATATCTATGATTCGACCCCCGGTAGTGGCCGGACCTACACTGCGAAACTGGAATGCATTAACCACATCAGAAGACAGGCTGTCCTGCGCTTTGAGGGGGCTAAATGACATTGCCAAAAGGGTAAGGAAAAAATAAATCTTCTTCATGGGATTGCGAAAATAACCCAAGAGGACTCCGCAAACAAAATTTCAACCTAATTTATCGCAACAGTTGCTTTCTGAGTCCGGCTCTGGTTTTTTAAATCCGCAATGCGCCATTATGGCAATTTCATTTCCCTGCTTCCCGTTAGGTAGTACAGGATGGAATCTGCAGTAGCCTGAAACGGGCTTTTTACATTAAAATTGCGGGCTGCAATATTGCCAGCATCCTTTTGTTGCATGCACTGCATAATTAAAAAACCTGATCCTGAGAATTGCTTATAAAATCCATAAAGGCCATTAATATTTTTAACTGACGCGGTTTCATAAGCCGGGTTAAATCGCATGATATTGTGCCCATTGCAAATGGTTACTTCATTACCTTCAAAAACGGCTTCATTGCCCCACCATTAACACTGAAGTGCTGTATCTGCGGTGTAAATGAGCCTGATATAAGGTTCCAAATTTACTGTACCCGCATTTCTTTTATAATCGGTAAGCAAAAGCCATTCCCCTGATGGACTGAGGGGGTAAAGGGTCTGCCTTTTGCTTACAATATTTATTGTCACGGTCAGCGAAAGAAATTTGTGTCAGCGCATCCGTATGGCCCCTAAACTGACGCATCAGTATTCGGTTTTCAATGTCTATTGACATTGCCCTTCCGTCGGCACCGCCTGTCAAAATCCATTTATTGTTTCGGCTAATATCCGTGCCGGTAACAGCACCATTATGAAAATCAGAAAAAACAAGCTGTACCTGGTCTTGTGACAGCAAACAGCTGGAAACAAAGAGTAATGCTATTGACCCTTTATTTTTTTCATTAACTTTTGAGTTTAACGGACTCGAGATACATGACCAGTTTTGTGGCAACCGCATCCCATCCGAAGGTGGCAGCTACTTCCTGTATTCCTTTTCCTGCCATTTGGTTGCGGTTTTGCTCATTTTCAAGCAGTCTGTTTACTTCTGCGGCAAATTCATATGCATTCAAGGCCATAAAAGCCCCCTCTCCGCTCTCAATTCCAAGTCCTTTGAATCCAACATGCGTGCATACCACAGGTACCCCCATTGCCAGTGCTTCAAGAACTTTATTCTGGGTACCCGCCCCAAATCTGACCGGCGCGACAACCACAGTGGCTTTGGCATATTCTTCGGAGAGATCTTTTATAAAACCTGTGACAGAAACGCAGTCAGAAGCTAGGTTCAAAACTCTTTTTACAGGTCTTTGTCCGGCAATCACAAACTTTACCTCAGGGTGCTGCACTTTGATCAGCGGTAATATCTCCGAACAGAAAAATTCAACAGCGTCTATATTTGGTGCGTAATCCATATTGCCTGTGAACAACAAACGAAACGGCTCGTGCCTAAAATTCACCCTGGGATAAAAAACTTCTGTATCTACACCATTCGGCAACACCTGAATCTTGGCTTCGGTAAATTCCGAGAGATATTGTTTATCCTCTTCACTACATACCAGCGTCAGGGGAAATTCCTTTAAAAAGGTTCGCTCCATATGCAGAAGCCTTTTTTGTTCAATGGTGGCAAACCATCTCAACCATGGCCACCCGGGCCTTTCTGCCCTCCTCTTCCAATACAGACTGAAGGCATCAGGCAAATCTAGTATTGCATTGTTTTTAAGCAAATTCTTAAAATACCGGCTCATTCGGATGTGCTGTATATGCACGGCATCAAAATTACTCCCATGCAAAGCTCCTTGAAGTGTTTTGGCAAACAACTTTGATTGAAAATACGCCACCTGAAATGGTGTTTTATCAAAGATTGCCAGTGCAGTTTTAATAACGCTCTTCCATTTTGGTAAATAAACAATATGAACCTCCTTAAAAACTGTTTTCAGTTTTTCTGTATACTGAAGTTCTTCCTTGTCCTGCGCTATGGTAAAAAGATGCAGTTCATGATTTACGGAAAGTCTTTTTGCCAGATTCCAAATTTTCAGTTTGTCGCCCCTATATGGAGGATAAGGTACCCGATTGGCAACAAACATGATTTTCATAGGCATTGCAAAAATAGGATTAACAAAACATCTATAGGTTTAAAGTATATGTAATAAAAAATAATTGCTATTGATTCGGTATTATTGCGAAATCAAAAATATATGTCTAGCGCAAGTCAAAGAATTTCAGAGATAATAGAATCCGAGACACTGGCGATGACAAAGCGTGCCCGTGAGCTCAAGGAGCAGGGTAAAGACATCATCAGTTTAAGTATTGGAGAACCCGACTTTAATACTCCAGATCATATCTGCAAGGCGGCCGCGGAAGCGATGGAGGCGGGCTATACGCATTATCCGCCTGTTACCGGACTTCTCTCTTTCAGGGAGGTTATTTGCAGAAAACTAAAGAACGAAAACGGACTTGATTACAAGCCCGGAGAAATTATTGTAAGTAATGGAGCCAAGCACAGCATCATCAATGCTGTACTCAGTATCATTAGTCCCGGAGATGAGGTTATTATCCCCGCACCTTTCTGGGTAAGTTACCCAAGTATGGTAAGCTATGCGGGCGGTAAAAGTGTTTTTATTAAAGCGGATGTAGAACAACAGTTCAAGTTTACTGCCAATCAACTTGATAAAGCCATTACACCCCGCACTAAATTGTTGTTGTTTTCATCGCCGTGTAACCCAAGCGGCGCAGTTTTCAGCCATGCTGAACTCAAAGCCATTACAGAAGTACTGCAAAAATACCCCAATGTTTTTGTTATCAGTGACGAGATATACGAAAAAATAAATTATTGCGGTCCGCATGTTAGTATTGCCTCTTTTCCTGGTATGCGCGACAGAACAGCGGTTGTAAATGGTTTGTCAAAAGGATATGCAATGACCGGCTGGAGAATAGGATATCTGGCTGGTCCCACCTGGCTGGTTTCCGCTTGTGAAAAAATACAGGGACTCTTTACCAGTGGCGCAAACAGTATTTCTCAAATGGCAGGAATTGCTGCGCTGGAGGGTAACCAGCAACCTGTAGAAGAGATGAGAAAAGCCTTTCTGGATAGAAGAAACAAAATATTGGAACTTGTCAAAACCATACCGGAACTTAAATTTGATATTCCCGACGGGGCATTTTATGTTTTCCCTGATGTTTCCTGTTATTTAGGAAAGTCTACGGGTGGTGAAAAAATAGATTCTGTAGAAAAACTATGTTTTTACCTGTTGAATGAGGCAGGCGTGGCCTGTGTAGGCGGAACAGCTTTCGGGATGCCGGAATGCATAAGAATTTCCTACGCAACCGATATGATTACTATTGAAAAAGCAGTTGCCCGCTTAAAAGAAGCCTTTGAAAGGATAAAATAAACCAAACCAACGTAACTTTGTCGTTAAGATGAGTCAGCAACTTGATGCGCTTTTTTCAGGATTTCAGGGTTTGAAAGTTCTTATTGTGGGTGATGTAATGATCGATAAATATATTTTTGGCCGGGTAAATCGCATGTCACCTGAAGCGCCCGTCCCTGTTGTGGATGCAGATAAATTCGATGCAAGACTCGGGGGTGCCGGTAATGTTGCACTCAACGTGTACGCTATGGGAGGAATACCCATCCTTTGCTCGGTAATTGGAACAGATGCAGAGGCAGATGATTTGCGTGAACTTATTAAAAAATCAGGTCTCACCGACAGGGCTATCGTTTACAGCCAAAAACGCAAAACCACAACCAAAACGCGCATCATAGGTAATAACAAACAAATTGCCAGGATTGATCATGAAATAACATCAGGACTTGATACCCTGGATACCTATTACCTTGAGGAACATTACAACCGCGAACTGGAGCAGGCAGATGTGGTTATTATGGAGGATTACAACAAAGGTGTCCTTCACGGAATTAATATCCCCCGGCTCATTGCCAAGGCCAAGAAAGCAGGTATTCCTGTAGTTGTTGATCCCAAAAAACAGAATTTTGATGCCTTTAAAGGCTGCACGCTTTTCAAACCCAACCTTAAGGAAATCAAAGAAGGAATGGGCATAGATATTAACCCTGCCAATGAAGATTCTTTAGTAACTGCGGTAACAAAACTTGAAGATCGTCTTCAGAATGATATTTCGCTTCTTACACTGGGTGAAAATGGCGTTTTTATTCACAGCAGATCCGAAAGCCATCGTATGCCGGCTCATTTACGCAATATTGCAGATGTGAGTGGTGCCGGCGATACTGTAATCAGTGTTGCTGCTATGTGCCTTGCCATGAAAACTTCGCCAAAGCGTCTGGCAGAACTCAGTAACCTGGCCGGTAGCCTTGTTTGCGAACATACAGGCGTAGTTCCCATTAATCCCAATCATTTGCTTCAGGAGGCAAAAGCATTGGGTATTTGAATCTACCAAAAAATAAAAAAAGGCTGCCTTTGAGCAGCCTTTTCTATTTATAAGTTTTTGTGTTACCTCAACAGTGTTAGTGTACCATCAAACTTGTAAACCTTATCTTCAAACGAAATCACCTCTACATGAAACACATACACACCCTGAGGTACTTCCTGCCCATTGGCAGTGCCGTCCCAACCTTTGTTGATATCATTGGTTTCATACATCTTTTCGCCCCAGCGATTGTATACTGTTACATTGATCCTCTTAAAGTTGCTGGCCGTTACATTGAACGTGTTGTTCTTGCCGGGGCCTGCGCCATCGGGTGTGAACACATCCGGGATCCACACAATGATATCCGGGCCCACAAACACATTCCTGCTGAACGTATCGGTACATCCGCCCGGCTGTGATGTCACTATCAACTGAATGGTATACGTG
>VGGQ01000078.1 GCA_016868535.1 Bacteroidota bacterium | reverse complement strand
GCCGGGCTGCATAGCAATGAATTGCGAGGTGCGGGTACCATCTATATCTGTTACCCATTCCATCTTGTTCTCCTTCACCACAAAGACGGAAGCAATAACATCACGGCCAAGCGTGAGTTGCAATTGCCCCGGTGCTGGAATTTCAACAGTGTATGTTTTATTCTGTAAGATTTCTACACCCGGAATAAAAATGCGCGGTAATGTTAGCAATTCCAGATCATATTTGCCGGTAAGGTATTTTTTTGTTGTCTGGAAATCCTGAGCAAATAATGTTTCCATTTTACCATTTTGTCTTACGATAGCCTGCAATCGACCATATTTGGTAATTCCTCCAACCTTCAGTGCCAGACTGCCCATGGGCGTTTCAAACGGCAAAACATTGTGTCTTCCCGGTTGCAACTCTATATTGCGTTTTACTACATTAGGCAAGGTATGAATAACAATATCGTATTTGCGCATGGGATCCAGATACAGGGTATCCGGTATTCCTTTGCCATTCATCGTATGAACAACATTCTCCATTACCTGTCCGCTAAAGGCATCATAAACCGTTATTGGCACATCTGATTCACGGGGTTGGTTTTGGTTATCGAGCAAATTGAACTGAACCGATGTATTGTTGAGCGTCTGACTTACAATTACTCCAATTATTTTTTTAAACTCATCCTCTGTCTGTGCGTTGAAATACCGCCCGGCGCAAGAGTATGTTTGCTTGAATTTTTCTCCGTCGGTTCCCAAGCCAATAATAAATGGCTGCAAGACAATCCCCTTTCGCTGCAGTTCCTGACTTACCGCGCAGGGATCTCCAGGACATTCCTCTATTCCGTCCGTAATAAGAATAATTACATTTCTGGAATTTTTATCCGCTGGAAAGTCTTTTGCCGTAGCAAGCAAGCTTTGTGTGATGGACGTAAAACCCAAGGGCTTTACCTGCCTGAGTTTTGTGATAAATGATTTGTGGTTATTGGGAGCAAAAAAAACTTCCAGTTTTGTGTCGTAGCAGTCACGCATGGTAATGGGCTTTCCATGTCCGAAAACACGCAATCCCACTTCGCAATTTTCTACAAACCGCAGGCTGTCTACCATACGACTGATAAGGGTTACACTCACAGCCCAGCGATTGGTTTTACCCATTTCCGCCACCATGGAGCCGCTGGCATCCAGCAGAAACAAGATGCGGGTTTTCTTATCCGGAAATGCGTTCTGAATTTGTGACGTGGCTGTTCCTGCAACAAAGACAGAAAACAGCAGTATCAATGGTTTGACGTTTTTCATTAGAAATCTCCCAGTTCGGTTACAGGGAGCTGCGACATGGCTTTTTCAAATTGTTCAGTATTGGGGGCTTTTCCATGCCAAGCATGGGTTCCCATCATAAAATCCACGCCCTGACCCATTTCGGTTTTCATGATGATAACAACCGGCTTACCCTTGCCCATTTTGGCCTGGGCCTGAGGCACCACAGCAAGTATTTCATCCATATTGTTTCCGTCCATATGCATAACTTCCCAGCCAAACGCTGCAAACTTGCTGCCAATTTCGTGAAAGCTCATGATTTCAATGGTTGAACCATCTATTTGCTGGCCATTAAAATCAACAGCCACCAACATGTTATCCAACTTGTTATGAGCAGCATACATTACTGCTTCCCATATCTGACCTTCCTGCAATTCTCCGTCGCCAGTAACTACATACACGGTACGTTCATCCTGATTCAACTTCTTAGAAAGTGCAATACCGGCAGCCACACTGAGTCCCTGTCCAAGACTTCCCGTTGCAACCCTGATCCCGGGTAAACCCTCGTGGGTGGCAGGATGCCCCTGCAATCTTGAATTGATAAGCCTGAAGGTATTCAGTTCGGAAACAGGAAAATAACCTGACCGAGCCAAAACACTGTAGTAAACAGGGGAAACGTGTCCGTTGCTGAGTATAAAAACGTCTTCATTCTGGGCTTCCATGCTAAAAGCAGACGGATTGTGCTTCATAAAATGAAAAAACAATGCAGTAAAATAATCAGCAAGCCCCAGCGACCCGCCCGGGTGGCCACTTTGGACATTGTATACCTGACGCAAAATGTCTCTGCGCACCTGATTAGCTATGACCTGAAGCTGCTTTGAATCCATGTTAGAATGACTTGTTCCCACCATGCAAATTTGACCCTGAACAAGTATTCACTATGCACAAGTTTTCAAGAGTTAATTTCATTAACACCGGTAGATTTTAGAGACACAAACCACACCAGCAATTTCACTTGTTTATATGTCTTTTTTTCAGTAAATTTGCGGGTTCAAGTGGTTCGTTTGGTTTTAATTCTTCCCGCCCTGCTGTTGCTGTCTGCTTGCAGCGATTACGGAAAAATTTACAAATCAAAAAACGCAAACGTGAAATACAACAAGGCAGTGCAGCTTTACATGAAAAAAGATTTTGCCAGGGCACTGCCACTTTTTGAACAATTAAGAGACATGTACGGAAGGGCTACCGACAGCCTTGAGCAGGTTTATTTCTATACCGCATACAGCCACTATGGTTTGGGCGATTATGAATTTGCTAGCATGTTTTTTAAAGATTTTACGGAGAATTTTACCACAAGCAAGCGCAGTGTTGAATGCGCATACATGGCGGTTTATTGCGATTACATGGATATAGGTTCGCATGAACTAGATCAGAGTCAGACACTCAAAACCATCGGGGGCCTCCAGACATTTATCAATTACTATCCTGAAAGCGAATACGCCCAGCGTTGCAATAACCACATAGACGATCTGAGACGAAAGCTCCAACTAAAGGAGTACGGACATGTAAAGCAATATTTCCAAATGGGAGATTTCAGAGCTGCTGTTAATTCGGCTAAAAACACACTGAAACTTTACCCTGATATGGAAAAAAAGGAAGAACTGGAGTTTATCACCATAAAGGCCCAATTTAATTACGCTGCCAACAGCGTTGAGAAAAAGCGACTGGAACGCTACAAAGAAGTACTTCAGTATTACCAAGACTACGTTTACAGTAATGGCAAGAAGGGAGAGAATGCAAGAGAAGCTGCCGATATAAATGAAAAAGCCACAGAAGCCATAGAAAAATTAAAAACATTATTATGAATCAACCCATATCACGCAATGCGGAAACCCGCGACCTCAGAAATTTCGAATCAGAGACTGAAAACGTGTATCTGTCTGCTGTTATCATTTCAAAGCGCGCAAACCAGATTGCCGAGCGCCAGAAAGAAGAACTGCGCAATCGCTTGGAGCCTTTTGTGAATGATACCGACAACCTGGAAGAAATTCAGGAAAATCGCGAACAAATTGAGATTTCGCTGATGTACGAAAGACAACCCAAGCCCACCTTGCTTGCCACACAAGAGTTTGCCGAAGGCAAAACTTACTGGCGCATGCCCGATGCCAACACTGGTAAATAAACCGCTGAAAGTCATTCTTGGGGTCACAGGTGGAATTGCTGCCTATAAAATACCCATGCTCATCCGGCTGTTTAAAAAAGCAGATGCCGACGTTCAGGTTATTATGACCCCGTCCGCAGAACGTTTTGTAACGCCCGAAACCCTATCAGTACTTTCTGAGAAGCAGGTTCTTTGCGATTTTTTCGATCCCGCAACCGGCATGTGGAACAATCATGTTGATTTGGGCTTAAAGGCGGATGCTATTTTCATTGCACCAGCCACAGCCACAACTATCGGCAAAATGGTTCACGGTATCGCCGATAATCTGCTGATGGCAACCTACCTCTCAGCGCGGTGTCCGGTAATCATCGCTCCTGCAATGGATCTGGATATGTATGCGCATGATTCTGTGACCGAAAATTTACGGCTATTGGAATCACGAGGTGTTCGCATTATCCCCGCCGAAGACGGGCCTTTGGCAAGCGGACTTTCAGGGCCGGGCAGGTTGCCCGAACCTGATACCCTGTTTGCCGAATTCATGAAAATCATGAACCCGGAATTGCCATTGAAAGGCAAACATGTTATGGTAAGCGCAGGTCCTACCTTAGAAGCCATTGATCCCGTGCGTTTTATTGGCAATCACTCCAGCGGGAAAATGGGGTATGCAATAGCTGAGGCATTTACCAAAGTCGGCGCTAATGTTACATTGGTTTCCGGGCCTGTTTCACTACAAACCCCTCAAAATGTTAATCGTATAGATGTCAAGACAGCAGAGCAAATGCAGGAGGTTTGCCTTGAAGAATCACAAAAGGCAGATATCATTGTCATGGCAGCTGCTGTAGCAGATTATAAAGTTGAGAATCAGGCAGAACTAAAAATCAAAAAGGATGAAAATCTTACGCTAAATCTCGTTAGGAATCCGGACATACTTCAGGAACTGGGAAAAGTAAAAAAACCCTCTCAGACGCTCATAGGATTTGCCCTTGAAACCCATGATGGACAAGACTATGCCAAAGATAAAGTTGTGCGGAAAAACCTCGATTTCATTGTACTCAACTCCCTTGCAAACGAAGGTGCCGGATTCGGCCATGATACCAACAAAGTTTGTTTGTTTGACAAAACTGGAAGTGAAAAGTCCTACCCACTTATGTCCAAAAAAATGGTAGCCGACATCATTGTAAAACAAGCCATTTGTTATCACCTTTCGGGTAATTTTGCAGATATATGAGAAAGATTAGCCTTTTATTGTGCGTTTTTTTATCACTGCTGCCAAGGCTCAGTGCGCAGGAGATTAAGGCTAATGTACAGGTAATTGCACCCAGTTTACAGCTTACCAACAAGCAAATTTTAACCACAATTCAGAATTCCATTCAACAGTTCATCAATACCCGAAAATGGACAGAAGATGCATTTGAAGCCAGGGAAAAAATTGAGATGTCTATGTTTTTTGAGGTGAAAAAATTAAACAATGCCTCAGATTTTGTGGCCACACTGCAGGTACAAAGCACCAGACCTGTTTTCGGCAGCAATTATAAATCCACAGTCTTTTCATTCAACGATGAGGACATTGCTTTTATTTACAGAGAATTTGAACCGCTGGACTATCAGGATAATCAGAATGTAAATGACCTGACTAGCCTGCTCGCATTTTACGTATACATAGCTCTGGGCTATGATTATGACAGTTTTGGGGAACTGGGCGGCACTCAGTTTTTCCAGAAAGCCCAGAATATCGGCGGACTTATGCAGGGAAAACCGGGATGGAATCAGGGTGATGGTAAAGGACAGCGAAACCGTTTTAACCTGATTGACGGGGTAAACAACAACCGGTTTTTAGTTGCAAGAAAACTTACGTACCTGTATCACCGCAAAGGCATGGACAGAATGTCTGAAAACACCGATCTGGCAAGGGCAGAAATTACAGCCTCCATCAAGAGTCTAGAAGAATTATTCACGCTGAGCCCCAACAATCTGATCACCCGTATTTTCTTCTCTACCAAATGGCCTGAAATTGTGGAGATTTACAAACAGGCTCCGGTAATTGAGAAGAATAATATCCTAGAATTGTTGCGCAAAATGGACAGCCAGAACAGCAATCGTTACGAAAAAATCAAGGCGTGATTTGCATTACACACAACCCTACTGAAACGCTAGGCGATTATCTGTTCCGTACGAATCCGGACAGGATCTTCTTGCTGTGCGATGCCGAAACAAAAAGACACTGTCTCCCCCGTATTTCCTCGCTGCCTGTAGATCATGTACTGGAAGTGCCTTCTGGTGAATCTGCAAAAACTCTGGAAACCTGCGAGCGTATTTGGTACGAACTCCCGGAACATGGCGCAACAAGATGGTCTGTACTATTCTGTCTGGGTGGTGGCAGTATCACCGATCTGGGAGGTTTTGTTGCATCTGTATATCAGCGTGGTATGGCTGTGGTTTACATACCCACCACACTGCTTTGCATGGTAGATGCCGGAATTGGCGGTAAAAATGGTATTAATCTGGGCGGGCTAAAAAATTATATTGGCACATTCAGGTTGCCAACAGCAATTATCATAGACCCCAACTTTCTGAAAACATTGCCGGAAGCAGAGTGGCTGAATGGTAAAGCCGAAATCATAAAGCATGCACTGTTATCCGGAAACGAATGGAACCTATTGCTTAAAAATGGTTTTCCGAATAATGACAACATTCAAGCCTGGATTGGGCTTATCGAATTCAACACACGTTACAAACAGGAAATAGTCACCGCAGATTTTGCGGAGAAAAATATGCGGGCAAGACTAAATTTCGGACATACCGCTGCACATGCCCTTGAATATCTATATTCAAAAAATGGCCATATCCTGCCACATGGAAAAGCTGTAGCCGCAGGTATGATTGTTGAAACCATGGCTGCTGAGTCATTGCATATCTGCAAACCTGAACTCACTCTTGAAATTAAGGCTTTGGTAATGCCTCTGTTTGGCCGGGTGGAATTTAACGAAGCTGATATTGAGACATTAAATATCGCAGCCGCAAAAGATAAAAAGTCGCACGGCGGATCCTTGGTTTGTAGCCTTATTTCAGCCCCGGGACGGCCTTGTAGTCCTATCGATATATCGGAAAATGTTATGACAAAGGCATGGTTGCGCTACCTGCATGAAACTGCATAAAAAAGCATCTCTCCCTAAGGTTTCCACTATAACCTTGCCCGGCTCCAAAAGCATTTCACACCGCGCTTTGATTGCAGCAGATTTATCCGGCATGCCGATAGAAAGCATTAAGGGCTTGTCTGGTTGCGATGATACACAATTTTTACTGCGCGCCATCCAAAATCAACAGCAGGAAAAGCATGATTTCGGAGATGGTGCCACACCCCTGCATTTCTTTATGGTACTGGCAGCAGCTAAAAATAAACCCTTAGTTTTGACAGGCTCAGAAAGGCTCATGCAGCGCCCACATGGAGATTTAATTAATCTTTTGAGCCAATGTGACTCAGTTATCAAACAAACGCCCCAGGAAATCATTATTGATAAAGGAATTCAATCATTCCAGTCAATTACTGCGGATGCAACCAGGAGCAGCCAGCATATCTCTGCCATGATGCTTGTGGCACCTCTTTTCCCGGGACTAAAGGAAATTGTAATTACGGATAAACCCGCTTCTTTTCCGTATATAAAATTAACAGCAGATTTGATGCGGATTTTTGGCGTTGATACCTTTATAAGCGAAGAAAATATTCTCATTGAGACAGGCAGCTATCAACCACCTGAAACATTGCAGATAGAGCCAGACTGGTCTGCAGCCGCATCCTTTTATTCGCTAGTATCTTGTGCCCCCGGAATGAGCATTCTTCTCAAAGGATTACGATTAAACAGCATGCAGGGAGATTCTGCTCTCGCCAACTTCTACTATGAACTGGGGGTTTCATCCACACAAACTGAGGATGGGATTCTTATTAGCCACAGCGGGAAATTCAATCCCAATCCTGTTGTCAACCTGATAAATTATCCGGACTGTGCTCCTACCATTATGGCAACCTGTGCATATTTGCGCATCAACGCCTCATTTACCGGCCTGGAAAACCTCGTCCTAAAAGAAAGTAACCGCCTTGAAGCCATGGCAGTAAATCTAAAGCAAACAGGGGCAAATATAAGTCTTCGGAACGGGGCATACTTTTTATCATACGATGAAAATATTTTGGCGAATACCCCGCTTGATATTAAAACACATGGCGACCACCGCATTGCTATGGCCATAGCTATTTTCGGACTTAAACATACTGTAAATATTGACAATCCGGAATGCGTAAGTAAATCTTTTCCCGGTTTTTGGCAGCAATGGAGCCATTGGTTCCATTCAGACCGTTAATTTTGCATCCCATGGCCTCAAATTCCATCGGAAACATATTCAAAGTAAGCAGCTTCGGTGAGAGCCATGGCAAAGGTGTGGGCGTGTTACTTGATGGTATTCCTGCAGGAATTATTGTTGATGAAGCCTTTATCAGCGGTACGTTGCAGCGCAGGAGGCCCGGACAAAGCGCCCTGACAACCCAGCGCAATGAAAAGGACCATTTTGAAATCCTGTCAGGCGTATATGAAAACAAAACACTGGGAAGTCCACTGTGTATCTGGATTCCCAACCAAGACAAGAACCCGGCAGATTACGCAGACCTTAAATACATATACAGGCCCGGACACGCGGATTATACCCATGATGTAAAATATGGTTTCAGGGATTACCGTGGTGGTGGGAGAAGCAGCGCCAGGATCACAGCAGGCTGGGTGGCAGCCGGTGCCTTGGCAGAACTTGCTCTGAAGCAAATCTGGCCAGATATTAGCATAATTGCCTGGGTGAAGCAAATTCATACCATAACCGCTGATGCCGCAATAATCCCGGCGGACAGAAATGCCGTAGATATCAATGCCGTTCGTTGCCCTGATCAAGATGCCGCTACTGCAATGGAAACGGCCATTCTTGCAGCAAAAGAAGAAGGAGATTCACTGGGAGGCGTTATCCGTTGTGGCATCAAAAATGCTCCAGCCGGTTTGGGAGAGCCTGTTTTCAACAAACTTACTGCACGACTTGCTCAAGCCATGATGAGTATCAATGCGGTTAAGGGCTTTACCATGGGCGACGATCCATCTGAAATGAAAGGTTCTGAAATGAATGATGCCTTTATTTCCCCTAATGGACACATTGCCACGGCAACTAACCATTCTGCTGGCATTCAGGGTGGTATTTCAAATGGA
>VGGQ01000077.1 GCA_016868535.1 Bacteroidota bacterium | reverse complement strand
ACTGCCGCCAAACATGGTTTCCGACAGCAGGTAATTTCATGAAGGGCAGATGCGTAAGAACAACTAACAGCAGAAGCACCGGCAAAAATTTCTTTCCGGGGAGGCTATAAATCTTGTAAATTATGGTCATTGGCCGGTTTACCATGTGTGATCAATAATGATTTTGTGCTTTCCTGAAATATTTCGGGTTATCAGGCTAAAATGCCCTGCAGGCGTGTCTTTGGCGCGAATCAGTTTCCAGCGGCCGTTTATGTGTCCGATCTCGGCCGCTTTATCCAGCAACTCTACGGTATAAATATCAAAACAAAGCTGCCCCATAGCGGCCTTGTCGGGATAGTGATTTTTATAGGCATCCAAAGTCGCCTGCCAGCCATACCTTATCCCTTTGGCTCCGATGAACTGCATCTCCGAGTCCTGGTGATATCCCGCCATGAATTTCTCAATATCCCCTTCATTCCAGGCTTTTTGTTGCATTAGAAGCAATTCTCTAATATCTTTTACCGCCTGAACATTTTTATCGCTGCTACAAGACCATAAACAGGCAATAATGCCACATAATATCCATCTATTCATTCTGCCTTCGAAGATACACTATATTGAATTCCTGCACTGATACAGTTGTGATAGGCACCGGTAGGAAAAAACAAACTACCAGCCGGGGTAGCGGCTACAGATACCATGCTGTACTGTAATTCAACCCTGTAACTCAATGTCTTATTAACCTTATATTGTGCTTTGGCACAAACAAGCAGTCCTGTTTTTCGGCTGTCCTGTTGCACATTCAGGTGCATACCTTCCATTTCCTGCGCTTTGATGAGAAACGTAGTGCGAATGCCCACGCCGGCTTTCCAGCGGGAATCAATGGTCTTATTAAAAAAAAGTGGAATATCTACGGATTGATAACAGTAATGAAATGCCGGTTTTCTGGGTAAATCCGGATTGAAAGGATAGCGCGAGCCCCGCTCACTGAAGGCAATTCCAGTTTCATACTGCCATTTATTTTGTAAATTTTGGGCAATGACTGTTCCTATGGTATAGCCAAATTTATTGTAACCCGAAGTACCGTCACCATCAATCTGGCTGGCGTTTAGCGCCATATGTAATGCAGATGAGAAGGCTCCTTTCCCATCCTGTGAATGTGCGGATAAACAGCACAACAATAAACCCAGAAAAAAACTTATTCGTGTTACCTCCATTTGCAGGACATTTGCTGCAAAGTAAAGCTTGGCAGGACAAAAAACAGACTATATCATTGTGGGTGGTGGACTGGCCGGTATTTCCCTGGCACTGGAACTGGCCTTGCGCGGGAAAATGCTTGTTTTGCTGGATAAACCCGAAGCTACCTCCAGCAGCCGCGTCGCCGCAGGCATTATCCATCCCATAGTGCCAAAAGGTGTAAGACTTACCTGGATGGGCGAAACACTTTTTCCGTTGATTGCGGATTATTACCGTGGATGGGAAAACAAACTGAATGCTTCATTTTACCAGCCATTAAATGGCTTTCAAATCCACCCAAATCAGGAAACTGCCAATTTCTGGCAACTTCGTTCACAAACAGCCGAAATGCAACCCTGGATTGATTCTCTGAACCAAACCATATTGCCGGGAATTTCTGCTGATCACGCTCACACACCTATTTTGCATTGCGCCCGCCTCGATACCAGCGCCTTTTTGTTGGCGGCAGAAGAATGGTTTAAAACCCGCATTGTAATTGAACATACTGAATTTCAGCACGCCTCTCTCAGGAAAGAGAAAAACCAATGGCGGTATGGAGTACACACCGCCGACGGAGTTATCTTTTGCGAAGGTATTCGTGTTTTGGAAAATCCCTGGTTTAACAAACTACACTTTCACCCCACCGCTGGCGACATTCTGACCCTCGCATTCGACGAAAATTTGCCGCAGGCTTTATACAAAAACAGAAGTTGGCTTGTTCCCGACGGGAAAGGCAATTGGATGGCCGGAAGCACCTTCCACAAAGGAAGTCTAGAGACCTCACCCCTACCTGAAGACGCCGCAAAACTCATGGAGCAAATACGTTCGTGGACCCGCATTCCGTTCAGACTGCTAAAACACAAACGGGGGGTAAGACCCACCGTGGATGGTCGCAGACCTTACCTTGGCGAGCACAGCAGAGATCGGGGTATATTTATTTACAATGGGCTTGGCAGCAAAGGAGGTAGCCTTATTCCTTGGCTTTCGCCCATGATGGCAGATTTTCTGTGCAAAGGCAAAGCACTTCATACGGAAGTGGATATCACCCGTTTTGACCTGTAATTTCTTCGATGGCCTCGTTAAATTCATCGGGTGATGCTACTACCCTGATTCCCTGGGGCAACTTTAAATCCCTGCGGCGAATAACCTGATTGCCTGTAAGTAAAACCGGTATTCCCGGAAAGGTTCGCTTCAAACTGTGTAAATATACCTGAACGGGCACCGGCGAATTGCTTCCTGTGATGGCGCAAAAAACAGCATCAGCCCGGTGAAGTTTGAATACCTTGTTTAAATCCTCCAGTGGTATAGAAGTACCCAGATATATAACCTGCTGGCCTTTTGTTTTGAGCATATAGGCCGCAAATAACAAACTCAGGTCATGGTTTTCACCGCTGGGGACAAACAGCAGAAATTTTTTTGAAAGCGGGGACGGATTGGAATTAATCTGGTCCAATGAAACATACAAACGCTGACGTATGATATTGGTAATGAAATGCTCGTGTGCCACGTGAATACTACCACTGAGCCACAGCACCCCCACATGGGCCATAAACGGAAATATTATTTGGGTTACCGTTTCTTCCATGCCCACTTTCAGTATACTGATGCTGAGGATTTTGTTAAATTCCTTCTCTTCAAAGGAGAGCATGGCGGTTGTGAGTGCCTGTATCTGGTTTTCATATTTGCTGCTGCCTTCGCTTATGGACAGGGTCTGGCGCTGTATCTCTTCCCTGCTCATTTTGGCAATCCTACTGATTTTGTAGCCGTTGGCATTCAGAATACTTACATTCATAAGGTATTTCAGGTCATCCTCTTCGTAATATCGAATATTCGTGTCTGTGCGTTTGGGCGTGAGCATATCGTAACGCTGCTCCCAGATTCTGATGGTGTAAGCTTTGATACCCGTAATGTTCTCAATATCTTTGATAAAATATTTATCCCGGAAAGCGTTTTTTGATTTGCGGGAATCGAACATATTCGGATCGTTGTTTGTTTCTTTTGCACTCATAGTAGTATGAACATTTTAATTACCGGAGCCACCGGCATGCTCGGAAAGAGACTGGTACCCATGTTAAAGGAAGAAGGCATGGATGTAAGCATTTTAACCACTTCCCAAATCAAACAAAATGTTAAACAAAAAGTTTTTTTATGGGATGTAAAAAATGGAACCTTTCCGGAAAATCTTACACAGCCAATCGATATCGTCATTCATCTGGCCGGCGCCAATGTGGGTGCACGTCGCTGGACAAGCCGTTACAAAAAAGAAATACTAGAAAGTCGTGCAGAAACTTCCCTGTTTTTATTAAAAAAATTAAAGGAGCAAAACAACCTTCCCAAAAGCTACATAACAGCCTCCGGAACAGATTATTACCCCAACCCGTCTGATGTGATATTTACGGAAAGTGATTTGCCGGGAAAACAATTTCTCTCAGAAGTATGCATAGCCTGGGAGGCTGTGGCGGAAACATGGCATAAAGCAGGCTGTATCGCACAAATCGTTAGAACGCCGGTGGTTCTGGCAGCGGGTGAAGGTTTCATGGCAAAAATGATGCAAACAGCCCACATGGGGATTATTCCCACCACTGGAAGCCCCAAAAACAAGCTGAGTTGGATACATGCAGAAGACTTGTGCCGGATATACCGCTTTTTACTTGATAAAAAAGAATCCGGTATATGGAATGCAGTAGCGCCGCACGTTGTGGACATGAAGCAGCTGGTTTGCACAATAGACAAGGCCAGAGGCAAAAGAACGCTGCATCCCAACGTACCTTGTTTTATGCTAAAATTGATGCTGGGTGAATTGGGGACGCTTGCCTGTGGCAGCCAGCAAGTAAGCGCTGAAAAACTTTTGCAGGCCGGATTTGGTTATCTATATTCAACCTCTGAAAAAGCATTTAATGACATCTTCAAACCCAAAACATAATATCTTCTGGTTTCGTCGCGACCTAAGACTGGAGGACAACCACGGACTTTTTCAGGCCCTTCAAAACGGATTGCCAGTTAAAACCATCTTTATTTTTGACAGACAAATTCTGGACAAGCTCGACAATCCAAAAGACAGGCGTGTCTTGTTTATTCATCAGGCACTGAGCGGAATTAAAAAACAATTGCAGTCGTTGGGAAGTGATATATGGGTTTTCTATGGTAATCCAACAGCAATATGGGCAGGGTTGCTAAAAAACGGAAATGTTCAATCCGTATTCTCAAACAAGGATTACGAACCCTACGCCTTGCAGCGGGATAAAGAGGTAGCTGATCTTTGCGCAGCAGATGATGTTGGTTTTCAGCAATTCAAGGATCAGGTAGTTTTTGAGTGTGCAGAAGTGGTGAAAGACGATGGTACGCCGTACACAGTTTACACACCCTACAACAAAAGATGGAAAATGCAATTTAAACCGGAGATGTTGAACTCCTTTCCTTCTGAAACACTCACCGATTGTTTCATAAAAGATCAGTCAAAGCCCATGCCCGCATTGGAAGAGATGGGTTTTAAAAATACTTATTTTGATTTTCCAGGAATAGTACCTGATGAGGAAATTATAAAGCAGTACGAGCTGCAACGAGATATTCCGTCGGTGCGCGGAACCACAAGAATGAGTGTGCACCTGCGCTTTGGCACTATCAGTGTACGTAAACTTGCAAAAACCGCCATGAAATTATCGGATAAATACCTCAATGAGCTGATTTGGCGGGAGTTTTATATGCAGATACTCTGGCATTTTCCACGGGTGGTAAAAGAGTCGTTTAAACCCAAGTATGACCGTATTGAATGGCGCAACAATCCTGATGAATTTAAAAAATGGTGCAAAGGTGAAACTGGATATCCCATTGTGGATGCGGGCATGCGCGAACTGCTGTCTACGGGCTTCATGCACAACCGAGTACGTATGATTGTTGCCAGTTTTCTCACCAAGCATCTGCTTACTGACTGGCGATGGGGCGAAGCTTGGTTTGCACGTCTTCTGCTGGATTTCGAACTGGCCAGCAACAACGGCGGATGGCAATGGGCTGCCGGTTCAGGTGTTGATGCCGTGCCGTATTTTCGGGTGTTCAATCCACACCTGCAAGCCCTTAAATTCGACCCGGAGGCCAAATACATCAAACAATGGATTCCGGAATGGAACTCCCTTCAATACGCCAGGCCTGTGGTAGAGCACGAGGTGGCACGCAAGCGCTGCCTGGAGGTATATCAGAAAGCAGTTGGCCCCAACAACGGTAACTAGTAAGCGTGAATTGCCCTATCTTTGCGGCATGAACACCGAGCAACAAAAAGATATAAGGGGCCGGATAGAGGCCTTGAGGAGGTATCTTTGACATCGATAGAAAGATAGCCGAGATCGCCGACACAGAAGAACGCACTTTGGATCCCAATTTCTGGGATGACCCCAAAAAAGCAGAGGCACACCTAAAGAAACTTAAGGAAAAGAAAACCTGGACGGACGCTTATGCCGACTGCACCTCTGGCCTTGACGATCTGGACGTGCTGGTAGAATTTGCCCAAGCCGGTGAGGCTACATCTGAAGAGATTGACAAGCAGTACGCTCAGCTCTGCCAGATTGTAGAAAACCTGGAATTTCGAAACATGCTGCAAAGCGAGGAAGATCATCTGGGCTGTGTGATTGAAATCAATGCAGGGGCTGGTGGCACTGAAAGCTGCGACTGGGCCGAGATTTTAATGCGCATGTACCTTATGTGGGCCGAGAAAAACGGTTTCAAGGTGTCGGAACTGGAAAGAACCGATGGTGAAGTTGCCGGTTTTAAGAGTGTAAGTTTAGAAATTGAAGGTTCTTTTGCCTTTGGATATCTCAAAGGTGAAAATGGGGTACACCGCATGGTGCGCATCTCGCCATTTGACAGCAACGCCCGCAGACACACTTCCTTTGCCAGTGTATACGTTTATCCATTGGCCGATGACAGCATTGAGATCGATATCAAACCGGCCGATGTGGAATTGCAGACCAGCCGTAGCGGCGGTGCCGGCGGACAAAACGTAAACAAGGTAGAAACCAAGGTGCAACTCACCCACATTCCCACAGGTATTGTTGTGGTTTGCCAGGTGGAAAGGAGTCAGCTGGCCAACAGGGAAAGAGCCATGCAAATGCTGAAAAGCCGTTTGTATGAACTGGAAATTCAGAAACGAAATGCGGCAAGGGCGGCTATTGAAGATTCAAAAATGAAAATTGAATGGGGTTCACAAATACGAAACTATGTTTTTCATCCATATAAACTGGTGAAAGACGTGCGAACAGGTGAAGAAACCAGTAATATTCAAAACGTAATAGACGGTGATTTATGGCCTTTTATCAAGAGTTATTTGTTGATGGCATCTGGCGGTGAAGTGAAAAAAGGAGGTGTTATAGTAGATTAATTTTGCTTTTGATTTGACAAATATCATTTTAGCAAATTTGAATTATTAATAACAACTTACTATATTCGTATACGTTTTATAAATCAAGAGTCTCACATCACTGGCTTCCATGTATTTAAACATGCATATTAAAGGTAAACAATAAAGCATTATGAAGTACTATCTATACTTGTAATGCGATATCTACATTGCACCCAAAATTAATTAATTATGAAAGCAAGCAAAAAGCCTACACTTTCTGAAAAAATCAGGTCCATCCGTGCTACCCGCGGGTTCAGTCAGGAGTACATTGCCAAGAATTTGCACATCACACAGCAATCTTATTCTTTGTGTGAAAGAATGCCTGAAAAGATGACTGTTGACCGTATGCGAAAAGTATGCGCAATCCTTAATGTAAAGCTATGTGTTTTGCTTTACGATTATCAATAATTAAATTGTATTAAAGGATATATTTATACCGAGATGTTGAATACATCGGCATCTTTCAAAAATGGGAACTGGTTCCTGACATTCAGAATTTCTGATTTTTGTACCTCATATTTAATAGCCAGCTCTTCTCCGGTCAGTTTGTTTGATATAACACCCAGCGGATTACACAACTGTGATTCGCCATTGTGTGACTTATCGTATCCGTCTACTCCTACCCTGTTGACGCCCAGCACAAAACACTGGTTTTCGATAGCCCTGGCAGGCAGTAATGCATTCCATGCATGAATTCTCACTTCGGGCCAGTTGGCACAGAAAATCATCAAATCCGCCTCTTCTTTGTTTCTGCACCATACCGGAAAACGCAAATCATAACAGATAAAGGGTTTAATCTTCCAACCCACATATTCAAATGATATCTGGCTTTTACCGGCTGTGTAGTGTTTATCTTCATCGGCATAACTGAAAAGATGTCTCTTGTCATAGGTTGCAACCACATCGCCCCTAAAGCAAGCTAAAAACCGGTTGTAATATTTCCCCTCTTCCTGGATAGCCACAGTTCCGCAAACCATCTTATCGGCGCTATTTTCTTTCATCCATGAAACAATGTCGCCTTTTATTGACTGCGCTATTTTTTTGGGCTGCATACTGAATCCCGTGGCAAACAATTCGGGTAGCACAACCAGATCACCTGCATCCAGATGCTTCAGAATTTCCGTCAGCCTTTCCAAATTGCCCTTAGGATTTTCCCAGAGTATATCTGATTGAACAGCGCGTATAATTAAAGACTGCATAATATTTCAGCTGCTTTTGTTAAGGTTTCTTCGTTTTTGGCAAAACAAAAACGCAATACCTTGTTGTCTGTTTTATCGTGGTAAAAAACACTCACGGGTACACCTGCAATCTTGCTCTTTTTGGTTAGTATGATGGCCAGCTCATAGTCCCGCTCCTGGCTGATTTTATCATAACCCAGCAATTGAAAATACGATCCAGCACAGGGCAAAACCTTAAATCGCGAGCCCTCTATAAGATCACGGAAAAAATCTCGCTTTTGCTCATAGAATTTGGGTAGAGCTTTGTAATGTGCTTCATCTTCCAGAAAATCGGCAAAAGCATACTGCACAGGCGTGCTGGTACTGAATGCCACATATTGATAAATCTTCCTGAATTCTGCGGTCAGTTTCTCCGGTGCCAGCACATACCCCATTTTCCAGCCTGTATTGTGGTAAGTTTTTCCAAAAGAAGAAATGATGAAACTTCGTGATGCCAACCCTGGAAACATGCATGCACTCTGGTGTTTCAGGCCGTCAAACAAAATATGCTCATATACCTCATCACTGATTACTACAATATCCGTGTTTTCTGTCAATCGCTCCAGTTCCTGCATATCTGCAGCCGTCAAAACCGTTCCGCAGGGATTGTGCGGCGAATTGATCAAAATGGCACGTGTACGGAAATTGATCAGTTTTTTAATTTCCTGCCAGTTAATCTGATACGTTGGATACTTCAATTTACTAAAAACATGTTTGCCACCATTGAGTGTTATGGCAGGAATATAGCTGTCATATGCCGGCTCAATAATAATTACTTCATCATTCTCTTTAACTACCGCACTGATGGCACAAAACAATGCCAACGTAGCGCCACCCACCACTGTAATTTCCGATTGCCAGTCATATTCGGTTCCATAGCATTTCAGGGTTTTTTCGGCAATCTTTTTCCGCAAT
>VGGQ01000076.1 GCA_016868535.1 Bacteroidota bacterium | reverse complement strand
GCTTTGGGAAAACCATTGAACACAATTTTCAACTGCTTCGTGAGCTGCAACAATTCAGGATTCTAGAGAAACCCATTTTGATTGGAATTTCCAGAAAAAGCATGATTTGGAAAAAATTGCAAACTTCCGTTGAAAACGCCCTTAACGGAACAACTGCACTTCACATGATTGCCTTGATGCACGGTGCCGATATATTGCGGGTACACGATGTGAAAGAAGCCCACGAATGTGTTACGCTTTACCACGCCTTACATGTAAAATAAGATGCGGATTTTTCAGTCATATTTTGACAATGTATCCGAAGACAAATCGGAAGATTTGAAAAAAATGGCTGCTGTGATTGCTGATTCACTGCCTACAGGATTTGCACCTGAGATGCAGTATAACATGCCTTCCTGGGTAGTCCCTTTAGCATTGTATCCGGCAGGTTATCATTGTAAACCCGATACTCCGCTACCATTTATAAGCATTGCATCACAAAAAACCCACCTTGCAGTGTATCACATGGGATTGTATGCCAGTCCTGCCCTGATGGAATGGCTCCAAAAAGAATGCGGAAAATCAGAAATAAAAATGCCTGATATGGGTAAAAGCTGTTTGCGATTCAAGTACAAATCTGATATCCCTTTCAACCTCATTGGAGAACTTTGCAAAAAAGTAAGTCCTGAGGCATGGATTCAGTTATATGAATCAGCTTTTAGAAAATAACAAGGCCCCTGTCTTCCCAATACGTTCAGTTCTCAATAATTATTTTACCTTTGCCGTCATGTCAGTCATTATTGCTCCCTCTGTACTTTCGGCCGATTTTGGCAACCTTCAGCGCGATTGCGAAATGATAAACCAAAGTGATGCCGGTTGGTATCATGTGGATGTAATGGATGGTGTTTTCGTGCCCAATATTTCCTTTGGTTTTCCGGTAATGAATGTGCTGAAAAAGCATGCAACCAAAACACTTGACGTGCACCTGATGATTGTAGAACCCGACCGCTACATTCAACGCTTTGCAGAAGCCGGCGCAGAAGTTTTGACTGTGCATTATGAAGCCTGTACACACCTGCACCGCAGCCTGGCAGAAATCAAAAAACACGGTATGAAAGCCGGCGTGGCTTTGAATCCGCATACCCCTGTTTCAAATTTGAATGGCATTATTCAGGATTGTAATCTGGTACTTGTTATGAGCGTTAATCCAGGTTTTGGCGGACAGGCGTTTATTGAAAACACCCACCGAAAGGTATCTGAACTAAAGGAACTAATCGAGAAAAACAACGCCCAAACCCTCATTGAGGTCGACGGTGGCGTCTCTGCACAAAATGCCCGCAGTCTGGCACAAGCCGGAGCCGATGTACTGGTAGCCGGAAACGCAGTTTTTGCAACACCTGACCCGCTATCAACCATCGCCGCTCTTCATAAAACTGCCAATTCGTAGAAGAAAAATCAACTTTTCCCGTTTCATATCTGTGCTGAAAAAATCCTGCTTCATGCTGCTATTATGTATTCTCGGGCAGCTACATGCACAGCAAAAACCCATGTTTGGGGCAACTGTCAGGTTGAAAAACGATGATCCTGCTGTAGGTATTACCATTAAAAACAGCAACGGTGAAACATTGGCGGTAACGAATAATAATGGTGATTTTATCATTCCTGTAACCAACTTGATTTTTGGGTATCAGGGCAACCGCAAGATTTTCGGATACCGTCTGCCCAAGGACTGGTCAGCCCAGCTGGAATGGGTTATTTATGAGGGGACAGGGCTGGATATCTTACCCCAAATTGAAATTTCCGGCCGTGAAGAATATAACCCGTTTCTTGATGAAATCAGGCCTCGAGATTTACGTATGAATCCCACCACCGGCGGTATCGAGGCAATCATCAAAACGCTGGGTGCCAACAGCAACAGTGAATTGTCATCGCAATACAGCGTACGCGGAGGTAATTACGATGAAAACCTGGTGTATGTGAATGATATTGAAATTTACCGTCCACAACTCATCAGCAGCGGACAGCAGGAAGGTCTGAGCTTCATCAATCCGGATTTGGTTAAAACCCTGAAGTTCAGTGCAGGCGGTTTTGATGCTCAATACGGCGACAAAATGAGCAGTGTTCTGGATGTTGAATACATACAGCCGACTTCTTTCTCCGTTTCGGCAACAGCAGGATTGTTACTAAACAGCTTTTCTGTTGAAGGTAAAACACGTAAAACATCTGCAGTACTGGGTGTGCGGCATTTTAGCAATTCATTGCTCACCGGCAGCCTGGATTTGCAGGGGGCCTATCGGATGAACTTCGCAGACGTACAAACGCTGATTAGCCGCAAATTATGGCGCCGTTGGAAAGTAGAGTTTCTGGGTAACCTAGCATTAAATCGCTACAAACTGACTCCGGAAAGCAGACGCACAGAGTTTGGAACCGTTTCGCAGGCATACCAGCTGGATGTTGGAATGGCCGGTGCCGAACAGATGAACTACGATTATGCCATGGGTGCATTGACCTTTAAGTTTAATCCTGAAGCTGGGAAAGAGTTTAAATGGATACTCGGTGCTACTGGCACTTCAGAGCAGGAATTATTTGATGTTGAAGGCGCCTATCAGCTGAGTCTGCTTGACAGAGATATGGGCAGTAAAACCTATGGAAAATCGCTGAAAACACTTGGCTTCGGCTATTTTCTCGATCATGGACGGAACCGTCTGCAGAGTCGCATCCTGAACTTTTCACATATTGGCACGTTTACCAGGCCGAAGAAAAGCAATATTCTCAAGTATGGTATACGGCTGAACCACGAAAGGATTGGTGACAGATACAAAGAGTGGCGGTATAATGATAGTGCCATGTACAATATTCCCCCGTTTGGTTTTGCAACGGACAGCATTATATTGGATGATCAGGTGAGTTCGCGCAACAAACTGGAGAGTTTCAGGCTGCAGGGATTTTTACAAAACAAATTCAGTCTTGACAAGCAAAACAACATGTGGCTTAATTTAGGTCTTCGTGGCCACTGGTGGCAGGCAAACAATGAGTTTTTTGCTACACCCCGTGTGCAATTCAGCTGGGAGCCCAATAAAAAATACAATGCCTTAGTGCCTGACAGCCTAAAGAAAAAAGAAAAGATAATCAAACTGGCGGCAGGCGGTTATTTTCAGCAAGGTTTTTTCCGCGAACTGCGTGATTTTTCAGGTGTTCTAAACCGGCAACTTAAAGCACAGCGGGCCTGGCATCTGGTTGCAGGAACCGATCGCTTCTTAAATATGTGGAGCCGTAAATTCAAATTCACCACAGAGGCTTATTATAAATATCTGGATAGATTGGTGCCTTATCTATACGACAATATCCGTGTTCGTTACTATGCCCAAAACAGCAGTGAAGGTTATGCCTGGGGCGTAGACAACCGCATAAACGGAGAATTTATTAAAGGACTGGAAAGCTGGTTTACACTGAGTGTGCTGCAAACTCGCGAAAGAATCAACTACCTGAACAACAGTGGTGAATTGGTGCAAAGTGGTTGGCTTAGAAGGCCTACCGACCGGCGTGTAAATTTTGCAGCTATGCTGCAGGACCAATTGCCGGGTAATCCAAATTTCAGGCTGAACTTGAATATGATAATCGGCACGGGAATGCCTTATTTCCTAAATGGACAGGGACGTTATGCTGAAAGGCCCAACACAATACCACCTTACCGCAGGCTGGATATAGGATTCAGCAAGGTTCTTCTAAACCGAAACGATAAAGACCGCCCAAAAACCGGCATGTTTAAAAAATTGCAGGAATCCTGGATCAGCGTTGAGATTTTCAATATTCTGGGAATTAATAATGTAATTTCATATAACTGGGTAAAAGACATAGAAAACAATGTGTATGGCGTGCCGGAATACCTTACTGGAAGGCGTTTAAACATGAGGCTTAGGGCTGAATTTTAAATAAAAGCGTAGATAGGGAAAAAAGCAATATTGCGCCACCGATGGCAGTCACTAATTTAGATGTCTTCTTTTTTTCTAATGGAAACCGGGGTTGATCGACCAATTGAATCAAGGGTTGGTCTTTGGCCATCATGGTTCGACTCAATTCCAAATTCTTGATCAATTCTCCATACATCGTAGACAACACTTGAATTTCCAATTGCTTCTTTGCTTGGGGTGCTTTGGCCACGCCCCTTACCAAGAATTGATTCCCGTCCACTTCAGAAGCCATGCCATACATGGCACGCCCTAAAGCTTGTTTTACGCTGTCTACCTTGTGCTCCAACATCCGCACATTTTTTCGCAGCTGTCCAGTCTTCGTTTCAACGTAAAATTCCGTCACATTCTGGGTAAGTATTTGGGTGAAATTCATTACAAACCATTGATCTTCTCCTGTGAAGGATACTGAAACGATCGCCAATTTCTTATCTACCTTCGCTAATTGCAGATTGGTTTTTGTCAAATTTGCCGATACTTTGGCCAAAAATGAATCTTGTGCCAAAGTAAAATTCCCATTCTCTAATGACTTGGCGTCAAAAGTCACCGGTTGGGGGATTTACCACACGTATGAAAACCGCTCGGATGTCATGTTTTTCGAAAATACCCCATACGCACACAATGAATATCGCCGCGATTTGATGGGTGTTACCGCCCAAATCAACCCCAATTTTTCTGTGTATGGTGGGGTGGGTATGTTCGTGGATGGCCTCCTCAAAGGGCAGTTTCAAGGCAAAGGTGGTGGCGTTCCCTACATCATCAAACCCACTGGGTTGCGCAAAGAAATCGGGGTTACCTACCATCCCAACGATTTACCCATTCAGATTTCTGCCGGATAAACGTTAAGCATCGGATTCACTGGCAACATTGGGTGGAGAATTCCGTTGGAGCCCAATCGCATGACCGTTCATCAAGCCATCACGGCCGACTAATCCAAGTCCAAAAACGGTTCATTCACTAAATTTATCCAAGCATAACCTACGTTTTTTGCAGATATTTGAAATTTTATCTTATATTTGTGTCCATTTGTTGAACATGAAGAAATTGTTGCTTGCCCTGGTGTGTTCATTCTTATCACTCACTGCCGGTGATGTAACAGCACAATCTGCTGCCCAACCCCGTTGGAATGTGGCCTCTTGGGAACCCGGACTGGGCATGGTTTTTCGCCATCAAGAGAAATTCAGTGCGGCCCGCGTTCAATTGGGTACCCGCAATTTGTTCATCAAAAACCGCATAGGTGTTTATTATATCCTGGAATACCGCGGTGGAATTCAGTTCCAAGAGGATGGCACTTCATATTATTTCCGGGATTTGTTGGGTTTGAATTACTCTGTGAACAAGAGCTTTTCGGTTCATGGCGGCATGGGCGTTTTCCGCAAAGGCATATTGCAAAGTGGTATGCTCAGAGGGGGAGAATATTACTACAACAACCTCCAATTCGGTCGGTTGAGGAAAGAGATTGGTATCACCTACAGAATCCCACAATACCCCTTCTCTGTTGACATTTGTTATTCTACCTGGGTAGGCCCAACTGCCACCTTCGGATACGTAATACCCATGAATCGCAAGAAATTGGACAACGCGCCGTTGAAGAGTATCCCCGTTCATGATGTGCCCGTAGTTGAAGAACCTGTAGTAGAAGAAACACCCGTTGTGGAAGAAACACCGGTAGTTGAAGTTGAAAAACCTGTGGTTGAAGTCCTTGTGGAGCCCGAAGTAGATTTGACCGCCTTGGCCAAACAAAGCACTACCTACTATCCATTCGACAAAGCAGCATTGAGCGAATCACACAAAGAGACTTTGAAAGCATTGGTTGCTTACATGAAGGCCAACCCAAAATGCAAAATCACTGCCTACGGAAATGCAGATGTATTGGGTTCTGAAGGTTACAACCTAACCTTGTCAGGGGCTCGTGCCAAAAATGTGAGAACTTACCTCATTTCACAGGGCATATCTGCCAAACGAATCAAAGTTGTGGCCAACGGTGAAACCAAAGCCAGAGGCGAAACCGAAGAAGAACGTGCACTCAACCGTTGTGTAGAGTTCAGTTTGATTGCCGAGTAAGTATCATTTTCATGCACAGTATTTGGTGGTCTAGCAAAAAACTGCCTAAAACCGGTACACCGCGCTTACTTCCAAATTCAGCGACCACACATTGATTCCCGGGAAACGGAAATCTCCCGCCTTGCCATTGGGATCGTAATTCCATTGGAAGTTGTAGGTACGCAGCACATGCAAATTGTACCCCACAAACAGCTTTCCGTAACTGGTATGGTGACTCAACAAAAATCCCCAATCCACGAAGTGCTTGCTAATATCCTTGAAAAAGGGATTGGGCCCGCCCAAATACAAATAATCCAAACGGCCCCAAAATAAATCCTCATTGTATGCGACACGCTCAAAATGAACGCCATAGGTTTTATATCCATCAAGATAAGAAACCCCAGCAGTAAACATATTGCTCCCCGGACCAATACCAGCACCCATAACCTGCCCCCTATTCGTCCAACCACTTGAAATGCCTCCATTGGTGTAAAAACTGTATCCGGGTGTGGCACTGGGTTGAGTATAGCTGTCAAGCGGGGCCTGAATTTTGGTTATTTCCGCCATGAATTGATACCAAGCCCCTTTTTTGGGTGCCTCCTCCAATTTTCTTAATCCCATCATCCATGCGGTTGTTGCACCTGGTCTGGTCATAAAATCCTCAAAATCCCAGGCCCAATCCTCCCTACCCAATTCACCATAAATCTCAGCGTGCGACTTTTGCAATAGATAACGAAAACTCAAGGATACCAATTGGTTTCTATTTTGTCCGCCACCACTCCCTGTATTCTCGCCGTTGGCACTCAAACCCAAAATAGAAAAATAATTGCTCAAGCCCTTTGGATTTCCAGGGACTTGTACGATTCGTGCAAACCCCAAAAACAAACCTGGCAGCCATTTGGGCTGAAAAGTACCGGTCATGCCATTAAAAAATCCATAATATTCAGGAGCCAAACTGTCAACAACGACATCACCCGCTATGGGGGGCCAAGTTCCACCCACATATCGGTCAGGATATTTGAACCCAGAGGGCTTCAACCTTCCTCCCACCATTTGGCCCTCAATTTTTCCCAATTTGGTTTCAATGGGTTTGTTGGTATTTAAGGTAAAATGGCCAAACCCCGGTGCATTGTTGCTTAAAATGATGGCGTTTTTCTGCCCTGCACCCCACCACAAATTCTCTGTAGAATAACCAACCGTGAATTTCCAAAAGTTCAATTTAACGTACGATTGACCCATGAAGGTTTCCTTATATTCTGACTGACCCATACGCTCCGGATTATCAATTCCCCAAGATCGCATGGGTGGGTTCTGAAATGGTTTATTCTGGGCTTTCACCAACTCGGGTCTCAACTGCGCCTCCAACCATTTGGCTTTCAGATAAATACCACCCGATGCATATTGTTGCATACCCTTAGCAGGAACCATGGGTCCATCGGCCCAACCATAGGGGTGATGACGGTTGTAGCGCAATTGTATCTGCACAGGCAACAATTCTATGCGAAACTGATTCTTTTTGTCTGTCCACTGGGTGAATTGCCCGTATGTATTTGTGTCTCCAGAATACAACGAGGTATCCTTGTCCCAAGTCCAATTCAATCCCAAAGATCTTTGCGGTTGCACAGGTCGAATCATGAATGAATTATTTTGATCTACCAAACCCATCAGCTGCGCTCGGCGTATTGCATCGTCAAAGAATGGCATTCCCAGGGGAACGGCTTGACCATTTAGCCAGTTACTACTTGAAAATAGAAACATCCAACTCAGTGAAATAATAATTGAAAATCTTTTCATGATTTTAGACAAAACTACGTGCACCAAATTACAATACCAAATGAATCAACACTTGTAATCAGTTAATTAAAATTATTTTTAAACCGTTTGTTTAATGCATTGAATCCATATTGAACCATCAACATAAACCAGCACAACCCTTTTTGTAAACCATAATTTCTTAGAATGTAACCATGTGATTTTGCAGCCAACCATTTATTCGCCGACCTCGAACCCTTCACTTGACGAATTTGTGTTGTTACCACGGGTAAATTTACAGCTGTCATTGAATATCTTTGGAACATCGTTAACCAAAATGCATAATCCTCATGGATGTACTTTTGACCAATTTCAGGAAAATAATATCTACACGGCAATGAATAAATGGCCGTGCTCATGGGAATAGGATTTGTGCGTAGTAACCTATGCCAATGAATCTTAGAACTTGTATGAACTATTCCATTGGCATTCCCCTTGGCATCGATGAATTGGAAAGAGGTACAAACCAAATTGGCTGCGTTCTTTTTGGCTGCGTCCAGTTGCAATGTTAACTTTTCTTGCAACCAAACATCATCCGCATCACAGAAACCAATCCAATTGCCTGAAGCCAATCGAATCGCAATATTTCTAGATCTTACTACCCCACGATTTTTTTTCGAAACAACAACTCTAATCCGTGAATCTTCCCCGGCTATCTTTTGAACCAATTCTTGTGTTTGATCTTCCGAACCATCAATGACTACAATCAATTCCCAATGAGGATAGGATTGTTCCATTATCCCAGCGATGCTCTCCTGTACGGTAACCGCTGCATTGAAACAGGGCATCACAATGCTAACCTTATCCAGAGATATCATTGGTCTGAGAAAGCGTTAAACTGCGGTAAGCCAAAGCAAAAAACACAAAGGGCAGCGGGTCACCAATACTCCCCAAAGCAAATACATTAAAAAGAAAGAAAACAATCACCGCGCGGGTATGCCCTTGAATCCAAAGTTGTTTTTCACTAACAAATGGCCAGAGGTAAAT
>VGGQ01000075.1 GCA_016868535.1 Bacteroidota bacterium | reverse complement strand
AGCAATCCCGGGGCTATCAAAGTGCGACAGAACCTTTTATACATATTGGATTAGGTGAACAGACCGCATTAAAAAAACTTACCGTTATATGGCCTAACGGGGAGTTTCAGGTTTTGAATGATGTAGAACCAAATCAGGTGCTGGAGGTTGACGAGCAAAATGCTTCAGGTAAATGGGATTACACCGCAAAGGAAACATATACATTTGAAGAAATAACCGGACAGATAGGCCTGAATTTTATTCACAAAGAAGGTGATAACCCTGATTTCAAACGCGAACCGCTGATTCCTCACAGGTATTCAATGCTGGGTCCCGGCAGTGCAACCGGTGATGTAAATGGTGACGGGCTGACAGATTTATTGATAAGCAATGCAAGAGAAAGTAATGGCTCAATACTTTACCTACAGACAAAAGACGGAAAACTTACATCTTCAGCATCTCAACCCTGGAAAACCATGAATAACGTAGATGTACTGGGATGTTTGATTTTCGATGCCGATGCAGACGGGGACAATGATATTTACATGGCTGCCGGAGGAAGTGAATATGGATTTCCAAATCCTGCCTATAAACACAGACTTTATTTCAATGACGGAAAAGGAAATTTCTCGGAAAAAACAGGATCATTGCCTGATTTAAATTCAAGTGGCGCCTGTGTAGCTGCCGGTGATATTGATGGAGATGGTGATCTTGATTTGTTTGTTGGCGGCCGCCTTAAGCCGGGCAGTTTTCCTGATGTGAAAATGAGAAGTTATTTATTGCAAAACAATAAAGGTGTTTTTGTCGATGTTACAGAATATGCTGCGCCTGATTTATACCAGCCAGGTATGGTATGTGCTGCTGTGTTTTGCGATTATAACAATGACAATAAAATGGATCTCATCGTTTCGGGTGAATGGATGCCTGTAGCTTTTTTGGCCAACAATGGGAGTAAGCTGGTCAACCAGACCGGCGAGGCAGGAACCGTGGGCATTCCGGGTTGGTATAACAGTCTAATGGCTGTTGATATTGACAATGATGAAGACCTTGACATTATTGCAGGGAATAAAGGTATGAATTCCTTTTTTCAGGCAACAGAGGAAAACAATGTTAGAATATACTGGACAGACCTAGACCAAAGCGGAAATGTTGATTTCTGGCTCACATACAGCAAAGACCGAAGAGAGTATCCCATTCATGAACTGGATGAGATGGGTGTAGCCTATCCCCTGTTTATGAAGAAAAGATTCACCACATATGCATCATTTGCCGGAAAAACAGTGCAAGAGATTTTTGGAGACGATAACTTAAAAAACAACAATATGCGTGCCTCTCAGTTCAACAGTTTATTGCTTAGAAACAACGGGGGCTCTTTTGGTATAGAAATGCTTCCGCGTTTGGCTCAATCAGGTCCATTGTGCGGAATAGCCGCTGCCGACGTGGATGGCAATGGTTTCCTGGATATTATAGGAATGGGCAATAATTATGCTCCCAGGGTAGAATACGGAAGGGATGATGCAATGTCTGGTTTTGTTCTACTAAACAACAATGGCAAAGACTTTAGCTTTAGCCATGGTAGTGAAAATGGATTTGTTGTGGATGGTGATGCAAAATCACTGGTTTGGATGGATTTTCCAGGAAAATCGCTTTGTTTGGTTGCTACACAAAACAATAGTGCAGCCAAAGCATTTAGACTAATCAAAAGTAACATGAAATTCTATGCATCGCCTTCAAAGGCGGCCAAAGCAAAAGTATTTTTGAAAAATGGTGGTACCCGGGTTGAAAATTTGTCGCAAGGCTGGGGCTATTTATCTGCCTCCAGGCCGGGGGTGTGGATGAATGAGCAAGTGAAAGCTGTTCAGTTTCTGGATGTTTATGGTAGTAAACTTTGATTCTTCAAAATAAAATCTTAATTTTGCGATCCTAAAAAATTAGCCATGGGAGTGACCAGACTTAAGCGCAAAGAAGCCAAAATCAGAGCCAGATCAAACCGCAGGGTGCAAACCATCAAGCGTCTCAAATCAGTTGTATTGCTTGCCTCCCCTTTTAAAGGTGAATCGGGCATTATTCTGGAAGATCAGGAATAACTAAAAAAAGATTACCAAGCAAAGCGATCCAAGAGAGTCGCTTTTTTTATTTGTTCCAATTTGCTTTTTACGCGTTGTTTTAAATAAGGAAATTGCGAATTTTGCACCTGCCATGAAAATTAACATTGCCATATTGGCTTTTGTGCTGTCAACAGCAGCCTGCACCAAAAGCAATATAGAAAAGGTCATACTTAAACACGACATCCTCACAAACTGTAATATAGCCATCCAAAATGCGGTTGTGGTAGACCGCGTTCCTCCGCCCGTTGCCAGCCGCCGCTATTATTATGCCGGTGTTGCAGCTTATGAAGCACTGGTTCCTTTCACAAAAGATTTTGTCTCACTTTCAGGCCAGTTAAAGGACCTGAAAGAAATCCCAAAACCAGATACCAGCCTGGGATATTGTCTTGATCTTGTAGCGCTGTGTGCGCACACATACACAAGCCAAAAACTGGTTTTTCAGGAAGACAGTATTTCTAATTTCAGAAACAGAGAACTGGAATTTTATCAAAATAGTTTATCATCCTCCATTTTCAAAAATTCAATTGCCTATGGCGATTCTGTTGGAGCCGCAATAGTGCGCTGGTCCAAAGGTGACCGCTACCGCGAAACACGGGGAACCGGTTTCTATCTTGTGAAACATGAAGACGGCAAATGGGAACCTACCCTGCCCGAATTTGGGGAAGCCCTGGAACCCAATTGGTTTAAATTACGCACTGCTGCAGTGCCAACGGCATCGAGCATCAGTATAACGACACCCGAGCCCTACAGCAAAGACAAAAACAGTCGTTTCTTTAAAATCACCAAACAGGTTTACGACCAAAGTAAAAACCAGGACAGCTTGTTTCTGGGTATTGCTAAATATTGGGACGACAATCCAAACTCATCTATTCACTATGGTCATGCAACTATCGGTGTATTGCGCATATCTCCTCCAGGCCACTGGCTCAGTATATTTAGCCATGTCGCCAAACAACAAAAATACGATTTATTCAAATCTGCTGAAGGAATTGCCAGGCTCAGCGCGGTAATCTACGATGCATTCATTATTTGCTGGGATACCAAATACAAAACGGAATATGTGCGACCCGAAACTGTGATTAGAAAATTTATAGACAGCAGCTGGACTCCCGCCATTCAAACACCACCTTTCCCTGAATATCCGAGTGCGCATAGTGTTGTGAGTTCTTCTTCTGCCGCACTGCTTACCTCGATGTTTGGTGAATATGCCTTTACAGACAGTACGCAAATGGAATTCGGATTGGGCGCCAGAAGTTTTAAAAACTTCCGCGAAGCCGCCAATGAAGCCTGCATGAGCCGTTTATACGGAGGTATTCATTTCATTGATGGCATTGAAAAAGGAAAGATGATGGGAAATATGCTTGGCGATTATCACTTGAAGCATATTAAAACCCGTAAATAACCTTACAGCGATTGCAATTGTGTTTGCAGGCTCTGAATTTTCTGCTCGGCGTCTGCCTTTTTCTGTCTTTCCCTGTCAACAACGTCAGGTTTGGCGTTGGCTACAAACTTTTCATTGGATAATTTGGCATCCACACTGCGCATAAAGTCCTGTAAATAGTTAATTTCATCCTGAAGTTTCTTCTTCTCGGCCTCTGTATTTATTGCAACATTCAATCTGATAAAGGCCTGGGAGGTTCCGACCATCACTGACAATGCGGACTCAGGTCTAATACCATTTAATACAAGTGTTACATTGGCTAGTTTCTCTATTAACGCAAGATTTCGAGTGAAAATTTTATCATTGCTGAGTAACACAACTTCAAGTTTTTCTTTAGGAGAAACACCCTTGCTGTTGCGCACATTTCTGATTTCAGCTACAAGTATCAAGGGATATTCCGAAGGAAGTCCTAAACCATTTGATTTGGGATAAGCATCCACAATGCAGGGTTTATCAGGGTTTGAAGCATGTAAAGCATGATGAAGTTCTTCGGTAATAAAAGGCATAAAAGGATGTAATAACTTCAGCAAGTTGTCAAAGTGCTGTTTAACACCCTGTAAGATCTTTGGATGTAATTTTTCACCATGAGGAGGTTTAACAGCTTCAAGCAGCACACTGCAAAAATCATCCCATACAAGTTTATAAACAGCCATCAGTGCATCGTTTAGCCTGAATTCCTCAAACGCCTTATCCATCTCACCTGCAGCATTATCAGCCTTGGCCTCAAACCATTGTAAAGCCTGTGCCTCATTGTCTCGTACAGCAATATTATCATCGGATTCAAAGCCCGATACCAGCCTGTAGGCATTCCATATTTTGTTGCAGAAATTTCTTCCCTGCTCAACCTGAGATTCATCAAACAGAATGTCGTTACCGGCAGGCGAACAGAGCAGCATGCCCATACGCACGCCGTCTGCACCATATTTAGCAATCAAATCAAGCGGATCAGGGCTATTGCCTAAACTTTTGCTCATTTTTCTTCTGAGCTTATCACGTACAATACCAGTAAAATAAACATTTTTAAATGGTTTTTCACTTCCATATTCGTAACCTGCCATTATCATCCTGGCTACCCAGAAGAAGATAATTTCAGGCGCCGTAACCAGATCATTTGTGGGATAGTAATATTCAAGTTCTTTTTTACCGGCTTCCGTAAATCCATCAAATACGCTAATGGGCCAAAGCCAGCTGCTAAACCAGGTATCCAGCACATCCTCATCCTGCTTTAGCCTTTCAGGATTTACAATTACATTTTTCTTCGCAAATTCAGCAACGGCCTCATTGGCATCTTTTGCTACCACAAAATCTCCATCTGCACTATACCAGGCAGGGATTCTGTGTCCCCACCACAATTGCCGGCTGACGTTCCAGTCCTTTATATTCGAAATCCAGTGATTGTAGGTGTTTTTAAATTTTGCCGGATGAAAAGAAATTTCATCGTTTATAACCGATCTAAGTACATCAGGGTTTTTTTTCATAAACGCCTGCATATCCATAAACCACTGAGTACTTATTCGAGGCTCCACTATAGCGTCCGTTCTTTCACTGAAACCCACGTTGTGGCGATAATCTTCCGTTTTCAGCAGGAGGCCATGTTGTTCTAAATCTTTAATCCAGAGTTTTCGTGCCTCAAAACGATCTTTGCCAACGTATAAGAGTCCGGCTTCTGATATGGTTCCATCCTCATTCAGGGTATCGAATACGGGCAGTTTATACTTCGCTCCTATTTTGTAATCATTAATATCGTGTGCAGGCGTGACTTTCAAAACACCGGTCCCAAAATCTACAGCGATATAATCGTCAGCAATTACAGGCACTTTACGGTTAACAAGCGGAACAATGACTTGCTTACCAATCCATGATCTGTAGCGTTCATCATCAGGGTGAATACACACAGCCACATCCCCGGAAATGGTTTCAGGCCTGGCAGTTGCCACGCTTATAAATTCATCCGGATTATCTGCTGAAGTATATTTAATGTAATAGAGATTGTCATTTACCTCTTTGAAAATAACCTCTTCATCACTAAGGGTAGTTTTTCCTTGCGGGTCCCAATTTACCATTTTGGTTCCACGGTAAATCAATCCTTTTTTGTAAAGATCAATAAATACATCGATAACTGCATTATACAAGGAAGGTTCCATGGTAAAGCGTGTGCGGTTCCAATCACAACTGGCACCCATTTTTTTCAGTTGTTCCAGAATTATTCCGCCATAGTTGTGCGTCCATTCCCAGGCATATTCAAGGAATTCCTCGCGGCTAAGGTCTTTTTTCGCAATGCCTTTATCTGCAAGCATTTTTACGATCTTGGCCTCTGTAGCAATGCTGGCATGGTCAGTACCGGGTACCCAACATGCATTTTTCCCCTGCATCCTGGCTCTTCTAATCAGCACATCCTGAATTGTGTTATTAAGCATATGCCCCATATGAAGCACACCGGTAACATTGGGTGGTGGAATTACAATGCAATATGCCTCGCGCTTATCAGGAACAGAATGGAAAAATCCATTTTCCATCCAGTACCGATACCACTTATCCTCAATTAAGGACGGGTCATATTTGCTGCTGATATCCATGGTTGCAAAAATAATTTATTTTGTGGGAAGGAAGTTTCAAACACCATAAAATAATAAACCCCGGAAGTTATCCGGGGCTCAGAATTGTTAATAAAATTTATACGCCCACGTCGTGGTTTGCTGACTCTTCGATATAAGGATGATTTACTGCAACCAGTCCTCGCTTGGTCAAGGCAGTCAGTACCCAATAGATAAAGATACCTAGGAAAGTAAAGAGTGTGCCAATTTCGAGCAGACCAATCTGCTGATCGGGACCATACACCCCGGGAACTACCATAAGCCATACGTCATGGTAGTGGCCAAAAATCAAGATGCTACCAACAATAGTAAGCACGACCGGATTTCTTTTTGCATTTCTCATCATAAGAATGAGGAAAGGGCATATGAAATTGAGTACAACATTCAACAAGAAATTGAATTTGTACTCCTCAAAGCGAATCTGATAATAAGACATTTCTTCAGGAATGTGGGCATACCATATCAGCAGATACTGGCTAATCCATATGTATGCCCAGAAGATCGAGAACGCGAACATAAACTTACCAAGATCATGAATATGCTCATCAGATACAATTTTCAGGTGACCCTGAGATTTCAGATAAAGAACAAACAAGCAAATGATAGTCAATGCCGTAACCCAGGAAGTAGCGAAGTTGTAAACTCCAAAAATGGTACTGAACCAATGGGCATCAATGCTCATCATCCACAGCCAGGCTACAACCGCAATTGTGAAACCATAAATTACAGCAAAACCTGCACTGTAACGTATGCTTTTCTTGAAAAAAGTTACATCACCGGGCTGAGCGGCATCTTCAGCTACCGAAAGACTTCTTAGTTTACGACCCAGCAACCACCAAATAGCTGCAAGTACGACAGGAAATATGAGGAACATGTTGCTATTTAAAAACCATGATTTTCCGTCTAATATGGCATCAAAACCAGGCTGGCCCTTGGTTAAATGCTGGTGCTCGTAATGAACCCAGTGGTACAAATCATTTTTAGCTACAAGTATGGCAATAAATGCCAGTGCAAAGCCAACCGGAAAGAATGTAGAAATGGCTTCAGGTACTCGCTTGATTGCGGCGCTCCAGCTTGCATTGGCAATGTATTGGACTGCTACAAAAAACATTGCAGCCAAAGATACCATAAACAAGAGGTAACCTACTATCAGTATATTAGACCAAATCAGGGTAGTCCAAGGTTTATTTTGGGTGTGAAATGACGCCCTTGGGCCAAAACTTTCATTTTCCACACTGCCATTGTGTTTTGTGGCCTCTCCATGCGAATCTGAAGCATGCTCATTCATCGCAATTTCACTTCCCTTGGCTGCTGGTTCTGCGTGTTCATGTTTGGTGGCGGCAGTCTCATGACCGTGTCCGCGCGATCCGTTTCTATCGATTGTTGCAATGCCTATACCGGCGAGGATTAAGCCTAAGATGGTAATTGCGATTGCAAATCTTTTTGCCTTTGCCGGAACGGTAAACTGTTCCTGGGTAATCTCAATTTTATTTTTATGATGTCCGTGTCCCATTGAGTAATCTTAATTAGTTGTTGGGTTTTGCAGCAGTGCTATCCTTGGCTGCAGCAGGATCTGCGCCGGCACCACTTAATTGTTTCACGTACCTGGTAACCCTCCATCTGTCCATAGGTTTAAGTGCATAAGCATGACTTCCCATGTTGTTTTTACCATAAGTCAAAGTGTGGTAAATCTGTCCAACCGTAATTTCCTTTATATACTTATCCTGGAAATTAGGCCAAGCCGGTTTACCCAGTCCTCTTTTGAAAACTTCTCCATCGTTACCGCCATTGGCACCGTGGCATGGCGTACAGTAAATTCCAAACAGATATTTTCCACGCTCAGCTTTGTCTTCAAAATCGCTGGGATAATTGAAGGATTTTGCATCCTCGTAACCGTCAGCGCTATTATCATAAGGATAATGTGTTGCTTCTTTATCTCTGGCTACTGTGCCGGCTACGGGTTCGCGCATGCTCATACCGTAAGGGTTTACAGAATTGCTGTCGCCTTGGTTGTAAGGCTCATAACCTTTGGAATAAGCCATATCCGGAGCGTATTCCCAGCCGGTATTATTTCCACGGCTAACACATCCGGTCGAAATTGCCACAAGGGCAATCACTTCGGCACTGATATACAAAACGCTTTTCATGGATGATCTCAATTAAATAGTGGTTTGCACCCCTCCTGATTTTTCACGAAGTTCCACAGCACCGTGATCCTTCATGATCTTCAATACTTTCTTTTCGTCTACACCTTCACCGGTTTCTATAGCAATTACCATGCGGTCATCAGTCTGTCTTTGATCCAGCAGTGCGGGTTTAATTCCCCAAATCATTCTGTTTCTGAAGAAAAAGAAGAATGCCATACCAAAAGCTGTGCACAATACAGTAGCTTCAAAAAGTACAGGAACCCAGCTGGGGCCAAAGCGAACCGGTTTATTACCCACATCTATGGGCCAATCCTGAACGTACATGTAATAAATCATCCAGAACGCGAGACTAAAACCTGTCATACCGCAAAGGAAGGCCACTATTGACAGCCAGCTGCGACGAACATTTATAATTCTGTCCAGTCCGTGAACGGGATATGGAGTGTACACATCCTGAATTTTAACTCCGGCACGCACCAGTTCACTGGTGGCTTCTACCAGTTTGTCTTCATCTTCCCAAATACCCAGCAACATTCTGTTTCTGTTGCGAAGGCTAAGGTTTTTATCAATTATTCCCATGAATGGTGGTCTCCTATTTTGGTTATTCGCGGTTGCGAAGAATAGTTTTAATTTCAGACATGTTAATTACAGGCAGGAATTTGGCAAACAGAAAGAAACATGTGAAAAATATTCCAAATGTTCCCAAAAACAAACCTATTTCGGTTAGTGAACCTGCATACATTACCCAGCTACTTGGCAGATAATCGCGGTGCAGAGAAGTTACAATAATCACAAAACGTTCGAACCACATACCCACGTTTACCACAATACTCATGATAAAAATAAACCAAGGTGTGGTACG
>VGGQ01000074.1 GCA_016868535.1 Bacteroidota bacterium | reverse complement strand
TATCCAGTCGGGAAAGGCGTATTGTTTGGGCTGGTAAATAGCATACAGTTTCAACTCCGGATGCGGTACATCTGTCAGAAAATAGATGCTGTCGTATTCCCCAAACCCAAAATGATCGGGTGAAGTAGTATGCGTAAAATCTACCTTTGGGTGTTTTGCTGCATAATACAATCCGATTTCATTGCCATACAACAAAATGTGCCCCTGGTTGGGAAGCCGGGTTTTCAAAAACTGTAAACATGCTTTGGAATCACGCTCGGGACGCTGTATGAATCCCAGCGCATGCCGCGTAATAAATGGAAACAACATCAACCCGGCCAGTGGCCAAACGTACCAGCGTTTAAAAACCGGAAACAACTTTTTCTGATCTTTTATCCAGTTGGCCACTATCCACAAGCCCACCACATACATGGACAAAAAATAGCGGTAATACGGCCCCAAAAACAACAGCCATATTACTCCGGCAAATAACCATACAGCGGCAGGTAATGCATGTATAGACTGCGCCCTGAACTGTTTCCACGCCAGCCAGGTAACCCAGCCATGCAGCAGCGGTAGCCATGGTTGTTCCTTGTATACAGGATAAAACCGACCAATGAAATAATTGTAGATCCGAACATGCAAACCGCCACCCGCCGTGTGTTCCATGCTATGCTGAAACAACTGGGTATAAAGTTCGGTTACCCTAAAGTCGATGAAAACCAGAAAACATAAGGGCAGTAACACCATGCCCGCTGAATAACCGGCGAGCCTTGGCCGTGTAAAACCCTGCCAAGCATACCACACAGACATCACCGCCACCACAGGCCATAACTTCAGGTGGGTAAGCAACATGGCCCCGCACAACAAACCCAGCAGAAAAGCCTGTAAGCCTTTGTGAATGGGTTTTACACGGGTATAAACCGCCATCCAGGCCACAAGCAGCACCACTTCTATTACCTCACTCCGCACCGAACGGCTGATTTCAAAAACAGCTTTATCAAATAAAAAGTACAAACAAAGCAAAGCCCCCCAGCGGGCATCTAGCTTAAGGTTGCGCGTAAAAACCTGAA
The DNA here is from genome assembly GCA_016868535.1 of Bacteroidota bacterium. Classification (GTDB taxonomy): domain Bacteria; phylum Bacteroidota; class Bacteroidia; order NS11-12g; family UBA955; genus RGEC01. Next base: position 8,367 of record VGGQ01000074.1, on the reverse strand, counting down.
ACAACAGCCATACCGCACAAACATGTATGAATAAAAAAGGCAACCGCACCCAGAACACATCAGGCGGAAACACTGTCAGCGTAAGGCGGTGCAGCATCATAATGCTGGGTGGATAGCTCAGAAAAATCTGTTCTGTCCCCGGCGTGGGCCAGGCTTTACTGATATAATGCCCGGTTCGCTGCCAAAGCACAGCCGGCTCTAGGCATGCGGCTTCGTCCAGCCAGGGAATGGGAATTACATCTAGGTTGATGAGTCCGAAAAGCAAATAAATTACCAAAACCGCATAAAAGACGCGAATTGTGGTCATTTTCCCCGTTAATAGATGTTCATTGTTTGTGTTATTCAAACTCAATCAGCGTTTGGTTTTTGTCCACCGCCTGCCCTTTTTCAACCGCAATTCTGCCCACCTTGCCATCGCCGGACGCCTTGATGATGTTCTCCATTTTCATGGCCTCCAGCACCAGCAGCTTATCACCTTTCTTCACTTCCTGTCCGGCTTCTACCAGCACATTCAGCACCAGGCCGGGCATAGGCGCTTTTACATGGGAAACCTTTGCTGTTGCCATTTTATCCAGTCCCATAGAGTGAAGCAGATCATCCAGCGGCTCTTTCAGGGTTACCGGAATGGTTCTGCCATTTAGCGAAACATTGAGTATCTTTTCAGACCTGTTGATTTCCAGCAGCCGGGCTGTAAACACGCTACTGCCCACATGCAGCAGCAAACGGCCATCGGGCAACACAGAAACCGTGGCCTCCGGGTTGCTTTCGGGCGTCCATACCCCGTCAATCTGCTCAAGTACCGTTTCCTGTCCCTGAATAATGGCTTTCATGATTAGCTTTCTCTCTCAATCACAAAAGTAACCAGATTTCGCAAATATTCGCGGTTGGGTGTGGGTTTTGCCACACGGTCAAGAATTTCAAACGCCTCATCCCGCAGGGCATGCATACGCTCCCGCGCATAGTCAAGTCCGCCGTATTTCTCAATAAAAGCTATAACCTGGCTTATTTTCTGCTTATCGGGTGTTTTGCTTCTTATCAGGCGTTTTATGCTGCGCACTTCACTGCCGGATGTTTTGGAAAAAGCATGGATAACAGGCAGCGTAAGTTTTTTCTCTTTGATATCGATGCCGGCAGGCTTTCCGGATTTGTTGTCGCCAAAATCAAACAAATCATCACGAATCTGAAAAGCAAGCCCTATCAGTTCGCCAAATCGGCGCATATCTTCCACGGTTTGTGTATCCTGTCCGGCGGAAGCTGCACCAATAGCACAACAGGAGGCAATGAGGCTGGCAGTCTTTTTTCGGATAATTTCGAAATAAACATCTTCGTTAACATCCATAAAACGAGAGCGTTCCAGCTGCAACAGTTCTCCCTCGCTCATTTCACGAACGGCATTGGATACAATTTCCAGCAGGTCATAATCTTTGTGCTTAACGGACAGCAAAAGTCCTTTAGACAAAAGAAAGTCGCCCACCAGAACAGCAATTTTGTTTTTCCAAAGTGCATTAATGCTGAAAAAGCCACGTCGCTCGTAGCTGTCATCCACCACATCATCATGCACGAGGGTGGCAGTATGCAGAAGTTCAACTAATGCCGCACCCCGATAGGTTCTTTCGCCAATTTCGGCAAATAAAGAAGCACTGTAAAGTACAAACATGGGTCTTACCTGCTTGCCTTTGCGGCGCACAATATAGTTCATGATTGTGTCCAGCAGTGGAACAGAGGTTTTCATACTGCCCCGGAATTGTTTTTCAAACATCTCCAGTTCAGCGGAAATTGGCTCCTTCAGCGACGATACCGTAATGCCCATGAAATCTGGGGCAAAGCTACCATTTTTAAGCGGCATTGTATGGTTAGACACTAATTTTGTGGAATGAAAACACTCATGCTGCTGATTGCCCTGATGGGATTGGCCCGTTATTGTTCAAAGACCAAAGAATACAATATGCCTGCGCAACATACACACCGCGAAAAACTATTGAAAGCAATAGCGCCCGAATTGGAATCGCAGGATTCCCTGCAAAAAACTATTGCCACTAAATTTAAGGAAACAATCAAAACAGAATACCCACAATATCAGCCCGATAATGCAACGTTGACAGACCTCAAAGCAAGATGGAATGACTCTATTTCTGTGAAAGTAATTGGCGGCAACTGGTGTAGCGACACACGCCTTGAGCTGCCGAGACTTTGCCGCGTTTTGGATGGTGTGGGAGCGCATGCCGATTCGTTTGGGTATTTTAAAGTTGACAAAGATAAAAAGCCTGTTAATAATGACTTTGCAACAAAACAATCCGTAACCAGAGTACCTACAGTTTTTGTATTTAGGGATGGTAAATTGCTTGGGCAGATAGTAGAAACACCGGTGAAAAGCTGGGAGGTTGATTTGAATAAATTGCTTCTTCTACATTGAGTATAATCCCAAACTGTGGCTGCCCAATGCATTTACACCAAACAACAACAACAAGAATGATTTGCTTTATCCGATAGGGGTAAACATCACAGAATATCGATTGCGTATCTTCGACCGATGGGGCAACAAGATATTTGATGCAACCAATGGAAAATGGAAAGGTTACGATGCCAATGATAAACCTTATCCTGTTGGGGTGTATGTTGTTTATGTCACCTACAAGGATATAACGGGCCTTGAGCGAGAATTAAAGGGTAACGTTTCATTAATAAGATAGTTTAGCAATGTTAAAAGTTACGACAGAACAGCTTGTTATAAATTTCATCAAAAACCAGCCAAATAAAGCAAAGCAACTATTCCCGCTGCGCAACTTCCTATTGTAATTCCGTAAGAACTCCAAACAGCCCTAACCCTTCGTTTTGAGGCGCCTTCAATGTATCCTCTTCGGTAAGATTCATTTTTACTGGCTATAAATTTATTGTCCTGAATCTTGCGGGGTGGAACTTTTGAGACCGTATATACGATCGGAACATAAATACCCGGTAGTATAAAACTCACCAATCCGGCTGCTACACCTGCCCTGCGCTCCTCGGTAGGTCGATAACGCTCTAATCCGTCGTCCAAACCTTGTTCGTAATGATTTTCAGCGTATGCACTTGAGCTATCAGCCATAAACAATAAAGCTTGTTTTAAAATTGTGTCGGTTTTACCGTCCGCATACCGAATCAACACTACGTCGCTTTTATGGTATGAATAATATTGTTTATTGGTTGTATCCCCGATATTTATATACTCAATCCGCTCCGGATAAATTTTGGTGACCATGCAAACCACGCGAGTGTTGTTCCTAAGCACCAGCGTGTCCTGAGCGCTGGCCGATCCGTCCCACATTAGCAGCAGCCATAATAATTGCTTTACGTTATTCTTCATTTTACTGTTTAATGCTTACAAAAATCCACCTTTTCTTATTGGCCATTACCCATACTATACAGCAGACCAATAGCTGCACCGGCACCCACTACGCCGCCAAACGTACTCCATACCGCCACGCGACGACGCTTGGAAGCACCCGCCAGATAACCATTGCGGTAGTCTACATTTTTATTGTTTTGATACCGATAACTCAGAATCTCATGGTCTGAAACCTTTTTAAACGAAAGATAGATGCAGCCTGGCAATGAAACAAAGGGCAGTACAATAAACGACGCCCCTAACAACCTTTCCTTGTGTGGCTGATAATATTGATAACCATCCTTGAATCCCTTCCTATATTGTTCCTCAGAGTTTTGAGCCGTGTTTGCTGATGATGCTGAACCAAAATTATCACTTATCTGTATTCTTTTTCCATCCACGTAAGCTATTTCCAACACATCGCTTTTTGGATATGAATAGTATTGTTTACGGACAGTATCGTCCATTTTCAAATATTCCACACTGGCGGAATAAATCTGCGTAACCTTGCAAATAACCCGAGATTGGTTTCTAAGTATTATGGTGTCCTGGGATTTTAACGGATTTATAATACCAAAAAGAAAAAATACAGTAAGTTTAAGCGTTGTTTTCATTTTTTGTTTATCGTTTAAAAATTGCCGGAACATCATTGCCATTAACCCTGTCGGCAGATAGCAACCCCCTGAAAAAATCAATGCCCGAGGTTAATTTACGCTGAAATTGCCATGTAAAAAAACAACCGTAACCCAAAAGAGCCATCAGAATGCCTGTAAATACATACATAATGCCGGAATCCACTGTATCCAGACCGAGTAAGCCTCTAATCCAGAAAAACAAACCCATAGAAAGCAATAACCAGAACAAAACATAGATACGGATATGTTTTAAAGCACCAATTCTTATTTTTACATACGTTTCTTCACCTACACCCAATATATCTCCTTCATAAAAAGCAGGGATGCGCTTGTTACCAATATTCTCGAGCACGAACTCATTTTCATTGGCCAAACCGTAAAAGTATTTGGTAAAACGGTCGATTTTTTTGTAGCCGACATCACTCAGGTAGGTTTGCTGAATTATTTTATCTGCAATGACCGACCTTTCGGTGTGGGTTTTTAGCCAAATGGTCTTGAATGGATATAAAAACATACACTAATGCGTCAATAATTTAAGACATGGTAACCTTGGTGCTGTTTAGTTTATTAAACACCTCTGCAATTTCTCTTATAGTATCGGGGTTTTCAAAGGCGGCATTCCCCACCACTACAATGTCAGCCCCCGCGTTCCAGGCAGTTTCTGCTGATTGGGCATCTCTAATTCCACCACCCACAAACAGCACGGCAAGTGTTTTGACACCCGCCTCGTGCCTTGAAACCAGCCATGATTGAAATTTAGACATCTCTTGCAAAGAAACATAGAAAAACCCATAACCGAATTGCCACGCAGACAAAACTGTATTTTAGGATGACAACACTTGTATTTCTCGCTTTTTTTCGTAAATTGGATATTTTAATTGCAGATTTTTTATTCTGTTGTTAATTTTTCTTTATTCCATAAGGGTTTACGAATTTAAAACACCCAAGATGCTTATTTAATAAGGCATACACGCTTTTTCAACAAGCTTAAGTCCACACACCGTTCGGCTTTCCGCCAAACCTGTGGAAAAGCCAATTCGGAAATGCCATAACACATAAAATACATTTGAACTCCCGACCGTTTTGAGAAAAGCGACCGTCAAACACAACCCTTCTATTAATAAATATGACGCAAGAAACTACCGTAAACACCAAAGGCCTAGAGTTTAAGAGGCAAAATACCGTTGAGAGCGTAAGTCCCTTCGACCAGTTCACCTACGACCACCGCAGTTCGGTTATCAAAAAACCCGATGGCAGTGTGGTGTTTGAAATGAAAAATGTGGAGGTTCCGGCGGGGTGGAGCCAGGTGGCAACAGATATTCTTGCGCAAAAGTATTTCCGCAAAGCCGGCGTGCCTCAGCCCGACGGCAGCCTCGGAAGCGAAACCAGCGTTAAGCAGGTAGTGCACCGCCTGGCCAACTGCTGGAGGCAATGGGGCGAAAAGTACAACTACTTCGCTTCCGGCACTGATGCACAGGTTTTCTATGAAGAGCTGGTTTATTCCATGCTTAACCAGGAATCTGCGCCGAATAGCCCTCAATGGTTCAATACCGGCTTATACAGCAGCTACGCCCTTGCCGGCAAGCCACAGGGTCACTATTACGTAGACCCCGAAACCGAGAAGCTTATGAAGAGCACCTCTGCATACGAGCGGCCCCAGCCCCATGCCTGCTTTATCCTTTCTGTGGACGACGATCTGGTGAACGAAGGCGGTATCATGGACCTGTGGGTGCGTGAAGCCCGTATCTTTAAATATGGTTCCGGTGTGGGAACCAACTTCAGCCACATCCGCGGTGCCGGTGAAAAACTTTCCGGTGGCGGAACCAGCAGCGGTCTGCTCAGCTTCCTCAAAATCGGTGACCGCGCCGCTGGCGCGATCAAAAGCGGTGGTACTACCCGCCGTGCAGCCAAAATGGTATGCCTTGATCTCGACCACCCCGAAGCTATGGAGTTTATCCAGTGGAAGAAAGATGAAGAGAAAAAAGTGGCCGCCCTTATCGATGCCGGTTACAGCAACGACTACGAAGGCGATGCCTATGCTACCGTATCTGGACAAAACAGCAACAATTCTATTCGTATACCCAACCGTTTCTTCGAAAAACTGAAAAGTGGCGAAGATTGGGAATTTACCGCCAGAAGCAATGGCAAGGTAATGAAAACTATGCCCTCAAGTCAGGTATGGGATGCTATAGGCTCTGCCGCGTGGGTCTGCGCCGATCCCGGTGTGCAGTATGATGACACCATCAACGAGTGGCACACCTGCCCCGAAGGTGGACGCATCAATGCCAGCAACCCCTGCAGCGAATACATGTTTCTCGACAACACAGCCTGCAATCTGGCATCGCTGAACCTTCGTAAGTTCTTCAGCGAAGAAACCCGCGAGTTCAATGTGGGCTCTTTCGAATACGCTACCCGCCTTTGGACCACCGTACTGGAAATTTCCATACTCATGGCGCAATTCCCCAGCAAGGAAGTAGCACAACTCAGCTACGATTACCGCACCTTGGGTCTGGGCTATGCCAACCTGGGCAGTATTCTCATGTGCGCCGGTATTCCCTACGACAGCAAAGAAGCTACTGCTATTTGCGGAGCCATCACTGCTATCCTCACCGGTGTATCATACACTACAAGCGCTGAAATGGCAGCTGTAAAAGGTCCGTTCCGCATGTATGAGAAAAACAAGAAGCACATGCTTCGCGTTATTCGCAACCACCGCTACGCGGCTTACAATACACCACTGGCTTTCGAAAACCTCGGTATTAAACCCATTTGTATCGACGAGAAATTCTGCCCCGATTACCTGTTGAAATCAGCCTGCAGTGCATGGGACAAAGCACTACAGTGGGGAGAAAAATACGGTTTCCGAAATGCACAGTCCACCGTTATTGCACCCACCGGCACCATCAGTCTGCTCATGGATTGCGATACCACAGGTATTGAACCCGATTTTGCCCTGGTTAAGTACAAAAAACTCTCTGGCGGTGGTTACTTCAAAATCGTTAACAATACCGTTCCCATTGCCCTGAAAAACCTAGGCTATCCACCCGAAGAAGTGGACGCTATCGTTAACTACGCCAAAGGCCATCAGACATTTGCCGGCTCCCCCTTCATCAACCACGAAACCCTGAAAGCCAAAGGTTTCAACGATGCCGATTTGGAAAAACTGGAAGCAGAAGCACCCATGGCATTCGAAATCGGTTTTGTATTCAACAAATACTCTCTGGGCGAAGAAACACTGCAGCGCATTGGTTACACTGCCGAGCAATACGATAACCCCCGCTTCAACATGCTGGAAGCCCTAGGCTTTACCCGTGATGAAATCCTTGCCTGCAACAACTTTGTTACCGGTACCATGACCATAGAAGGTGCTCCTCACCTAAAGGATGAACACTACGATGTATTTGACTGCGCCAACAAGTGCGGAAACATCGGTCAACGCTACATACACCCGTTTGCACACATCCGCATGATGTCTGCTGCTCAACCCTTTATCTCAGGCGCTATCAGCAAAACCATTAACCTGCCCAACGAAGCCAACGAGCAAGATATCAAGGATTGCTACGAACTGAGCTGGCAGTTGGGTCTGAAGGCCAACGCCCTTTACCGCGATGGTTGCAAACTAAGTCAGCCCCTAAGCAACAAATCTGAAACCAGCGAAAGCTATGACAAGGCTGAAGCCAAGTCAGACGCTGCTCCAGCCGCAGAAACGACCGTAATCCGCTACGCAGAAGAACTGACACCGGAAATCGTGCTGGAAGCTGCCAAGCGCATCCTCAACCAAAGCCCCGATACAAAGTTCAAGCGCCAGCTTTCCAATATCGTGGAGAAGAAGCGCCTGCCCAACAAGCGCAAGGGCTTTACCCAGAAAGGAAAAGTAGGCGGACAAACCATCTTCGTGCGCACCGGTGACTACGATGACGGAACCCTGGGCGAAATCTTTATTGACATGCACAAGGAAGGTGCCAGCTTCCGCTCACTGATGAACTGCTTCAGCATTGCTATCTCAGTTGGGCTGCAGTATGGTGTACCTTTGGAAGAGTTCGTTGACAAGTTTGCCTTTACTCGCTTCGAACCCAGCGGCATGGTCGAAGGTCACCCGAACATCAAAAACTCAACCTCTATCGTGGATTATATCTTCCGCCTACTCGGATACGAATACCTGGGCCGTGAAGACCTAGTGCAGGTTAAACCCAGCGCATACACCAAAAATGATGCGGCTGAAGCCCAAACCCCTGTAATCACTGAATTTGTGCCCATGTTCACCCCCGAGCCTATGCCCTCTAACGAAAACGCAGCCATGCTGGAAACCGGCGGCGGTGTGAAAAACATGCAGGATCACCTGCGCGAAGCACAAAGCGATGCCCCCGC
>VGGQ01000073.1 GCA_016868535.1 Bacteroidota bacterium | reverse complement strand
AATATCGACCTGAACGACCTGAAAGCCAAAGCCGAACAATACAAGGATCGTCTAGCTTGCCTGATGGTAACCTATCCCAGTACTCACGGGGTGTTTGAAAGTGCCATAAAATATATTACCGCAATGATTCACCAGTATGGTGGACAAGTGTACATGGATGGTGCCAATATGAACGCACAGGTGGGGCTTACCAGTCCTGGTATGATTGGTGCGGACGTTTGCCACCTGAATTTGCACAAAACCTTTTGTATTCCGCACGGCGGTGGCGGACCCGGTATGGGTCCGATTTGTGTTGCAGCGCATCTGGCACCTTACCTGCCGGGTCACACCGTTATTAAAACCGGTGGGGAAAAGGCTATGCATGCCGTAAGTGCCGCTCCCTGGGGCAGTGCCAGTATACTGCTTATATCATATGCTTACATCAAAATGATGGGTGGTAAAGGTCTTACCAACGCTACCGAATGGGCCATTCTGAATGCCAACTATATGAAAGCACGTCTGGAAGCCGAATATCCGGTGCTGTATAGTGGCGAGCATGGTTTCTGTGCCCACGAAATGATACTGGATACCCGCAAGTTTAAAACTTCTGCAAATATTGAAGCCGCTGATTTTGCTAAGCGACTGATGGATTATGGTTTCCACGCACCCACGGTTTCATTCCCTGTTGGAGGAACGCTGATGGTGGAGCCTACCGAAAGCGAAAGCAAGCAAGAACTGGATCGTTTCTGCGATGCCATGCTCTCTATTCGTGAAGAAATACGCGAGGTAGAAGAGGAGACAGCCGACAAGGAAGACAACGTGCTGAAAAATGCACCCCACACTGCTTATGAAATTGCCTCGGATACATGGTCGCATGAATATGGTAGGGAAAAAGCCGCTTATCCTGCCCCCTTTGTGGCCGCCAAGAAATTCTGGCCTTCTGTGGCCCGTGTGAACGACACCTACGGCGACAGAAACCTGGTGTGTGCCTGTTTGCCTATGGAAGCCTATATGAATGCTGAAGCCAAAGCGGCACTTGCTTGATAAAGGCTATTAAACATATTTTTAATATACAGGGAACCGGGGTTTTTGCCTGGTTCTTTGTTTTATATGCTGTTTTGGGTTTTGCCGCCTTACACCGTTATGGTGTACATTATGACGAGCTAACCCAGCGCAGTATTGGGATAGAGAACGCCCGTTATATTGCAGGATGGGGCAAGTTTGAAGATGTGCAGCAACATAAATATTTCGGTCCACTGTTCGAAACACCGGCCTATTTGCTGGAGCAGCTCGTTTTTACATCGCCCATGCAAACTAAAATTCTTCTGAGAAGGGCACTCTTGTTTTCCATCTTTTTATTGTCGGTTTTTGGAGTTTACCGGATTGGACGGCAATTTTATCAAAATCAAGCTACAGCTATGTTTACCGCGATAGCTTATGCGTGCTGGCCACGCTTGTTTGCAGAAGCGCATTACAATTCCAAGGATGTTTTTTTTCTGTGTATGGGAGTGTTTGTGTTGTGGGCACTGGCCGGTTCTATTCAAAAAGTGGAATTCCCCTGGGCCGCCTGCATGCTGGCAGGCATGGCAAGCACGGTAAGGTTAGCAGGTATTTTTTATTTCATTCCGGTACTATGGATATTGCTGCACTACAAATATGATTTAAAGAGAATCTACGCGTTGTTTTTGGGTGTTTTTATATTTTTAGTTTCATGGTATGTCACATATCCTGCCGTTTGGAAATCCCCATGTGAAAGTTTTATCGGTATATTACGATATATAAGTGATAATCCCTGGCCATCGCCGACTATGCTTGCGGGGAAATTAATACTACCCAGTAATGTGCCTTCATATTATGTTTTTTTATGGATGCTGCTTACACTCCCATTGGTGCATATTGTATTGTTTCTTGCAGGATTGTGTAAGTCTATAAAGCTGTTCAAAGGTTCTGTTTTAATTCAATACGTAATTATTTTATTTTTAATCACAAGCCTGTATCTTCTGGTTCAAAGGCCTACGCTTTATAACGGTTGGAGACATGTTTATTTTATGTTTATTCCCGTTGTGTTTATAATGGGTCTTTTTATTGATTCATATGTTTCGCGTATACAATTAAAAAATATAGTTATTTTATTTGCGTTACTGCCCGTTTTTTTATTGTTTAACATAGAACACGATTATGTGTATTTTAATTCATTAAAAAACATATGGAAACCGGGTTCATTCAGCATGGATTATTGGGGAATTAGTACCCTTGATGCATTGGAGAAATGCCATGTTGATTCACAAAATAAAAAAGTATATACCTTTACCGAAACTATATGGTTGAATAAATATATTCTTGCAGATAAATTTTCTCAAAATATTCAATCAGTGAGTACAGCTGATAGTGCAGATTTATTGCTAGTACTTAACCGCGAAGGCAAGTTTGATAACTATAATTTACCGGTATTTGCCACAGATATTTACCAAGGCGATACCCTGTGGAGGGTTTACGACAGGCGGTCTGTAAAACGGTAAAGCCGCTTATGGTTGTGATGTTCTATGTTTACATGAAGGCAGTTTTCGCCATCCAGTAAGGCCACGCCAACTTCGGGCCATTCAATAAGCATCAGGCAATCATCATTGTGGATGTATTCCATTAGACCCGCATCCATCAATTCCTCTGCACTTTTTGTCCTGTACCAATCTGTGTGGCATACCATCCGGCCCTTTCCGGTGTGGTATTCGTTTACAATACCAAAAGTGGGGCTGCTTATTTCATCGCTGCTGTTTGCTGCTTTGAGCAGAGCGCGAATCAATGTGGTTTTGCCTGCACCCAGGTTTCCGGTGAATGTGATAATGCGCGGTTGTGGTTTAAGGTTCGTAATGTAGTCAACCACCTTTGAAATCTCGGTTTCACCCAGTGGCCCGATGTTTGGTTTCATTACGCTTTAGGGCTGAGTGTTATCAGTGGACAGCACATTTCCTCCAGGCTGATTCCGCCGTGCTGAAACGTATTGCGGTAGTGGTTTACGTAGTAATTGTAATTGTTCGGATATGCAAAAAAGTCGTTTTCCCTTGCAAACACAAAGGAACTGCTCATATGGAGTGTGGGCAAAAAGGCATCCAGCGGTTTTTTTACTTCCATCACTTCTTTGGGGTTGTAGGTGAGGGTTTTACCCTGTTTATAGCGCAGGTTGGTATTCACATTTTTATCACCTACAATTTTGATGGGATCTTTTACACGAATACTGCCATGATCTGTGGTAATTACCACCCGGCAGGGTTTCTCGGATATGCGCTGTAGTGCTTCCCACAAGGCACTGTGCTTAAACCAGGTGGCCATCACATTGCGGTATGCTGTTTCGTTTTCGGCGAGTTCGCGCACAACGTGGATGTCTGTGCGGGCATGACTGAAATTGTCAACGAAGTTATACACCAGCACATTCAGTTTGTTTTGAAACATGTTGGGAACGTTGTGCACTAAAATTTTGCCCGCATCGAGGTTTGTGATTTTATGGTAAGAGAATTTAATGTCTCTTCTCAGTCTTTTCAATAGGTCTTCCAGAAAGTCCTTTTCAAACATGTTTTTACCGCCTTCATCTTCATCGTTGCTCCATTTATTGGGAAAACGTTTTTCTATTTCGGAAGGCAAAAGTCCGCTGAATATGGCATTGCGGCAGTATTGCGTTGTGGTGGGGAGTATGCTGAGGTACAGGTCTTCCTGGTCTATGCGGAACCCGTTTTGCAGTGTTTCTGAAATAGCGCGCCACTGATCAAAGCGGAGGTTGTCTACCAGTATCATAAATACGGGTAAATCGCCGTCCAGTAATGGATTAATGGTACGACGGAACAGGTTGTGGCTCATCACGGGGCCTCCCTCACCGGTGCTTTTCAGCATACCCACATAATTATCGGAAACATAGCGGCAGAAGTTGCGGTTGGCATCTGCTTTCTGTGTTTCAAATACCTCCTTCATTCCCTCCTCGCCGCTTTCGTTCAGTTCTATTTCCCAGAAAACCAGTTTTTTATATACTTCTTTCCACTCGGGGAATGCCATTTTTTCGCTTACTGCCATGCCAATATGCATGAATTCCTTTTGGTAGCTTTGTGTGGTGCGTTGGGTCACCAGCCGTTTTTCATCGAGGTTCTTTTTTACCGAAAGCAATATCTGGTTAGGATTTACAGGCTTGATAAGATAGTCGGCGATTTTGCTACCTATTGCCTCCTCCATGATATGCTCCTCCTCGTTTTTGGTAATCATAATCACAGGCAGGTTGGGTTTATCTTGCTTGATGCTGGAAAGCGCATCCAGACCGGAGATTCCGGGCATGTTTTCATCTAAAAAAACCAGATCAAATTCCTTTTGCTTCACCTGTTCAATGGCGTCTCTGCCGCTGCTCACGGTTACCATTTCATATCCTTTTCCTTCCAGAAACAAAACGTGGGGTTTCAGAAGGTCAATTTCATCATCTGCCCAGAGAATGCGGGGTTTGGTTGACATAATTAAAATAAAACGTGAAAATACAACAAAATATTGGGACAGCGGGCCTGTTTTTCGATACTTCCCGGGTGGTATGCGATCAATGGACTATGGATGCGGAAAGTGTGATTCATCCCTAATTTTGCGTCGTGTCTTCCCACCACTTTGTACGCGACGGACAGGAACCTGCGCTCATCATTGCCAATGGCGCTGAATGCGATTCGGAGTTGTTGGGTCAATTGTTGGAGTGGAATCCGTATGTGTTGGTGCTGGATGGTGCGCTGCAACGTGTAATTGACATGAACATCAGAGTGGATGCAGTGCTGGGCGATTTTGATTCCGTGGAGCGCGGCTGGGATTCTGATGCGGCCTTGCAGGGTGTGCGTATTGTGCATGCTCCCAATCAGGAGCTCACGGATTTGCAAAAGGGTATCGAGTTTCTTATTGCCGAAGGCCAACAGGCCGCGCATATTGTCTGGGCCACGGGTCGCCGCAGCGATCACCATTTCAATAACCTGGCTACATTACCTGCTTATTCAGACCGCATAGAACTCACCATCATTGATGACCATTCGCGCATTTTCAATTTACCCAAAAACTTTAAAAAGTGGTACCCGAAAGATACGGTGCTGTCGCTCATACCTGTTATGGAGGCTGATGGAATTCATACATCCAATCTTGCGTTTGCCCTGCAAAACGAGTCGTTGCATTTTCCCGGTAGAAGCGGCAGCAGCAACAAGGTGGCTGAAGATGGTTTTGTGGAGATTTCATACAAAACCGGGCATCTGTTGCTGATGGAATGCAGGGATTAATTGCACAAATAGATTATCAATAAAATGATAAAATACACAGATTGATGTGCAATTTTGAGTGTTTTTGCCCCTCTCAATGTGCAATGTTAAAACCTCTGTTTAGGGGATATTACCTTTGCACCATGAAAATCCTTACCTACAACGTGAATGGTATACGCAGTGCGACTTCCAAGGGCCTTTTTGATTTCTTAAAGGATGAAAACCCTGATGTGGTATGCCTGCAGGAAATCAAGGCCACGCAGGATCAGGCCGATATTGCTACCATTGAATCGCTGGGGTATCATCACTATTGGTTTTCGGCCATCAAAAAAGGCTACAGCGGGGTGGCTATATTCAGCAAAAAAGCACCCAAACATGTGCATTACGGCTGCGATCAGGAGGAGTATGACCATGAAGGCCGTGTGATTCATGCCGATTACGAGGATTTTAGTGTAATCTCCGCCTATTTCCCAAGCGGCACCAGCGGCGACCACAGGCAGGATGTGAAATACCGCTTTCTGGATTTCTTTTATGATTACTGTAATGAACTTCGTAAAACTTTGCCCGGACTGGTGGTTTGTGGTGATTATAATATTTGCCACAAGCCCATCGACATTCACGATCCGGTGAGTAATAAAAACACCACGGGATTTCTACCCGAAGAGCGGGCTTGGATGGACAAATGGTTTGGCAATGGTATGATTGATACCTTCCGAGAATTTCATCCCGAGCCGTACCGCTATACCTGGTGGAGTTTTCGGGCCAATGCTAGGGTGAATAATAAGGGCTGGCGCATTGATTATATAAGCGTGACAGACAACTTGAAAAAACACCTCAAAGGGGCGGATATTCTGGCGGATGCCAAACATTCGGATCATTGTCCTTCTTATGTGCTGTTGATGTAAGGACGCACCATTGTTCGTCTCCGCATTCAATACCTCAGTTCACCCCATTCACCCGAAATGGTGAGGGATTTGGAGGCAGAGGCATCGGTGTATCCGATAAGCCGGCTATCGATATCGTAGGATTTTGCTAGTTGCATCATAGTTTCAGCCGATTTTTCGTCGGTGTAAATTTCCAGGCGGTGGCCTATATTGAATACCCGAAACATTTCTTCCCATGATGTGCCGCTTTCTTCCTGAATCATTTGAAACAGGGGTGGAATGGGCAACAGGTTGTTTTTTACCACGTGCAGGTTATCCGTGAAGTGCAAAACCTTGGTTTGTCCGCCGCCACTGCAGTGTACCATGCCTTTCACGGCCGGACGCAGTTCTTTCAGTATGCTTTGCAGCAGCGGTGCGTAGGTACGGGTGGGTGAGAGCACCAGTTTGCCCGCATCCAGCGGACTACCTGCTACTGCATCAGTGAGCTTTTTACTGCCGCAATACACTACATTTTCAGGCAGGGCTGTATCGTAGCTTTCGGGATATTTTTCGCGGTACTTCGCGCTGAAAACATCATGCCTGGCGCTGGTGAGACCATTACTTCCCATACCTCCGTTGTATTGGTTTTCGTAGGTTGCTTTTCCGTAGGATGCAAATCCCACAATTACCTGTCCGGGTGCGATTGTGTGGTTGCTGATAATATCGCTGCGTCTGGCCCTGGCGGTTATTGTAGAATCCACAATAACCGTGCGCACCAGATCACCCACATCAGCGGTTTCGCCGCCGGTGGTGTAGATTTCAATGCCCATATCGCGCATGTTGGCACAAAAATCCTCGGTGCCATTGATGATGGCGGCGATCACTTCACCCGGAATAAGGTTTTTGTTGCGACCAATACTGCTGTTGAGCAGGAACGGACCTGTAACGCCCACACAAAGCAGGTCGTCGGTGTTCATCACAATGGCATCCTGCGCAATGCCTTTCCATACGCTCACGTCGCCGGTTTCGCGCCAGTAGAGGTAGGCCAGGCTGCTTTTGGTGCCCGCACCATCGGCGTGCATGATGTTGCAGTATTCGGGGTCATTGCCCAGCAGGTCGGGAATGATTTTGCAGAATGCCTTTGGATATAGGCCTTTGTCTAGGTGGCTTATGGCGTTGTGCACATCCTCTTTTTGGCTGGAAACACCGCGCAAACCGTATTTATCCTGCATGGTGCAAATATACGCGATTGTCAGGCATTGGCGAAGAATTGACAACTTTCAGAAAGTTATCAATTCTGCCACCTAAATCCCCGAATTTTGCAGTATGACGAAACCCCTGATACTCATCAGCAACGATGACGGCATTACATCTCCGGGCATTTCGGCACTGGTAGAAACCATGCTGGAACTGGGAGATGTGATAGTGGTAGCCCCCGATAAACCCCAGAGTGCTATGGGGCATGCTATCACCATCAATCAGCCCATACGTCTTACCAAAGTGGAACTTTTTCAGGGTGTGGAGGCATGGCAGTGCAGCGGCACGCCCGTTGATTGCGTCAAAATCGCCATCGATAAAATATTGCCCCGCAAGCCGGATTTGATGGTGTCGGGCATCAACCACGGTTCCAACAGCAGCATCAATGTGATTTACAGCGGAACCATGAGTGCCGCCATGGAGGGTGCTATTGATGGCATGAGAGCCATCGGCTTTTCGCTCTGCGATTACAGCTGGGAGGCTGATTTTTCACCTGCAAAACCGTTTATCAAAAAGATTGCTGAAAATGTGCTACAGAATGATTTGCCCTATGGCACGCTGCTGAACGTGAACATCCCCAAACCGGAGGATGGCGTTATCAAAGGCATTAAGGTTTGCCGTCAGGCCCAGGCCAAGTGGAAAGAAGATTTTAATCAGCGCACCGATCCTTTTGGGCGCACATATTACTGGATGACCGGTAAATTTGTGAATATGGACCAAGGACAGAATACCGACGAATGGGCTTTGCAGAACGGCTATGTATCCTTGGTGCCTACCATGTTTGATTTGACGGATCATCAGCGCATTGGTGCTATTAATAAATGGGATCTAAATGGATAGAGTTATTCAACTGGTAAGCGGGTTGCTCATTGCCTCCATGCTACCTATGCTGGTGGCAGGCTGGATTGCCATGGCGCAGGGGATACAATTCCAAACCATTATTTATGCGATATTGCATGGCGAAGGATTTTACAACACCTATTACCAGTTGGGCGTGGCCGCCAACATTGGCATTTTCTTCCTGGTTATGCGCAATCCCAAATTGATGAATTTTGGACGGGGCTGGCTGATTGGTACCAGTCTCAATGCATTGTGGACCATTATTATTGACCTGAACTGGTTTACATGAGCCGAGCCCGCAAATATTACCTTGTGGCGGGAGAGGCCAGCGGCGATGTGCACGGAGCCAATCTGATTAAGGCCATTAAGACCATAGATGCTGACGCCGATATTCGTTGCTGGGGTGGTGATTTGATGCGGGAAGCCGGCGGCGAACTTATTTCACATTATCGCGAGCGGGCGTTTATGGGTTTGTGGGAGGTAATTAAAAATATCCGTACTATTTCAGGACATTTGCGCAAAGCCAAAAAAGATATACGTGTCTGGAAGCCCGATTTGCTGGTGCTTATAGACAATCCAGGATTTAATATGCCTATGGCCAAATTTGCCCATAAAAAGGGCATTCCGGTACATTACTACATTGCACCCAAGGTATGGGCCTGGAATACAGGGCGTGTAAAGGGCATCCGCGAAAATGTAGATGCATTGTATTCTATATTACCGTTTGAAATAGAGTTTTTCAAAAAGCATGGGGTAAATGCAATCTATGTAGGCAATCCGGTGATGGATGAAATAGCGGCTTTTTATCAAATACAGAAATCTAAATCGCAAAATACTGGTAATAATATAAATATTGCTTTATTGCCAGGCAGCAGGGCCAATGAAATTGACAATACCATGCCAGTAATGTTGGAATTGGCCGCACTTAAACCCGACTGGAAATTCAGGGTGGCAGTAGCGCCCTGCTTTGACCGTTCGTTTTACGATCGATACGCTTTATTACCCAATATGGAGTTGTGCCAGGGCAAAACCTACGAAGTGCTCTCCGGTAGCACAGTTGCGGTGGTAACCAGCGGAACAGCCACACTGGAAACAGCGTTGTTAAACGTGCCGCAGGTGGTTTGTTACCGGGTGGCTGCGCTCACGTATGCCATCGGCAAGCGGGTGATTAAGGTGCCGTACATTTCTTTGGTGAATTTAATTCTGAACAAACCGGCAGTGCCGGAACTGATACAGGCCGATTTTACAGCAGAGAAAATAGCGAAGCAGCTGCAAGGTTTGGTGGAAGGTCCTGAGCGTCAGGCGCAGTTGGATGATTACACATTGTTGGCTTCAGCTGTAGGCG
>VGGQ01000072.1 GCA_016868535.1 Bacteroidota bacterium | reverse complement strand
GCATTCCTCCCCTATTTTTTTGCGTGATGTAAGCAAGGCATGGTCGCAATACATGCGAGCAGTATCTTCATTGAAGTTGCCCGTTCCAATATGTGCAATGTTGGTGGTTTCAAAACCCACTCTGCGTGAAATTACAATGAGCTTGCTGTGAACCTTTAAAGCAGGGATTCCATAAATCACATATGCTCCTTCCTCACGGAAACGGTTGGCCCAGAAAATGTTGTGCTCTTCCATAAACCTCGCTCTCAGTTCCATTACCACAATCACCTGTTTACCGTTTTGTATGGCGTTGATAATCGCTTCGGCAATACTGCTGTTTTCCGCCAGGCGGTACAAAGAAATACGAATAGCAAAAACCGTGGGATCAATGGCCGCCTCGCGCAGAAGTCTTATGACATAATCAAAAGGCTGGTAGGGATAACTTAAAAGAAGGTCCCGCTTTTGTATCAGGTTGAGCATGCTTTTGGCATCGTCAATTTCTCTAATACGGGTTACCGGCTGCTTCGGATTCAGTAGGTCAGGGCGGTTTACATCCGGAAACTTTATAAAATCCCTGAAATTGTGATATCTGCCACCGGGAATAATACTGTCTTTATCTGCTTTGAGTTTGCGTGTCAGAAAGTCAAGTAAATCTGGGGGTGTTTCGCGGTCATATATAAATCGGGTTGGTGTACCGGTTTTCCGCTGTCTCAGGCTCTTTACAACTTTGTCTATCAGTGAAACCGCTATTTCGTTGTCTATATCCAGTTCTGCGTCGCGCGTTATTTTGATGGTATGCGCAGTAAACTCATCAAAATCAAGGCTGCTAAACAACAAAGGCAAACCTACGCGTATTATGTCATCCAGCAGAATTATACGTTTGGTTTTTTCGCTGCCAGGTAACAAATGAAAACGGCCAAGCACATTGGAAGGGATATCCACCAAGGCATAATGCACTTGGCCTGATACGCTGTTTCGCATGCTCACTGCAAGGTAAATCTCACCATCCTTGATATTCGGAAATTCCCTGCCATGATGCAGCAGCAGAGGGCTTATGCGGCCTTCTATTTTGTTTACAAAAACATCGTGCACATAAGATTCTTCCGTTGCCGTCAAAACAGATTCATCCACAATTACAATACCTTCTTTTCTCAGATCCTCCAAGATTTCATCCGTGTAGATTCGGGAAAATTCCTGCTGTTGAAACAAAACCGTAGATTTGATGGATTCCAGTTCCTTTTTCAGGAATTTGAATTCCTTTTCTTTGATGTCTTTGTTTAATTGAAGCAGACGGCGCACAGCGGCCACACGTACACGGAAAAACTCATCCAGGTTATTGCTGAAAATTCCCAGAAATTTGATTCTTTCAAGCAGCGGAACCTGTTTATTGGCTGCTTCCTGCAATACGCGGGCATTGAAGGCCAGCCAGCTAAGTTCACGGTCAATGAGGCTATAGGCAGGATGTTTTCCCTTGTTTTTCTCGTTTTTTTTGCGTATGTTGGATTTTATACCGGGTTTATTTGTCATAGGTTAAAACTGCCGTTACTGGCAAATGGTCGCTGAAGCCATTCAGCCAGGTTTTACCACCAAAGGTTCTTAAGGGGTGCCCTTCATATTTTCCGCCATGCTGAAGAATCCACTCGGGGGCAAAAATCTGATTGCTGTATGGTTTGAATTTTAAGTTTGCTCCTGACTTATTCCACAAGGCACTGCTAATCATAACCTGATCAAAAATATCCCAGCGGCTGTTGTATTTAAGAGTGCCGGCTTGGGTAACATCAAAAAATCCTGCGAGGTTGTGTATTTGGCAATTCGACTTTTTGGCTGGTTTGCATGAGCCCAAAACTTTGCTGATACTGCTATCCCAGGGATTGTCATTAAAATCACCTACAATAACAAATGCTTTGTTCCAGAGGTTTTGGGTTTGCAAAGTTTTGTGCAGGATTTGCGCAGCAATGACTCTTTTGCCTGCGCTACCCTCGGTACCGCCGCTTCTGGATGGCCAGTGATTCACAAAATAATGCAGCGTATCGCCGGTGGCTTTGTGCAATAGTACAGCGTGCAGAATGTCGCGGGTTTTGTCGTTTTCCGACAACACAACCGGGATAGGTTCAGAACCTATAGCGGAGAACTTTTCTTTGTGGTAATACAGCGCAGCATCAATGCCCCTTTCATCGGGAGAATCAAAATGCAAAATTTCATAATTTGTACCGGCACCCTTCAGCACAGCCCTCAAATCAAGCAAAACTTTTTTGCTTTCTACTTCGCACATACCCAGTAAATCGGCATTGATAGAATCAAGCACGCGGGCCATATTTTTAAGCTTGCTGCGGTATCGGGTTTCATCCCATGCATTTTGCCCTTCGGGCGTAAAATCATCATCATTCCATGCATCATTGCAGGTGTCGTAGAGATTCTCCATGTTCCAGAAACCAATGGTAATCTGCTTCCCGGAGTCTGAAGCTGATTTGCGCTGTCCGCTGCAGGAAACGGTTCCAAAGAATAAAAAAAAACTAAGACAATGAGCAGCTATGGAAGGCATGTATCTTGCAAAATTAACCATACTGCAAGATGCAATGGAATTATGTTGTTTTTAACTTTATGTTATCAACGGGTTGTGAAATTACGGCAAAGCCATTAGAATAAAACTATTTGCTTTTACTGCAATACGCTTCGAGTGTATCGCGATTTACTGATTTCCGCTGATATTGATATTTTTTCAGCCATTTAAATTTTAGATAAATTAACGGCTGTAATTCGGGGCTTCCCGGGTAATAGAAATATCATGCGGGTGGCTTTCGCGCATACCGGCATTGGTAATTCGTACAAAAGTAGCCTGCTGCAGTTCATCTATAGTAGAAGCACCGCAATAGCCCATACCGGCGCGCAATCCACCTACTAGCTGATATACTACCTCACTCAAGTTTCCTTTGTACGCCACCGAACCCACAATGCCTTCTGGCACAAATTTGGCTACTTCATCTTCGGCATCCTGAAAATAACGGTCCTTGCTGCCCTCTTTCATGGCTTCAATGCTACCCATACCGCGGTAACTTTTTACTTTTCTTCCTTCAAAAAAGCTGATTTCTCCGGGAGACTCCTCAGTGCCTGCAAACAGGCCACCTGCCATAACAGTTCCCGCACCGGCAACCAGCGCCTTTACCAGGTCTCCGCTGTAGCGGATACCGCCATCAGCAATTACGGGGACTCCGGTTCCTCTAAGGGCTTCAGCGGCTGCCAGTACTGCACTTAGCTGGGGCATACCAATTCCGGCAATAATGCGCGTGGTACATATAGAACCGGGCCCTACACCCACTTTTACGGCATCGGCCCCGGCATCGGCAAGGGCTTTGGCCCCTTCGGCGGTGGCAACATTTCCGGCAATAATCTGCAAATCGGGGAAAGTGCCTTTCAGGCGTTTTACTTCGTCAATTACTCCTTTGCTGTGCCCGTGAGCCGTATCAATGGCAATCACGTCTACTTCAACGGCAACCAGTGCTTTTACACGATCCATGGTATCGGCAGTAACCCCTACAGCCGCACCGGCAAGCAAACGGCCATGCGCGTCTTTCACGGCACGCGGGTAATGCTTTACCTTCTGAATGTCTTTGTATGTAATGAGTCCTTTCAGATGAAAACGCTCATCGACTATAGGTAATTTTTCCACTTTGCTCGTTTCCAGTATGGCCTGAGCACCTAATAAATCGGTTCCCATGGGCGCCACCACAAGGTTTTCTGAAGTCATAACCTCACTTACCAGACGGCCGTAATCGGTTTGGAAACGCAAATCGCGGTTTGTTATAATTCCCACAAGCTTTCCGTCGCAGTCAGTCACAGGAATACCGCCGATTTTGTGTTCGCGCATCAGTCTCATGGCATCGCCCAGCGTGGTATCTGCATGCAAAACAACCGGATCGAGAATCATGCCGCTTTCACTGCGCTTAACCTTTTTTACCTCTTCGGCCTGCCGGGCAATGCTCATGTTTTTATGAATAATACCGATTCCGCCTTCACGCGCCATGGCAATGGCCATTAGGCTTTCGGTAACGGTGTCCATAGCCGCACTTACCAGGGGAATATTCAAGCATAGCTTTTTGGTAAACTGCGTGGAAGTATTGGCTTCACGGGGCAATACCTGCGAATAGCGGGGCACCACAAGTACATCATCGAATGTTAAACCTTCAGGAAAAATTTTGTCTGAAAACGACATGCAAATAATTATTGGTTATTTGCGGTGCGAAGTTACTGAAAATATATTATATTTCATAATAATGTTTAATCATTATCATCAAAAGCCGGATTCGGGTATTTTACCCAATATTTCCACAAGGTTTCTTGTTTTCAATTAAATTTTGA
Source organism: Bacteroidota bacterium (assembly GCA_016868535.1). Taxonomy (GTDB): domain Bacteria; phylum Bacteroidota; class Bacteroidia; order NS11-12g; family UBA955; genus RGEC01. The sequence goes on along the minus strand of VGGQ01000072.1, from coordinate 5,237 downwards.
AAATTTGCAATACATGAAATACATACTAATCCTGATAACCCTGCTTTCTTTCAATTTTGTTGAAGCGCAGGACAAAGACCTCATTAAGGCGCGTACTGCATTAAAGGGTAAAAAATGGGCCAGGGCTCAGTCTGTCGCAGAATCGGTGGTAAAAGACGATAAAACCGCGGTGGAATTTTGGTACATTAAGGCTTCTGCTGAGTACGAAATGAGCCAGTTAGATAAATATAGGGGCGGCAAAGTCAATTATTTCAAGGAATGTGCGAAAAGCGCCGTAAGAGCCAGAACAAAAGATGTTAACGACAAATATTACGAGTCCTACGAAAAATGGATGAAAGCCATTACCTTCCAGAACAACAAAGAAGCCATGGCAGCCTACGCTCAAAATAGTTTTGCCAAAGCCATTCAGATGTATAAGAACAGTTATTTGCTAACAGGCGATACCATTGCCTATGGCATGCTGGGACTTAGCTACACAAAAGACAGGCAGGAACGCGAAGGTTTGAAAATTTTAAAGACCGTGGCAAACTGGAACTTTGGTGCCTGGTCGGCACAAACCTGTCCAGGTACATTCATGAGAGAACCCTTCGAAGTCTTGAGTAATTATTATATGAGTAAAAGTTTTTATGATAGTGCGCTCAGCTATACCGAAATGGGGTTGCAGGTATATTCCTCGAATATAATTCTTAAAAATAATATCCGCTTGCTTGTAAACAGGGACCTGGCTACAGCGGCAAAACGCGGTTTTAACAGCGAATATCTGGAAGTAATTAACAGGGCGCTGAATTATTTCCCTGCAGATAGTGCCTACTTGCTTTCCCAAAATAATTTCTACCTCAGTAAATTGGGAACTCTTACCCGGAGCAAGCCGTGGGACGAAGCTGGGATGCTGCTAACCCAGTTTTACCGAATGAAAAAAGATGCTGTGGTAAAAGGTGTTGTAAACAAGGCTGATGCATTTTTAATCAATGACAGTCTGGCATTTCTGTATCAGTGCCTGGACTATTTCCTCAGAAAAAACCAGCCTGGAAGTATAGCCTTCCATTTTAAGAAATGGTATGCCGCCCAGAAAAAAATCCCTGCAGTAGATGAAATTGTTATGGAGGGCTTGCTGAAGTCACCCCCGAACACCATCAGTCGAAAGCTTATTTCAATTCTTTTTTCAGATGCCCGTGAGGATTATCCTAAAAACAAAAACATTTCACAATACCGGCTGAATTTCTTTAATGCATGGACTGCCAAGCCTGTAAAAGCAGTTGAAACCTATCTGCAGCTTGAAATGTGTGAAGCGCTGGTTGCTGATTTTCCCAAGGATAAGATATTACCGGTTACCCGAATTAAACTCCTTTTTCAATGCACGGATTCGGCGATACAGGATGAAAACATGTACGCCGCTTGGCGCTATGTAAACAGGCTGGAGGCCATCGATGAAAAAACCCTTGCCACATTGAGTCCGTCGGGAAAAACACTTCATGAACTCTGCAAAAGGCTAGCCGAACAGGACTTTGTGGTTCGCTACTCCAAAACACGCATTGTGTACCAAACCAAAAATGGTGTAAAACGCGCAGCCACGGGCTGGGATGGCAGCAGTAACCTCTGCAAGGCAGGCAGTTTGCCAGACTCGACACTATACAAGGTCATAGACAGGATTAATTATTTCAGGCAAAATGCCGGTGTGAAACAACCCATGGCACTGAGTATGGATAAGGTAAAAAAATGTCAGGAAGCCGCGGTGATGTTTGCTCCGCTGGGAATTTTCAGCCGCGAACCCAAACCCGAGACCCACCAGTGCTATACAAGAAATGCCGCCGAGGCTGCTGCTAATGCGCAGGCTATCCTTGAAGCCAATCCGGCACAGTGTGTTACCATCTTTATGGATGACCGCAAAAGCGATGAATTGATAAACCGCCGCAGCATTCTCAATCCCGGAAGCCAGTATGCAGGTTTTGGAAGTGCGGAAAACAACTCCGTTTTCTGGTTGCTAGATCTGGCACCAACCGCCGACTCTGCACGGTATAAAACCCATTTTGTGGCATGGCCAAACCGCTACTGCCCGAAAATGCTGTTCATGGACAAGTGGACCTTCAGCATGGATGCTCCTTTGCAAGGTGCTGAAGTGAAGGTTTTTGACGAAACCAATACGGAAGTCCCTACCATTGTTTTTTATCAGCCGGCAGAGCAACTCAATCATCCTGTGCTATCATTCAGGCCTGCTTCCGAACTCGGCGACAAAAAACCCGGTACCCGATGGCAGGTTAAAATCACGCTGAAAAACAAAAAAACCTACCAATACAATGTAACCGTTATCTGAGCACGTATTTCTCCTCAATTGATTGCAAATAAGTACGATTTTTCTTACCTTTGCAGGCCCGTTTGAGAAAGAAAATATTTCGAAATGGTCTCCGCACGCGTGGCGTAATTGGTAGCCGCACCAGACTTAGGATCTGGCGCCGCAAGGCGTGGGGGTTCGAGTCCCTCCGCGTGCACTAAAAAGCCCTGGACATGACATTGCGTCATATTCATTAAGGGGTATTCTATTTGTAAATACAAAACCGTGAACATAACTTTTGATAAAATTGACGACCTGAACGCCATGGTTGTCATCAACCTCGAAAAAGCAGATTACAGCGAAAAAGTAGACAAAGAACTCCGCCGCATCCAGAAAAATGCCACCATGAAAGGGTTCCGGCCCGGTAAAGCTCCGCTGGACATGGTGAAACGCCTATATGGCAAAAGCGTTTTAGCTGAAAAAATTCAGCAGGCTACCTCCGATGCACTAAATCAATACATACAAGACAACAAACTCGATATTCTGGGATATCCTATCACATCTGAAAACACCCCCAGTGATATTGATATCGAAAACAACGATTCTTTCAGCTTTGCCTTTGATCTGGGAATGGCACCCGCATTTGAGCTCGATTTCTCAGCCAAAGACAAACTGGAGCATTTCATCATTTCTGTTGGTGACAAAGAAATTGATGAAGACATTGAATACGCCCGTAAACGCTATGGTAAACTGGAAGAAGTTGAAAAAGCCGAAGCTGAAGATATTATCTACGCCAACCTCACTGAACTGAACGAAAACGGCGAACTCCTGGATGGCGGCATCGTCGAAAAACCTGTGAGCATGGTGGCCAGTCTGGTAGAAGACAAAAAAACCCAGAAAGCCCTGCTGGGCAGCCAGCGCGGTGCTGAAATGACCGTTAATATTCAAAAACTGTTCAACGGCAATGAAGGCGTTATTTCCAGCAGTCTGGGCATTGCACGCGAAGGTGTAAATGATCTTAATCCTAATTTTAAACTGGTTATTACCGACATCAAGCGCCGCACTTTTGCCGAACTGAACGAAGATTACTTCAAAGAAGTTTTTGGTCCAGCGGATTACCCAAAAACCGAAGCAGAATACCGCGAGCGCATCAAGTCAAACCTGGAGAATTATTACCGCAACGAAGCCGACCTGTGGATAGATTACCAGATCGGGCATTTGCTGATGGAAAAACACAAGATTCAGTTGCCTGATGCTTTCCTGAAACGCTGGTTGTTGGCCACCAAAGCTGAACACTATAACGCTGAAAACATTGAGGAGAAATACGCCGAGGAGAAATCAGCGCTGATGCGCCGTCTGGTAATTGACAAAATTGCCGAAAAATACGAGTTAAAACCCGCTCAGGAAGCCATTTTGCAGGAAGCACGGACATATTACATGGGTATGTACCGGCAGTATGGCATGAACATCAATCCCGAAGACGGATTTTTAGACGAAACCATCAAAAAACGCATGGCCGAAAGGGAATTTGTGACCCAAATGGCTGACAGGGTTATCTACCGCATGGCCTACGACAAGGTGAAAGAAACCGTTACCCCGAAAGAGAAAAAAGTAAACGTGGAAGATTATTTCAAACACGTAAATGAGCATAAACACGAGCACGGAGAATAAGATTTCATTTTTTAGCATTAACTTCGAATATTATAAATTGACAAGCATGGATCAAGGAAAAGAATTTCGCAAATACGCTGTAAAACATCTGGGTTTAAACAGCCTCTATGTAGATAAATACATGGAACTGCAGACCAGCAGCCCGCAGGCAGGCACGGTTCCTCTTATTAAAGGCCTAACACCCAATATCATCGAGGAAAGACAAATGAATGCCGTGGCCATGGATATCTTCTCACGTTTGATGATGGATCGTATCATCTTTTTGGGTGTGCCCATTTATGATGACGTGGCCAACATCATCATCGGGCAGTTGTTGTTTCTTGAAAGCAGCAACCCTAACCGCGATATTCAGATTTACATCAACAGCCCCGGCGGCAACGTGTATGCCGGTTTGGCGATCTATGACACCATGCAATTCATTAGCTCTGATGTAGCTACCATCTGTACCGGCATGGCCGCCAGTATGGGTGCCGTACTCATGTGCGCCGGCGAAAAAGGCAAGCGGACTGCCCTTCCCCACTCACGCATTATGATTCACCAGCCTTTGGGTGGTGCACAGGGTCAGGCTTCAGACATCGAAATCACCTACAAGGAAATCAGCAAGCTGAAAAAGGAATTGTACGACATTCTTGCTGTTCATAGCGGACAAACCTATGAAAAGGTGTGGGAAGACAGCGACCGCGACTACTGGATGACCGCTCAGGAAGCCAAAGAATACGGCATGATTGATGAGGTATTGATGAAGCGCAGCAAATAACCGAAACATTCCGTTTCCTTTAGTTGTTTAGCAGATAGATGAAAGCAAAAAACGCCACCTGTTCGTTTTGCGGACGCAAAAAAGAGGAAACCCTGATGCTTATTTCAGGGCTGGAGGCGCATATATGCGAGCAGTGTGCCGATCAGGCGCACAAGATTGTGGAGCAGGAACTGGGTTTAAACAAGTCAGCGCCTGAAAAAACTGGAGCTGATACAGCCGCCCTCAACCTTCCCCGCCCCGATGAAATCAAGAAATACCTAGATCAGTATGTAATCAATCAAGACGAGGCAAAAAAAGTGATGAGCGTGGCCGTTTACAACCATTACAAGCGTGTGATGCATCCCCAGGAATCCGATGAGGTGGAACTGGAGAAAAGCAACATTCTGATGGTAGGCGAAACCGGTACGGGTAAAACCCTTCTTGCGCGCAGCCTGGCCAAATACCTGAACGTTCCTTTCTGCATTGCCGATGCTACTGTGCTCACAGAAGCCGGCTATGTGGGTGATGACGTAGAAAGTATTTTATCCCGCCTGCTGCAGG
>VGGQ01000071.1 GCA_016868535.1 Bacteroidota bacterium | reverse complement strand
CAATTCTAGTCTCGTATTGGGTTGCCAGTCTAATCGGGGCAGATAGCCCGGCAAATGACGGTAACTGAGTGCCACCCAGCCCATATGCTTATGAAGCCCGCTCACACTCAATTCAAAAGGCGAAAGTAGGGTTTTGCTTCCACGGGTGCTGTCCAGACCCAGCTGCTGCTTTACGGTGTCTACACGGTCTCCAAACCAGTCGCCGCGAAATATTCTGTTGAGCGAGGTGTTTGCAGCCTGCAAACGCACTGTGCTGTTGGCTATACCGGGCGCGCGGCTGTAGGTTTTATTGCTACCCGTATAATACAAGCCAAATTTTTCTATTCCCAGATATATAATACTCCACGAACCTACTACACTAAAGTCATAGGTTACCCCGGCATTGACGGTGAGGCCAACTCCTCCGGTGGCACGCTGCATGGTCCCGCCCCACAGCACATCCACATTCTGAGCCAGTGTATCTGTAAAGACCTTTGCCCTGAAATCTTTAACCTCACTGTATGAGCGCAGTAAACCAGGGTTGATAGTTCCGCTGAATCTAACCTCTCCTTCTCCGTTTAGTAACCTTTTGCTTTTTCTAAATCCAATTCCCAGCTCTACTATATCCCATTGTGTGGCTTTGCCTATGCTGGCGTCAAGGGTTTGGCCCAGGTAGGCTCCGTTACCTTGAAAAACCAGCCGGAAAGCATCGTCATTGAAACAAATACCACCCATCTGGTGTCGGCGCACATATAACTTATCGGTCACATTCAGTTGCATGGTTGCTGCCAGTCCACCTCGCACCTTTGATTTCAGCCGTTCTTCGGTTTTGGCAATTCGCTCTGCGGGGATATAACTGCCCAGCATAAATCGGCCTGTAATGGCCAGTGGCATGCCCGAGGATCCGCCTTCGCTGTAGAGCGAAACCCCAATCGTTTTCGGTCTTGTGGTAAAAAAAGTGTCCTTGGACGGAAAATTGATCGCAGGTTTAGTTTCCGAAGGCATTTCAGCTGACAAGGTCATAGTATAATTGGTTTGAGCCTGCAGAGCGTGGGCTGTCAGGAGCAAGCCCAATAAACAATTAAAACTGTGCTTCATATTCGGCTTGCAGGCTGGTTTTAACTTTCAGTTTGTAGGTATTGTAAATCTTTTGCTGTGTGCCATTGCCTGTCACACGTGCTTTGATGGCAACGGCATGCGCCTTGCGCAGCGATTCAATCCGTTCTTTGGGAATGTTTGCCCGCAACACCGTTCTGGATGAAGCCAGGGGCTCGCCGGTGGTAGTAGTTTTGCCGGGCATGATGGTTCCGGGAGATACGGTCACATCGCCCAGCGCATTGCCGTATTGATCCAGCAGGGCAAAACCCATATCCACTTCAAACGGGTAATCGTTTTCTACGTCAAAAATTACGGTGGCGCTTTTTACGCGCTGCACTTGCGGAATGCTGGCAGCTTCAATACCCTGTGTATCGCGAAGGGTCAGTCCACCGATGGTAAAACTCACCGGGGCTTCGAGCTGCAGGTATATTTCGGCACCGGAATTATCAAACACAAAGTCCTTCCAGTTGCTTACATTCCCGTTTGGGTTGGTTTCTATGTCAATGTCGTAATTGATATACTGGGGCAGGTTCTCCACAAAGGATTTGATGTTGGAATTGCTGCCGTCCAGCACCAACTGCTTGTCGGTGGTTTGTCCGTATACAAACGGTGCAGGTCCGATAAAAACATCGCTGTTCAATGGTGTGGCAATCAGTTTCACCTTGTTGCCGCTGAAGATATTTTCGCTCTCCAGCGATTTCACCCGCATCCGGCCTTCTGCACCAATGCTGTTTTTTACCAGCACCGATGCTTTAAAATCCTTGAAAAAGATATTGCCATCGGCACCTTTAAACAAGGCAAACGGGGCCTTCCCAACCGAATTGTTGAGCGTTTGTCCCATATAGCCGGTGGCGTATTCGGGCAGCAATCCGGTAAGTGCGTAGTATATGCGCAGGCTGTCGTTAAGTGTTACCTGCACCTTGCGGCCGCTACTGTCCAGCGACAACACCATGATCTGGTGAAAGGTGTTCACGGTATCTTTGACCGTGGGGTTTTTACCGCGGTAGTCGAGTAAATAACCGCTCATGTCCACGGTTGCTTCCCGCCTTTCGGTCACGCCGGGCTTGGCACCGGGCATTTTCACCACCCGTTCTAGGGGTACGCCATTCAGGCTAGCCGATGGAATTTTCAGCATCATGGTCATATTTTCCTGTATGGTAGATTCCACGCGCAGTTTCAGGGAGCCTTGCTTTACCTTAAAGAATTTGACCTGCGGGCCGCCCATATCCAGCACCAGGGCTTCGTCCTGCTCTATTACATTCTGGTTGGGGAAAGCCGCAATAGCATTGCGGGGGCGCAAATTGCGCACGGTCAGGGTGACTTCCACACCTTTGGAGGCATCAATCAGCACCGGGCCATTGCTGGCCTCGGTAATCAGGCGACGAATGACGCCTTTCAGTCCTTTGTTTACAGTTTTGTTTCGCAGGTTGATGCTTTTGGTGGCGTTGGTGCCCTGGTCAATATTCAGGAATGAATCTTTGGCAACCACAGAACCATCCGATGCATTTTGCAGTTCAAAAACAAGCAGGTTAACCTTTACAGGCAATTCATTGTTGATGGAAATATCCAGAAATCCCGAGTCAAGGGTAGCGGTTTCGAAAAACGCCGATGCGTCAATATCCACCGGACTCAGATTGGTCTGATTCTGTGCAGGAACGACAATGGTTTGCCCGTCGAGCAGGCGAAAAATGGGGTTAATCTGGGCCAGTGTGATTCGCTGCACAATACTGCGGTCGCTGAGTTTTAGACGTCGCAGGGTAAAGGCCGTGGTGAGGCTGGTATCGGGTGCCGTAACACGCAGAGTGCGGGCATTGTATACAAGGTTGTCATACACCAGAGTATAGCTGCTGTCGGTAAGGTTGTTCACCAGGTAGCGTTTATCGATGTCATTCAGCGTCATTTCAGTACTGAACAACGGTACGGCGACGTTGTTGTCCCAGCGGGCGGCCTTGCGGCTGCAGGCTCCAAAAATCCAAGTGGTAAGGATTAAAAAGTATGCAAGATTTCGCACAATATTGCGAAGATAGGGTTTCGCATTGTAATACTTAGCTCAGCGCTTGAGGTATTGCCCAATGTTGACATCAAACAATGCCATTGACCCGAATATCAAGGTGCTCCAAAAGGCAATACTGATGCTTTGCCAGAGAATAATTTTGTGCTTTTCATGGATAAAGGTGGTGCAAAGCAATGTTCCAACAGGGATGGTGAGAATGATGGGTGTGAGCAGCGCAATTAGTGGCAATCCGCCGTGCAGGCGCAACCAAACCAGCCTGCGCCTTGTTTTGGTGAATCGTTTTTTGGGGTTGCTGAATTTTTTCAGATAACCTTCCAGCCAGAATTCGCTGTATGTGAAGAGTACAACACCCAGAAAAGCCCCTGCCGAAGTGAAAATCCAGCCGTAGAGGGGGTTGTGAAAACCCGTGACCGCCACACCCACGCCAATCAGGTATTTCACAGTGGACCACAAGAAACTGAGCAAGGCGACAGTACCAAAAGACATATCTGCAAATGTATGTCTAAGTACCGGCCATTTAAATGATCTTTTCAGGAACGTACGGAATTGGTTATAACTAAATAGTCTTTATTTTGCATGGCATGTTATCTCCCCCCTGCCTTCTCCCATACGACGGCGAAGCCTTACTCTACCCTGATTGGTGCAAGGCTGAAAAATCTCGGCATTATTTTGAAGCAGTGTTGCAAACTTCCGAATGGCAGAACGACGAGGTGGTGATGTTCGGAAAAAAGCTCACCATGAGCCGCAAAACCGCCTGGTATGGCCTGCAGCCATTTCGGTACACCTATTCTCATGTAGAAAGAACCGCACTGCCGTTTACACCGGTGCTGGAGGAATTGCGCAGACAATGTGAAGTCACCACCGGGCATAAATTCAACAGTGCCCTCCTAAACCTTTACCACCATGGCATGGAGGGCATGGGCAAGCACAGCGATGATGAAGACAGCATTGTCCCCTTTAGTGGTATTGCTTCTCTGAGCTTTGGTGCCGAACGACCATTTGTGTTTCAACATAAAAAAACGCGGAAAAAAATTAAAATCTCTTTGCAAGACGGCAGCCTTTTGCTAATGAAAGAACGCTGCCAGCCGTGCTGGTGGCATGAGCTTCCCAAAACTAAAAAGGTAAACGGACCACGCATCAACATCACCTTCAGGCTGATGAAAACCTGAGATAGGAGGCAAATTATCAATAAAAACACATTGTTTATCTGAAATTTAACAATTGGCATGAAAAGTGCTCATTATTTTGCATTGATTTATGAAAAGCAATCACGAAATTGACTACAAGCTGCACGGCGAGGAAATGCAATGCGTGCAGATTGAACTGGATCCGCAAGAAACTGTAGTGGCCGAAAGCGGCAGCTTTATGTTCATGGATGATGACATCAGCATGGAAACCATTTTTGGAGACGGCTCCAATGCTGGTAATGGCGGGTTTATGGGCAAATTATTCAGCGCAGGAAAACGCCTTATTACAGGCGAAAGCCTTTTTATGACCGCCTTTACCAACGATGGTCACAGACGGCGCACAGTGTCTTTTGCCGCGCCCTATGCCGGTAAAATCATTCCATTGGATTTGCATGAACTGGGTGGAAAAATTGTGTGTCAGAAAGACGCATTTCTCTGCGCCGCAAAAGGGGTGAGCATAGGCATAGAATTTCAGCGCAAACTGGGCACCGGGCTGTTTGGAGGTGAAGGTTTTATCATGCAAAAACTCGAAGGTGACGGAATGGCCTTTGTACATGCCGGCGGTTACATCATGGAGCGCACCTTGCTGCCCGGCGAAACCTTGCGTGTAGACACCGGTTGTCTGGTGGCCTACACCAAAGATGTAGATTACGATATTGAATTTGTAAAAGGCATTAAAAACGCCGTGTTTGGAGGTGAAGGACTGTTTTTTGCCAAACTTCGCGGACCCGGCAAAGTGTGGCTGCAAACCCTGCCTGTAAGCCGACTGGCCAGCAGGATCCTCTCTTATGGCACCGGTGGACGAAAAGAAGAAGGTTCCATATTAGGTGGTCTTGGTAACCTGCTGGATGGTGACTAAAACATACTACGTAACCTATAATTAAATGTTCTTTACCTATGAAAATAAAAAATATCCTGCTGCCCGCAGCGCTTTTGTTTACTGCTGGAATATCCGCCCAAAACCCTGCAATCGAAGAAAAACCCTATATTGAAGTCAACGGAAACGGTGAGATGGAGGTTGTGCCGGATGAAATCTATGTGTCCATCACGATAAGAGAACGCAGCACAAACAAAAAAACCATCAGTGTGGAAGAACAGGAACAAAACCTGAAAACAGCCCTCAAGAGCCTGAAAGTGGATCTCAAAAACCTTTCTGTTTCCGGTGCCAATGCCGATTTTGTGAGGGTAGACTGGCGAAAAAAAGGGGTAATTACCCAAAAGCAATATTCACTTAAACTGAGCAATGCAACTGTTCTTGGACAGGTTTTCACCGAACTGGATAAACTGGAAATTACCGATTCGTACGTTTCGCATGTGCAACATTCCAAAATAGACAGCCTGCGCAAAGTGGTGAAAATTATGGCTATCAAAGCCGCTAAAAACAAAGCAGATTATCTGCTTGCGGCCATCGGTGAAAAAACCGGAAAAGTACTGATTGTAAGAGAAAACGATGCGGCTTATTACCCTCAGCCAATTTGGGCCAACGTGAGAAAATCCGAGGATTATAATTCAGGCTCAGAACCGCCCGCCGACCCCATCGATTTCAAGAAAATCAAGGTGGAAAGTAGTATTTACGCAAAGTTTGGAATCCAGTAGGGTTTTTATTCCCCTGCTTCTTTCTTCCACTTTACACGGCAGCAAATGGTTTGCACCAGGTAGCCCAGAAATTGAAAATACGGGGTTTTCCTCCTAGATTAAATCGATTCAGCAGATCGGCATCATTACAACAACACGGAGATTTTGAGCTGCCAGAAAGGCTGTAGAAAGCATCAATAAACTATGCTTCTTCATTTCTGATAAACAGTTCAACTTCCTCTATCTTCGAGCCTTTGGTCTTGGTAATTATAAATTCGAAAGTTCCCTCGCGAATGCTTTCCCGAACCCGGGGTATCTTACCGCTTATAGAAATGATAAAACCTCCAAGTGTGTTGTAATCGCCTTCAGGAAAAACAAGGTTATATTTTTCGTTCAAATACTCAACCTCATGCCGGGTTGAAAATATGTAATGGCCCGGAGCAACCTCTGTTTCGGTTAGTTGTTCCGTATCAAATTCATCATCAATTTCGCCAAATATTTCTTCTATAACATCTTCAATTACCACCAGTCCGGCTGTTCCGCCAAATTCATCTACAACCACCGCAATACTCTTGCGTTTTTGGATAAAATCACGCAGCAAATCGTGGGCCTGCATGCTTTCATTTACAATTAAAACGGGCTTGAGAACATCCTGAATACGAGAGGGTCTTCCAAACATTTCACTCTGGTGAACAAATCCAATAATATGGTCTATATTGTCTCTATATATTAATATTTTAGAAAGTGCTGTTTCAATAAATAGTTTATGTAATTCCTCTACAGAATCCTGAATATCCACGGCTATCAGCTCAGTTCTGGGGACCATAAAATCACGCACACGCACATCGCTGAATTCGAGCGCATTTCTAAAAACTTCCGTGTCAATATCCGTGGTCTCAGCCTGCCCAGTATTTTCCAAGGAAACAATGTAGTTATCAAGGTCCACCTTACTGAAAACAACAGTGTTTTCGGTCACTTTAGCATTTGTAAACAACCTTAAAAGCAAGCCACTGATCTTTTTCGAAAAGAAAATAAGAGGCCACAAGACAATGTGCACCAGCCGGAAAGGAAGCGCCAGCGAAAATAATACTGTATCCGGATTGATGCGGAACAGACTCTTGGGTAAATATTCGGCCGTAACCAAAACTATGACCGTGCTAAGAACTGTAATTAATGAAAACTTTATAAAGTGATTTGTTATGTAATCTTTCAGGCCTGCATCCAGAATTTCGCTCATGTAAATACCATAGATAACAAGTGCCAGATTGTTGGCAACCAGTACAGTACTGATAAAATCAGAAGGGGTCTTCAGGTATCGGCTCAGGACTTTTGCAGTGAAACTGCCTTGTTTGCTGCGCAATTCTATCCGAAGCTTGTTGGCTGATAAGAAAGCAATTTCCATTCCGGCAAAAAACCCACCTGTAACAAGACAGGTGAAAACTACTACCCAGTTTGTAGACATGTCAGGGTTTTGGGCCAGCAGCAGTAAAGACGTGACGACAGGGTCGGGCATTCCAATACGAAGGTAGTGAAAAGATTTAGTTTTCGGCAGGTTGTTTGGGTTTAAGCCTATTTTCGCAGGTATGAAACCGATTTTGATTGCTCTGTTTTTTTTGGGGAGCCCGGCTTTACGGGCTCAGCTGCCCAATCTACTTTTCAATCAGCAGCCGGCACCACCCCGCAAATCCATCGGGTTGCAGGCCGATGTGTTTCCGTTTCTCAAAAACAACGAATATTTCAACGCCATCAACCCGGGAGAAACTTTTTTTGGGTTCAGAACATCGGTAGCAGGGGTTTATAATCTGCAGCCGAGAGGCAAGGCACGGCTTACAGCAGGCCTTTTGATACAGGAAAATTACGGTGAAGCCAAAACCGTGGTTAAACCCATCTTTTCATTGTCCCTGACCTCCTACAAAGAGTGGAACTATGTGTTTGGTGCGTTGTTTTCAGGCACCCGGCATGGCCTGATTGAACCGTTGTACAATTACGAACAGGTGCTCACTCAGCCGCTGGAATATGGTATTCAAGTGCGCAGGGATAATAAAAGGCTTTTTTATGACGGCTGGCTGGAATGGCGACAACGATTCAATGCCGGCAGCGGAACACGGGAAATACTGTTGGCCGGACAACATATTCAGCCACGGTTGTTCGTGGGAAAAAACACAACCTTGTCACTGCCGATGCAAATGGTACTGATTCATCAGGGCGGTCAATCCATGAGCAGCCCTCTGCCTGTTAGCACGCGCATTGCCGCCACCGCCGGATTGCGCCTTGGCGACAACGACACCGGCTTGGTGATGGAGGGCTATGCCCTGCAAAGTTTCGATAATTCGCCCAATCCGCAGCAGCCCTGGAAAAACGGATATGCCTTAATGGTAAATCTGCAAAAGCGTTTTGGCCACCATCACCGAATTGCTGCCTCATGGTGGTTTGCTCGGGAGTTCACCTCCACGCTGGGCAATCCCGTATTTACCAATGTGTATCTCGGCTACCCTTATGCCAACGAACATACACGTCGCGTTGCCATGCTGCGCTACGTCTATTCTCGACCCATACTGGGCAATAATCTCTGGATTGATGCAAGGATAGAGCCCCATTATGATTTTGAGCGGGCCGGTGTGGAATTCTCGCATGGCTTGTACTTGCGATATATAAAAAGCGGAAGTTTTAGCATACCCCGCATCCCCGGATTTTTCTGAAAAAAACGAGTTAGATACGGTCAGATCTGATAAAATTGAGGTAAAGATTATTCCTCTTAATCTTAAAAAACATCAACAAACGACCAAATACACAAATCTGCCATTCCTTGCGTATTTTTGCCCCCTATGCAATTTGAACTTACCGAAGAACACCTGGCTGTACAGCAGGCTGCACGTGACTTTGCACAAACCGAACTCCTGCCCGGGGTAATTGAAAGAGATGAGCACCAGAAATTTCCTGCCGCGCAGGTAAAAAAACTGGGTGAACTCGGATTCATGGGCATGATGGTAGATCCTAAATATGGCGGATCGGGTATGGATACCATAAGCTACGTACTTGCCATGGAAGAATTATCCAAAATAGATGCTTCCTGCGCTGTTGTGATGAGCGTAAATAACAGTCTTATTTGTTGGCCCCTTGAAATCTTTGGCAATGAAGAACAAAAGCAGAAATACCTCGTTCCTTTGGCCAAAGGAGAAATTATCGGTGCTTTTTTGCTCAGCGAACCTGAGGCAGGAAGCGATGCCACCAGCCAGCATACCACTGCAGAAGATCAGGGGGATCATTATATACTGAATGGTACCAAAAACTGGATTACCAATGGCAACAGTGCAAGTGTTTATCTGGTTATGGCACAAACCGATGTCGCCAAAGGACATAAAGGTATCAATACTCTGATTGTAGAGAAAAACAGCCCTGGAGTAACGGTAGGCAAAAAAGAAGATAAAATGGGTATTCGTGGCAGCGATACGCATTCCATCATGTTTCAGGATGTGAAAGTGCCCAAAGAAAACCGCATCGGAGAGGATGGTTTTGGATTCAAATTTGCCATGAAAACGCTCGCAGGCGGGCGTATCGGCATTGCCGCACAAGCCCTGGGTATTGCCAGTGGAGCTTATGAGTTGTCTTTAAAATATTCAAAAGAACGTAAGTCTTTCGGAACCGAAATCATGAACCACCAAGCCATAGCTTTCAAACTGGCCGATATGGCTACCGAAATTGAAGCCGCCCGTTTACTTTGCTTCAAGGCCGCCT
>VGGQ01000070.1 GCA_016868535.1 Bacteroidota bacterium | reverse complement strand
CCTGTGGCCTGGACACAGCGCACCTGAAACCCGGAAGAGAACTAGTATGTGTGGATCCCCGCTATTTCAGACCTACCGAAGTGGATTTGCTGCTGGGCGATGCCACCAAGGCTCGTGAAAAACTGGGCTGGACGCCCCGCCACACGCTGGATGATCTGGTAAAAGACATGATGCAGAGCGATTTGCAGCTCATGAAAAAAGAGGATTACCTGCGCAAAGGCGGGTTCTATACTCGCAATTATTTTGAATAATGGCGGGTGCATAGATTTGACAACTTTCCAAAAGTTTCCAAATCTGGCAAAAAATATCGTCGCAGTGCGGAATTTTAAGAAAAAAAGAATTATCTTTGCAGCCCATTTTACGTACACATGCATCTGACAACCCAACAGAAAAAAGAAATCTTTGCCAAGTTCGGCGGTAATGAAAAAAATACCGGCAGCACCGAAGCACAGGTTGCCATGTTTACAGAGCGCATCAACTTCATCAGCGGCCATTTAAAAGGTCAGCGAAAGGACAAAAGTGCCGAGCGTGCTCTGATTACTCTGGTAGGTAAGCGTCGCAGTCTGCTGAATTACCTTGCTAAGAAAGACATTTTCAAATACCGCGAACTCATTACGGAACTCGGCATCAGGAAGTAACATTCCCGCCTCGTCTCCTATGACACATTAACAAGAAAAGCCCCGCACGCCTTCCGGCGCATCGGGGCTTTTTACATAAATAAAACTATGCTAAATATAAAAAAAACCCAGTTCGACACCGGCGATGGTAAAATCATCGAAATAGAAACCGGTCGTTTAGCCAGACAAGCCCAGGGCAGCTGCGTGCTGAAGGTAGGTAAAACCATGATCCTGGCCACCGTTGTAAGTAACTACGATGCCCGTGAAGGCATTGACTTTTTACCCCTTAGTGTTGATTACCAGGAAAAATTTGCCGCCGTAGGCCGCATCCCGGGAAGCTTTCACCGCCGCGAAGCCAAACTCACCGACTATGAAGTACTGATTTCACGTTTGGTAGACCGTTGCCTGCGTCCTTTGTTTCCTGAAGATTACCATGGTGACACCCAAGTGAATCTGTTCCTCATCAGCTCTGATGAAAATATTCTGCCTGATGCCTACGTTGGCCTTGCTGCCAGCACCGCGCTGATGCTGACCGACATTCCTTTCCTCGGCCCTATCAGCGAAGTACGCGTAGGCCGCATTGATGGTAAGTTTGTTATTAACCCTACCAAGGAAGAGCTGGAGAAATCAGACATCGATATGATCGTAGGCGGAACAGCCCACGACATCAACATGGTGGAAGGTGAAATGGACGAGGTTTCTGAAGCCGACTTCCTGGAAGCCTTGAAATTCGGACACGATGCCATCAAGCGCCAGTGCACCGAGCAGATCAGGTTTGTGGAAATGCTGGGAGGCCGTAAGGCTGCCCGTGAATACAACCACGAAACCAACGATGAGGAACTGCGTAAACAGGTTATTGCCGATTGCAGTGCCGAACTGCGTAAAGTAGCTGAAAGCGGCAGCTCCAAAAGCGAGCGCCACGAAGCTTTCCGTGCCATTCTGGATCAATACCTGACTCGCTTTGAAGGCGCAGAAGATGCCGACCTGAAAAAGACCCTGGTTAAGAAATATTTCCATGAGGCCGAGTACCATGTAATGCGCGATATGATTCTGGAAACCGGCCGCCGCCTGGACGGCAGAAGCTCTGCCCAAATTCGTCCCATCAACTGCGAGGTGGATTATCTGCCCGCAGCGCACGGAAGTTCAGTATTTACCCGCGGTGAAACCCAGTCTTTGACCAGCGTAACCCTAGGAAGTAAAATGGATGAACAACTTTTGGATGCGCCTATGCTTTACGGCTATAACCGTTTCATGCTGCACTATAACTTCCCCGGTTTTTCTACCGGTGAGGTTCGCCCCAACAGAGGACCTGGACGCCGTGAAATCGGCCATGGTAATTTAGCCCTTCGCGGTATCAAAAAAATGGTTCCCAATGACGTTCCTTATGTGTTGCGCATAGTGAGTGACATTCTAGAGAGTAACGGTTCTAGCTCTATGGCCACAGTGTGTGCCGGTTCTATGGCACTGATGGACGCCGGTATTCCGATTAAAAAAGCGGTAAGTGGCATTGCAATGGGGCTCATCAGCAAGGAAGGTTCTGACAAATACGCCATCCTGAGCGATATTCTAGGTGATGAAGACCATCTGGGAGATATGGATTTTAAAGTTGTAGGCACTACCGAAGGTATCACCGCCTGCCAGATGGATATCAAAATCAACGGCTTAAGATGGGATATTGTTTACCAGGCCCTGCAGCAGGCCCGCGAAGGTAGACTTCATATTCTAGGTGAAATGGGCAAAGCTATTTCCGCTCCTCGCCCCGATTTGAAGCCGCATGCTCCCCGTGTGGAAGTGATTGAAATTGAAAAAGAATACATCGGTGCCGTAATCGGTCCGGGTGGTAAGATTGTTCAGGATATTCAGGCAAAATCCGGAGCTAAAGTGGCCATTGAAGAGCGCGACGGTAAAGGGTTTGTGGAGATATTCAGCAGCAACGGCGAGGCCATGCACATCGCCAGTGGTATGGTTAGGGCTATTGTGGCTGTGCCTGAAGTAGGCGAAACCTACCACGGAACCGTGAAAAATATCATGGACTTCGGTGCCTTTGTTGAGTTTATGCCCGGTAAAGACGGTCTGCTGCACATCAGCGAAATTACCTGGGAACGCCTGGGCAGCATGGAAGGTGTGCTGAAGGAAGGAGATAAACTGGATGTAAAACTCATCGAAATCGATAAGAAAACCGGCAAATTCCGCCTGAGCCGCAAGGTGATGCTTCCCAAGCCGGAAGGCTATGTGGAGCCTGCACCCCGTGAGCGCCGTGAAGGTGGCGGAGACCGTGGTCCACGTCGTGGACACCGCGATGACCGAGGTCCGAGAAGGGATTCATAAACCCAATTCAACCTCTTAGAAAAGACCGCCCTCGCAGCGGTCATTTTCTTTGTAATATAGTCATCGTATTTTTGCGATAAATAAATTATGGGAACAACCAAATCAGATGAATTCAGCCTACGCGATAACCACATCGCAGAATATGCCAAAGCCCTTTCCAGTCCTGCCAGAATTGCTATCTTAAGAATTTTGATGAAAAGAGAAACCTGTATGTGCGGAGATATTGTTGAACAAATCCCTTTATCGCAAAGTACAGTTAGCCAGCACCTCAGGGAACTTAAAAATGCAGCGATAATAAAAGGTAGTATTGACGGTCCTAAAATTTGCTACTACATAGATGCTGAAAACTGGGGTGCCATGCGCAAGACATTTAAAAAATTCTTCAAAGGATTTGATCCCGAATAAACACCTGCCTGCTGATGAAAAAGAAGATTCTGGTGTTGTGCACGGGTAATTCCTGCCGCAGTCAGATGGCACACGGCTACCTGGCAGCTATAGGTGGCGAAAAAGTTGATGTCTACAGCGCCGGTGTGGAAACTCACGGCGTTAATCCCCAGGCCATAGCTATTATGGCAGAGGATGGTATAGATATCAGTCAGCATACCAGCAACCATGTAGATGAATACGGAAACATTGATTTTGATTATGTCATTACCGTTTGCGACCATGCCAGGGAACGTTGTCCATGGTTTCCAACTTCCGCTGTGTTGTATCACGAGAATTTTCCCGATCCTGCCAAAGCAGAGGGAAATACAGATGAAGTAAGACTTTCTTTTGAAGCTACCCGTGATCTGATCAAATCGTATTGCCGCACGTTTATATCCGAAAAAATAAAATAATCAGAAAAATAAACTACGGGCCGGATATCAGAACTGCTGCCCGATGAAAAAGTGCACCTGCCCTGCTTTTCCGCTGCGTGGCACCTGCCGGTAATCAAATCCGTAGGCAAAATCAAGTCCTATTAGGCCAAACATAGGCATAAACAGACGCATACCCACACCGGCAGATCTTTTTAACTGAAATGGATTATACGCACGCATGCTGTTCCAGGCATCGCCGGCCTCCAGAAATGCCAGGGCATAGACAGTAGCTGTTTGTCCGGTTGTTATTGCGTACCTAAGCTCGGAAGTGAATTTATTGAAAATGGGAGCACCTGCATCACTTCCTGTGACTGTGCTCGAAATAGAAAAGTTGTCATAGCCACGCTGTGAAATAATCTCAGCTGCCGCAATGTTGAAACCAAAGATACCGGCACCCCCCACCTGAAAACGTTCGAAAAAGGGAATACCCATTTGCTTGTTGTAATATCCCAGAAATCCGAATCTGGCTTTGTTCATAAGAACCAGTTTTTTGGTAATAAGTGTAAACCACTCCATATCCAATTTCCACTTGTAAAATTCGGCCCATTTATACTTCTCCTGTTGGGTAAGCTTGGAAACTTCCGTGTTTCGCAACAGCGAAAAAGGGGGTGTACCTTGTGCACTCAGGGCAAGCGTGCTTCCACTTGTAGGAAAAATCGGGTCAGAAACCGAACTGCGTGTGAGAATAACCTGCAACGACGGGTTGTAGCTTGTACCATTGAAACCATCCGGAAATCCGTAAAAACCACTGGTGAGGTTTTGCATCTTGTATTGCTGGAAACTGAAGATGTATTGCAGGTTGAAAAAGTCATCAGGCCACTTCAATCGTTTGCCGAGCATCACACTCATACCGGTATTCATGAAATACTGCCGCTTGGGATCGGTTCGCTGCCTGAAATCGAATGCGTTCACTGTTCTGAATAAACTCACAGAAAAAGAATTGGGTTTGCGGCCGCCAAACCAGGGTTCGGTGAAACTAAAATTATAGCCCTGATAGTTGGAACCGTTGCTTTGGGCACGCAGCGAAAGTTTCTGTCCATCGCCGGTAGGTACAGGATTCCAGTTTTTGGGATGAGCAACCTGCCGTGTACTGAAATTGTTCAGCGTTATACCTGCAGTACCAATCAGCGTGGCCCTGCGGGTGAAAGCGTTGCCGCCCCAGCCCCCGGATAGTTCAATCTGGTCGATGGGTTTTTCAACAAGCTTATAGTCAATATCCACAGTACCATCAGCGGGGTTCGGCTTTGGATTTACATTGAGTTGCTGAGGATCAAATAAACCGATAGCGGCGAGATCTCGCATGGTCCGTTGTATCTCGGCCCTTGAAAACACGTCCCCGGGCTTAGTTCTGATTTCACGTAGAATAACTTTGTCGTTTGTTTTTGTATTGCCCGTCCATGAAACCCTGCCTACCTTGGCCTGTGTGCCCTCATTGATGCGAATTTCAAGGTCTATGGAATCGCTAAAAACACCCGTTTCCACAGGAGTTATTTGAAAAAACAGATAGCCGTCATCCATATACAGACTCTGAATATCCAGCACACCGGTGGTATTCACCGTACCCAAACGCTCATCCAGTAATGTCTGATTAAAAATATCTCCTTTTTTAATCCCCAGTACTGTGTCTAGAAAACCGATTCTGTACTTGCTGTTTCCCTTCCATATAATATTTCGGAAATGATATTTATTGCCTTCAAAAACATCTACATGTATAACAACCCTTTTGGGATTAATCAGCACCAGACTGTCTTTGAGTATACGTGCATCCCGAAAGCCTTTGGACAAATAGCGGGTGATTATATTTTCTTTTTCCTCAGCAAATTTCACTTCTATGTACTTGGAAGATGCAAAAATATTGATTTTGTGATACCTGCGCTTCAGTTTCTTAATGGATTGGCGAAGTTGTTTATCGCTAAGTTTTTCATTGCCGTGAAAGGCAAAATCATACACTTTAACCTTGGGTCCTTTATCCACCACAATATCAAAATTTTCGAAACCCGGCATGGGTTTGCCTGTTTTTTCATCTAATGCAGGCAGGCGGTTGAATTTTACTGTGGCATTATAGTATCCTTTATCGTAGTAATACTGAATAATTTTTACCCGCGTTTTATTGATCAGATTGGGCGTAATGTACATACCCCGCTTTAATCCTGCCTCATCTTTCAGGCTCTTTGCCTGTGAGTTGCTAAGCCCCAGAAAACGGTGTCCGTTTATGCGCAATTGTTCCTTTACAACAAAATTCAGGGTGGCATTTTTAACGCCGTCCACTTCGTTTGTGCGCATGTAAACCTGAATATCACTGTAGTAGCTGAGTTTCCACAGGTTATCGATGGCGTTGGGAATGTCATTTCCGGGAATTTTTATTTTTTGTCCGATACTAAGCCCTGAATACACCACCACCAGTGATTTCTGTATGGGTTTGTTTTCCGCTTCTTCCACCAGAATGTTTTTAATAACAAATTCCTGCGACTCGGTAAAGTTGTAGGTGTACCAGCGGTAAAAACGGGATGTATCTGTGTTTTGGGCGGTGGTGCCATGGCAAACCAGCAACGCAAGTATTGTCAGAATCGCATTTCTCATACTACTTGTTTAATCTGATCTCCTGTTTTGCCAAAGCGTCTTTCCCTGCCCTGATAATCAAGTATTGCCTTATAGAAATCTTCGGGAGAGAATTCAGGCCAGAGCACGTTGGTAAAATGAATTTCGCTGTAGGCGATTTCCCATAGCAGAAAATTACTGATCCGCTGTTCCCCACTGGTTCTAATCAGCAAATCGGGATTGGGATAGCGGGCAGTATTCAGGGCAGCATTAAGATCCATCTCGCCTATGGATTCGGGATTAAGCAGACCTTTTTTTACATCTGCGGCAATTTTACGCACAGCTTCAATAATGTCCCACCGCCCGCTGTAGCTCAAGGCCAGTATCAGTGTCATGCGCGTATTGTCTTTGGTTGCTTCAACGGTTTCGATCAGCGTTTTGCTACAGTCTGCGGGCAATTGGGCCAGATTCCCAATGGTTCCGAGGCGTATGCCATTTTGCATAAGTCTGGGTATTTCTTTTTTAATACTTTGGACCAGCAATTGCATGAGTGCATTAACTTCAGCCTTCGGACGGTTCCAGTTTTCGGTTGAAAATACATACAATGTCAGGTATTTAACCCCGATTTCTGCGACGGTTTCTACTACGTTGCGAACGGTATCAACACCCTGTCTGTGGCCAAAAATTCTGAGAAAACCCTGCTTTTTAGCCCAGCGCCCGTTACCATCCATAATGATGGCGACATGCTCCGGAATCCGGTTTGGGTCTATCTGGTTTAAAAGTGTTTTTTCTGCCACAGGGAAACTACCTGCAAATTAAGGGTGTGAAACGGTAAGATGCCGTAAATCCGACGAAATAATACCAATCGTTGAAATGTTCGTCGCCCCGCATGGTTCCGGCAGGTTTAAAAGGTTGCCCGTTCAGGGTCTGGGCATGGCTGTATTGTGCGGAAGCCAGACCCTGTTTATTTACCATGGTTGTATAATCCGGATACAATCCGCTTACATCATCCAGATAATCGGTAAAGGTTTTACGCCAGCAACCTTCAACACCCAGAATCCACACTCCGCGGTTGCGTTTGGGATTGAGCATGGTCTTTACGCCAAATCCAATCGGGACTGAGGGTTGCAGCCTGGAGTAGGCTTTGTTTTGGCCTTCAGTTCTTAATTTCCACAGATTAATATCGGCATTCTCCAGCCGTGTGGGGTCAAACACAAAAAAAGCCAAACCAGAGTAGAAATAGGGTGTCCAGGTTTCATCATTTACATTGGTTCCAAAGGCCTGGAAATTAAATTCAAGGGTGCTACTCAATTCCCAGATATCAGACTGAAAAGTCAGATTGCGGTTGGAATAGGCCTTAATACCCTCATCCGATCCACTGGCTTTTAAATATGAAAGCTGATTTCGCCAGGAAAAATAACTGCTTAGGTTATATCGGCTGAATAGCATTCCTGAGGGATGAAAATGCTTTAGAAAAGTACCGTGCTCCAAATCGCCATGATAGTTTGAAAGGCCCGCGCCTGAACCCATCTCAAACCTTCCGCTGAAATATTTTTGGCAAAAAAGAGCATCGCTCACAAAAAAGGTTGCGAGCAATAATGCAATTTTTTTTCTTCCAGAATTAGAACTGGAAACAAACGGTTTTACCACCAACGATTTTTCTTGTAATGGTAAAGTTTAGAAACATATACCAGTCTTTATTGGCCGACTTTCCACGGCTAAGGCCATTGTCAAAATTCGGATAACCCAGCTCCGGGCCCCTGTCTTTTAGCGCGGCTGCAAGCGCACCGCTATTACCACCCACAATCTGGTTATCTACATAGTCCAGACTAACATCATCAAGGTAGTCTGTGAATGTTTTGCGCACACCCAACTCCACGCCCCAGGCCCAGACACCGTTAAACTGCCGTTTGTAGCCTACACCAACCGGTATGCTGACTTGGGTTAGGGGATAACGCCTGCGTTCGTTGTATTTGGTTGTTTCCTGACCTTCCGTACCCAGTGGCTGAAGCTCTACCCACTGATTGTCGTATTTTTGAAGTCCAGCTCCGTGCAGGGCCATGCCGTTGGGATCGGTGGGCATGTATTTAAACAAAGTTTTTGGATTGAACTTGAAAACTGCAATGCCGCCAAACAGGTAGGGCGAATGCGGGTTTGAAATCTGTGTTTCTCCAAAACCTTTGAAATTCCATTCAACGGTACCGCCAAATTCAACAATATTGCTTTTGAAATTTAGGTTACGCTGCTTGCGGAATGCATCGTTATCGGCGTAGTTTTTATCATCGCCACTGATCTGACCGAAAAGGGCGTTCCCGCGCAGGGTGACCCAGTCTGACAGATTAAAACGGCAGATTAGCCCTCCCATGGGATTAGACTCCTGTACCGCAACCGATTTGGACAAATCACCCAAATAGTTGGAGGTGCCGATGGTAACACCAAATTCAATAGGCTTGCCATGAAACAGTTTTTTCTGGGCCTTCAGGGGGACAAGCAACATAAAAAATGTGCAAAAAGTGATGAATTTGGCTGTTCTCATGACCGCGGTTAAAGGGCAAATATAATACCTGACATTCATTTACACCGACATATACAACGAAAAATCCAAATTATTCGTTTGCAGGTGGAGATGCTTTTAGGATAAAATAGACTCCCATGGTCACAAAATCCCGAAACCGGGGAATGGCGGCGATGATGGTGTTTTGCCTGCGGGGTTTAATGCCGAATTTATATTCATACACCGGATTGAAAAGGTAAAAACGACGCGCATGTTCCTTGAAACAGGCTTTTTTACATATTCGCAAAAACCGGTTGATGGAAATACCCGTAGACCGAATTTCCTTCATTGTTTTGATGCCGGATGCATTTACGCCAAATAATTTTAATACCATCGGGTACATGGGACCCGGCAACAAATGATACCAGGGCATACGCGATGCCAGTTTGCCGGGTAGCACCTGCTGATGTCCGCCATAAGGCATGCACCAGGGCGGAAAGCCAAAAAATATACTGCCCCCGGGAGCCAGAAATTTGTGCAGCTGAGGCATAAATTTCTCCTGGTCGGGAATGTGTTCAATCACATCTTTCAAAATGACCAGATCGAAGGTGGAACCGATATCTCTTTCAACATCCACATCGTAAATGTCTTTATTCAAAAAAGCAACCTTGCCGGCCTGCATTTCAGCCTGCATAAATTGCCTGGCAAATTCCAGCCGGTTCTCTTCAAGCTCAATGCCAAACGCAGTGCAACCCAAATCGGTAAACGCTTTTAAAACACCGGCCTCACCACAGCCAATTTCCAGCACACGGATGCCTTCACGGTAAATACCCTTTTCATTCAGAAACGGAAT
>VGGQ01000069.1 GCA_016868535.1 Bacteroidota bacterium | reverse complement strand
TGAACAAACTATACAGTCTATACTGTAAACTATCAACTAAAAAAAATTACCCTACATTTGTGTTTACCCAAACATGAAAAAATGGTTTATTTTTCTTTTCGCGGTGCTGCTCACAGCCAACTGGGCTTGAGTATTACCTGAAGGGGAAGAAGAAGGCTTGAGTTTGGATTTAATGGTTTGACCCGTCCTGAAAAAGGTTGACAGATATTACCAGCATTGAGGCAGGTTGGCACAAATGAACTAATTTTGCAAATTCTAGGGAGAGGTGTCCGAGTGGTTGAAGGAGCACGCCTGGAAAGTGTGTATAGGTCAAGACCCTATCGGGGGTTCGAATCCCCCTCTCTCCGCCAAAGTCGAACAAAAGCCCGGCAATAGCAGGGTTTTTTATTTCCGCGCAGCGAGTGCTCAAAATTTTGAATTAAAAGTCAGGAGTGTAGAGTCAAAAGTCAGAGTGCGGTTGCCATTAATTGAACAGGCTCAGCATGATAAACAAAGAATTAACAGCAGGTCTTTTCCATCCAAAACAAATCTTTTAAACCACTAAACCAACACCCCCCCCCAACCCAAATAACCGCTTCGCGTTCTCTGTCGTTACCCTACCAATCTCCGACAGCCCCTGCCCTTTCAATTCGGCCAGAAAGGCCGCCACATGATAAATATAGCCCGGCTCGTTGCGCTTGCCCCTGTGCGGAACCGGTGGTAAATATGGTGCATCGGTTTCCAGGATGATATGCTCAAGAACGATGTGCCTTACCACTTTGGTAATGCCGGCATTTTTTAAGGTTAAAACACCGCCAATCCCCAGCATCATGTTCAGTTTGATAGCCCGTTTGGCCTGCTCCCGGCTACCGCTGAAACAATGCAGCACGCCGCGCAGATTCGTTCCTTTGTATTCGGCCAAAACATCCAGCGTCTTATCGGTGCTGTCGCGGGTGTGAAGCACCACAGGCAAATCGCGTTCAATCGCAAATTCTATCTGCCGCTTCAATGCCAACACCTGCCTGTCAAGCGTGGTTTTGTCCCAGTATAAATCCAGTCCGATCTCGCCAACGGCTATATATTTTCTTTTGTCAAACCAACCCAGCAGCCTGTCAAGCTCTTCCTGCCAGTCCTCTTCCACATCACAGGGATGCAAGCCCATCATGGGAATGCAATAGCCGGGATACGTATCGGCCAGGCGGTGCAAACGCTCCACCGTTTCTTCATCTACATTGGGCATCAAAATCTGCTGAACACCCTGCCTTTTCGCCGACTGAATTACCTCATCCAGATCCGCATCGAAATGCTTCAAATACACATGGCAATGCGTATCTATAAGGCTCACCATTTGATTTTCTCCTTGTTCAGAAAAGAATCTATACCCTTAACACAATCGGCGCTGCTACGGACCTCCGCATTGAGCGAGGCGGCATATTCCAGGGCTTCATCCATATGCATTCCGGGTAGTTTGCGCAGCAACTGCTTGATATAACTAACCGAGCCGCCGGAAACGGTATCGCAAAGCTGTTCTGCAAAAGCCGAAACTTCTTGTGCAATGTGGTCATCGGAAACGACTTTGTTTACAAGTCCGAGTGCATGGGCTTCTTCAGCCGCAATTACTTTCCCGGTAAGCAGTAGTTCACGCATGTGGTGGCCTGCAATTCTGTATTGCAAATAAACCGCCACCAAGGCCGGCACAAATCCGATTTTGCTTTCTGTATAGCCAAACGTAGCTTCGGGTGTGGCATAACAAAAATCGCAGAGCGTTGCCAGTCCGCAACCACCCGCCAACGCCGGGCCTTCAACCTGTGAAATAAACACCTTGTTGCCGCGATGTATCAAATCAAACAAATCGCGCAGGCGGCGTGAATCTGCCAGGTTCTCTTCGCGGCTGAAATGCCTGAGTTCCTGCAAATACTCCAGAGCGGCGCCCGCACAGAAGGGTTTATCAGCCGATTTCAGCACAATCACATTCACGGCATCATCGTGCAGCAGGTTCTGAATGGCAGCGGTAAGTTCGCCCACCAGCTGCGGACTCAGCGCATTGCGCTTTTCGGGGCGGTTGAGCACCACATAACCCACGCGGTTTTTAATTTCGGTTATAACCAGTTCCACAGCACAAAGGTAATTAACCCCGCCCGATTCCGTTACAAGCCCGCATCATGCCCCGGCCGCACAAAATCGCCTTTCAGCAAAACCACATTTTTCCCTTCCAGAAAACGCCGGTATGATTGCCTGGAAAAATTCTGCGCAGGCATCCATGCCGCGGTATCGGGCAGCCACAAAAGGTTGGCAATCGGCTTATTTCCGTTATACAGACAACTGCTGTGCGCAGCATGCCTCCACATCTTATTTCCGGGCAACAGCAAAGAATCGCCGGGTGTGAAAAAGTGCCAGTGAATACTGCTGATTCGGTGTGCATTTTCATAGTTGCGCATCAGCTGACGCAAGGTGTCCACCCTGCCTGCTGTGATTGGCGTTGAAAGCACATCCATTCTTTGACCGCTCTTAACTACCGAGGCTATTACTCCGCGGCTTTCAAATACAATAATCTCGTTTGTCTTTTTTTCAAGCACCCAAAATGCTGTTCGTTTGCCAAAATACGCCACCAGTGCCAGTCCCAGCCATAGGCTGTTGCGGGCTTTAAATCCTACAAAAAGTACATACCCAAAAACCATAACCAGCAGAAAAACCAGCACCATATCCCAGGCATCAAAACCAAATCCGGTGTAGGAAGCGCCTGGAATTTTCGCCATAAACCGTGCCGGAACCATCAGCACATCCAGTGCATAAGAAGTAAGCCAGGCAAGAAATACACCCACATACGGCACCCAACTGAACATCACCACTGCAATTCCCATAAAGATAACGATGGTACTAACGGGAACAATAAACAAATTGGCAGGAATAAACAATAAAGGAAAACTTTTAAAGACAAACAAAGTCACCGGTAAGGTACCCAGCGTGGCCGAAATGCTCACCAGCGAAAGTTGCCAGACACCGCGCAAAATCCGGTTTTTGGGCTCGTATTTTTCGTTCAGCAACGGATAAAAAAATAAAATGCCCAACACAGCCAGATAGGACAGCTGAAAACCCACATCAAGCAGGTCATACGGCGATATGAGCAACTGAATGTAAGCCGCGGCAAACAGCGAGTTATAAGTATTGCCCCTGGCCCCCAGAAACGTTCGTCCGGCCTCCATGATGCTGAACATGAGCGTGGCACGCACCACCGATGCCGACAAGCCCGTGAGCACCGCATACGCCCATAAAAAAACCAGCACGCTCACACCCTGCCAGAATTTAAGCCGACCGGGATGCAACGAACCGGTAAACAAAAACAGCAGCGCCATATATATCAATCCCACGTGCATACCGGAAACGGCCAGCACATGGATGGTTCCCGTGATGCTGAATGCCTTTAAATCTTCTTCGGCAATATCGGCCTTGTAACCCAGCAGCAGCGACGACATCAAAGCTGCTTTTTCCGGTGTGAAATGCTTTTGCAAAACCCTATTGATGGTCGCTACCCCGGCATGGGAAGCCTTGATCAGCGGGTTGGGCGAGGCATCCACTTTTTGATAACTGCCCTGAGTTAAGTAGGCCTGAAAGGTAACCTGAGAGGGTCTCAGTACATTGCGGAATGAAAATGCCTCGGGGAAAGCCGCATCCGGTATGGGTGTGAGCACATTCGGAATCAGGATTACATCGCCGTATTGCAGAGAGGTTCCGGCAGGGTTGCTCTTTTGAGGCCAGTAGAGCAGTATTCTGCCGCTTACAACCTGCGAATTTCCCGCGCTGTCCATTGCCTGCAATACTTCCGCCATAGCGCGTTGCGAGGCAGGCCGCTGCTGAACGGGCTCGATAATTCTAGCGTGAAAATATCGGATATTGTTATTGTCATTCCCTATATTTTGTTTGCTCGCCCTAGCTAGTGTAAGCAAATAACCCAGTAATACGTAAAGTATGAGCAACAGAGGCAGTCTCAACTTTAGCAAACGGGGCTGCGGCTTTCTAATTAGAAGAAAAGCGCCGGCAAAGGCAAGCACCAGCAGCGCTGAAAATACGGGTACTAATAAATGAATGTCGGGGAAGGCCAGCCCAAGCCCTACACCCAAACCAAGCGGCAGCAGCAACCTGATAAAGGGGAATGCGCCCGCGTTCATGGCATGGATTTAATTAACAGGAACGCTGCAGCAGGCGCTTAAATTCCATCGCCGATTCCTGACGTCGCTGCCAGTTTTTTTCGTTGTAGTGATTGTCGAAAATCTCCATGGCATGGGCCGTGTCGCGGCTGTATCCCATTTCATCTAAAAACTCCATAAACAACTCTGTTTTCCCACCAAAAAACTGGTTTAT
Source organism: Bacteroidota bacterium (assembly GCA_016868535.1). Lineage (GTDB taxonomy): Bacteria > Bacteroidota > Bacteroidia > NS11-12g > UBA955 > RGEC01. Next base: position 5,929 of record VGGQ01000069.1, on the reverse strand, counting down.
ATATTCAAAACGGCGTGTGAAGGATATCTGTGAGGCAATTTGTTCAGAAGTAATGCGTGGCCGCTTGAAATCGTGCTGCTCCTGCAGTTCTAAGGAGGGTTCGTGGGTATCTATCTGCCCATCGAGGGGCAATTCTGTTTGTATCGGTTCCTCAACGGGTATATATTTGGGTTTGGATTCAGTAACCGGTGCGGGAACTGGTTCGGCATGTGTTTCAACAATCACTTCCTCAACCAGAGGAGGAGGAACGGCGATAGGCTCGGGAATTATTTCGGATCCCGGCTCTATCATCATGGGTTCTATCGAAACAGGAACGGGCAATTCTTCTTCATTAACCGATGTTTCTTCAACCTCAACAACTTCCTGCACAGCGATTTCAGGTTCGGGCTGGACTTCCTCTGCCACAGGCTCAGCAACCAGCCTTACTTCAGACTCAGTTTCTGTATTAGCTTGCGTTGCAAGATTGCTGTTTAGGTATAATTCGGCAGCCAACGAACGAATTCTCAACAAATCTTTGTGTGGATACAAGATTTTGTTTCCCGTTTGTTCGGGTTGGTTTAATATTGACAGTTCGTTAAGAATTAATCTGATTTTTTCTGAAACTTTGTTTTCCATATAGATGCGGCAGCAATTTACAACAAACCTCGCGATTGTATGAGTGATTTTACGATAATCTATGGCAGCATGTTTTCGGGCAAAACCACCCGGCTAATTGAGGAATACAATCAAAGTCCGCTGCCGGAAACGGAAAAAATCGCCATTAAACCCCTGCTCGACAATCGCTATGCCGCGCACCGCATCAGCAGCCACGGAGGGCTACAGCTCCCGGGTCACAGGGTTTCCAAGGCTGAAGAAATTTATCCGATTTGTTCAGATACCATCAAAGAAGTTTACATCGATGAAATCCAGTTTCTGGGTAAAGGCATTCCCGATGTAGTTCTGGGAATTCTCATGCAGGGAATTAAGGTAGTGGCCTCCGGCCTTGACCGTGATTATCTGGGCAGGCCTTTTGGAGAAATGCCCCGTTTGATGCGCATGGCCAACCAAAAAGTTCAGCTGCAGGCAAAGTGTTTTGTGTGCGGGAAGGCCGCGCACTACACGTACCGCACCTCAGGCGGTGATAATCTGGTACTTGTGGGGCATACCGACATGTATGAATCCCGCTGTAAACCCCATTGGGAAGATGGAATGGGGCATCCCCTACCCGAGTGGTAAAAATGCCACGGGCAGCAGTGCATCCAGCCACCAGCGATAGGTATTTTCCCTAAATTTCGATTCATTCATTAGGATAATTATCGATAAAAATGTATATACCGATAGACCCAATCCGCCCTTAACAAAGAAAATCCACTGCATTATCATTCCGGCAGCAAAAACAATTACAAGAACCAGCATAAGTCTTTTTTTAGTGAAACCGACATCAAAAAGATTGGCATTACTAAGTTCTGCATCCTTGTTTCGCTCCATACAGGCGAATACCAGCACATTAACCCAACACAACAGAGGGGCAATCAGGGTTTTCAATTGCATGCACGGAAATGAAATGGCAAAACCCACGCCCAGCACTATCAGGAGGCTCTTTAGAATCAGAAAACCTTTGGCTGTTGTGCTGCGCAACAAAACATAAAGCACTGCTGTTACCAGTGTCGGCCAAAACCTCAGCATGAAACTTAACAGGCTTTCCATGAATCCGAAGTAAAAAAGCACTCCCCCAAAAGCCAATACAGAAAGGCAACACAGCATTATGCATATTTTCAAATAATAGCTGAGTGATGCAGCGCGAAACCTGAGTGCATCCAAACTGTGATCCATTGCGTAATATGCCAGGGTTGACAGAAAAAGCAGCAGCGCGTTGGCATCAAACTGACCCTGCAGCCCGTAACTCAGCGCTACTGCCCAGGCTGTAACAAAAATGCCGATTAATTCGGTCAAAGGATAAAAATGCCGGAATTCAGTTTTTGAGTGCAACAATGGAACCTAAGCCTGGAATGGCCCTGCGAAGTGTTTCTTCAATACCGGCAGTCATAGTCATATCGCTCATTTCGCATGAACTGCAGGCGCCCGTTAATCTCAATACCACATCTCCCTTACCTTTAACTTCCACCAACTCTACATTGCCGCCATCGGCTTGTAAATAAGGTCTGATGCTGCTAAGCGCCTCTTCTATTCGGGAATTTAGGGTGTCGGTTTCAGCCATGGTATGTTGTTCAAAATTACTAAATAGCCGTTGAATTTACAATACTTACCCTGCGGGCTACTTCTGCCGCCAATAATAAATAGGGTTTGAACACTTCAGAATCAGCATTGATACGGCCTTCATCGGCCATAGCCATATAGTCCTGAATCAGGGGTAGTTCACCCAGAAAATCGATTCCGGTTTCTTCGGCCAGTCTTTTGCCACCGCCCTGCCCAAAAATGTAATATTTTTTATCGGGCATGTCATCAGGTACAAAATATGACATATTCTCCACCACACCCAAAATGGGCTTGGCAATGGAAGGCATTTTAAACATGGATGCGGCGCGTCTGGCATCGGCCATGGCCACTTCTTGCGGGGTAGTTACCAGCACCAGACCGGTTAGCGGCACCATCTGACTCAAAGTAATCTGTACATCGCCAGTACCTGGCGGCAAATCAATAATCAAATAATCCAGTTCGCCCCATTCCGTATCATCAACAAACTGCCTGAAAGCGCTGCTGATCATAGGTCCGCGCCACACAATGGCCTGATCGGGGGCAGCCATAAATCCGATGCTCAGCAATTTGATACCTTGTTTTTCAATGGGTACAATCCACTGCTTTCCATCCCGCAGAATCATAGGCGGAGCTTCTTTTACGCCAAACATAGTGGGTATGGAAGGACCGTAAATATCCGCATCAAGCAACCCTACGGTGGCCCCTAATTGCCTTAATGCCAGTGCTAGTGAAACCGCAACAGAGCTCTTTCCCACACCACCTTTACCACTGCCCACGGCAATCACATTTTTCACACCAGGCAAAACGGCATCTTCGCTGCGGGCACTGCTTACCTTACTTGTTACATTAATTTCAACAGGTATATTGGGATCCACCATCATGCGGATGGCGGTTTTACAGGCGTTGACCATCATGTCTTTCATCGGACATGCGGGTGTGGTGAGCACCAGGTCAAATGAAATTTTATCGTCAATCTTCAATTGCTGAATCATGCCAAGCGATACCAGATCTTTTTTTAAATCAGGATCGTCAACATGGCTCAGTGCTGACAGCACTTTTTCTTCGGTAATCATGATCTTCTCTTAAAAATACTAAAAAGTCTGCGAAAAAAACGTTTTTCAAATTCGCAGAAAAAACGGAATTGCCCGAAAATGGCTCCGTACATTAGTAAAAGCACATTGTAAAAAGGCAATATCAGCCAATAATAGCTGTAGGTAAACCATCTTTCTTGGGCCCAGTCAAATTCTGATTTCAGAAAACGCCTCAAGAACATCACCGTTGTTCCAGTAAGGGCAAAAACACATAAGATAATGCAAACTTTTCCTGCGGAATCCACATTCCAGCGACGCTTTAGTTTTTCAATCCAAACCACGGCACAAAGGTAATCCTAAAATGCGGCGCTGCCTTAACGCATCAGGTAAATTACACCCACCTGCTATTTAAATGACGCATCCCCCTTGCTGGCGCACAGTTTTAGCTCTTCGCCTCCATCTTTTACCGACACTTTATAAAAATAGGTACCATTACCTCGGTTGTATGCATTGTCTAAACCTCGCCAAATAAGCAACAGGAACTTAGGTTGCGAATTAGGACTGCTTTTATCAATCAGGAACTAGCAGTAATTGCCTATTGCCCCTGCGGTTTTGCAAGTCCATAACTGAAATATTCATATAAATCCTGAACCAGGTTGAGCTGAACGCCGCAGCAGTTTTCAAGCAGTGCCTTGCAATCGTTTAATTCACCTTTGGGGCTGACCAGCGTGCGGCTGGAGTCCATTAAAAACTCGCAATTCCCAACATGGTAATTGTAATTGATTTGTGAGACGGTATCTACCCTGAAAAATGGCAGCATTTCCACACGGCTTTCATCTATGAGTGAAACCCTTCCCCGCTGGGGCATGGGTGGCAGCAGAATCATAAGATTGCGTGTCAAGGGATCCTCTATTCCCGTATATCTTAAGCCATTGATTTCGTCATAAAAAACAGGCTCATTCCCGAGATTATTGCCATAGATACTACAGATTTCCGTGGGGCGCCGTATAAGGTGTCTGCATAAAAGTAATATCTTACCGAATCTTTTACATTGTTTTTCGGGGATAGTGCAGCACCTTGTGGAAATGCCCATACACAATGCTTGTGGAACCATTCACGAACTTAGGATTTAAAACAAGAAGGGTACTGATCTGTCCCCATATCGGAGGCCTTAAACCGAAACCCCTGGGTAAACCGGGCGAATGCCCGACAAATTCAATATAACCAAAAGCGTCCAGACGCTTGTTGCCATTTTGATACTAAACGTAGACCGGAACTTGTCTTCCCGTGTTTTACATGGTAAAATCATCGATGAAAATGATATTCAGATAAAGACCTTGGGCCGTAAACCGGGGTTCAATGGAAAAGTAACCTAGTTGGTAAACATTATCCTACCAGATTTAAATTTTACCATGAAACTGCGCCCAATCTAACCACTCATTTCCGTAGGTTTGCGAATAGGAAGAAGAAATTCCTGCAAACTGCAAAGGTCAAAAAAAAAGACCCAGTACCAAATTTCTTACACCTGAAACCATACCAAAACAATATGGAAAATATTCCAAATAAAAGTCACGGTAAAGCCACTCTGGTAATGATGCCGATGCCACTGGGCAGCTTGTCTCTGAACAGTATGAACCACTCCGATTTTATGGCCCAAATTGGCGCAATACAGTGCTGGGTGGTCGAAAATGCGCGCACTTTCAGACGTTTTGTTTCCTCGCTTCAACTTTCCATCAATATTGACAGCCTGAGAATATTTGAGCTACACAGGGATTATGACAGAAAGTCACTCACTATTTTCCTTCAGGAAAACATCAAAAAAGGCAACATTGGGTTGGCTAGTGAAGCCGGTGTGCCAGGCATGGCAGACCCGGGTGCTGAAATTGCAGCGTGGGCGCATGAAAACGAAGTTCGTGTAATCAGCATCTGCGGGCCTTCCAGCATTATACTCGCACTGAGTTCCGGCGGCCTGAACGGACAGAATTTCACCTTCCATGGCTACGCGCCGGTAAAGGAAGATGAACTGCGCAGTTTTCTAGGGAAACTGGGAAAAGATTGCGAAAAAACCGGTTATACACAAGCCCTCATCGAAGCCCCTTATCGCTCCGACAGGCTTTTGTCTGCTTTGCTCAGTGTTTTGCCGCATTCACTTAAAATATGCGTGGCATGCAACTTACATGAACCCGACGAATTCACACAAACCCGAACCGTGGCTGAGTGGGGAAAAAACAAACCTGTTTTAGGGAAAAATCCCTGCATTTTCCTTGTTGGCCGATAGCGCCGTAAAATGACCAAATCATTATACCTTTGCAGCGAAAACCTTATATCATTTCATGGTAAACGATATCTTTAAAAAAGTAGTAAACCGCATGGGGCCGCTGGGCGAACATGCTGATGACGCTCACGGCTATTTTACATTCCCAAAACTCGAAGGCCCAATTGGTCCGCGCATGGTTTTCAATGGAAAAATGAAGTTGAACTGGAGTTTAAACAATTACCTTGGACTTGCCAACCATCCTGAGGTAATGAAGGCAGATGCAGATGCAGCCGCTCAGTTTGGCATGGCATATCCCATGGGAGCCCGCATGATGAGCGGAAACAGTAACTACCATGAACAGCTGGAAAAAGATCTTGCCGATTTTATTGGCAAACCCGATGTGATTCTCCTCAATTTTGGTTATCAGGGCGTGGTTTCAGCCATT
>VGGQ01000068.1 GCA_016868535.1 Bacteroidota bacterium | reverse complement strand
TTTATTGTGAAAATGGCAATGTTGTAAAAGGCATCTTTGGCTGGCCCGCCATTCATGTTCGCGAAGGGAAAGACCCCGAAACCAAGCAGGACAACGTTTTCATTGATGTGGGATGCAGCAGTAAAAAGGAAGTTGAAGCGATGGGAATACACGTAGGCGCTGTAGCTGTTTTTGATGCCGATTGTATGTGGCTAAACAAAAAATACATCGTGGGCAGGGCGCTGGATAATCGCATGGGCGGATTTATCATTGCTGAGGTAGTTAAAAAACTGAAAGACAACGGAAAGAAACTTCCCTACACCCTATTTGCAGTGAATAGCGTTCAGGAGGAAATCGGCCTGCGCGGTGCTGAAATGATAAGCCGCAGGCTGCAACCCAATGTGGCTATTTGCACCGATGTGACGCATGATACCGCTTCTCCCTTATACAACAAAAAAAAACAGGGTGAGTGTAAATGCGGTAAAGGTGCTGTGGTTACCTACGGACCTGCGGTGCAGAACAATTTGCTGCAGCTTGTGATTCAAACAGCCAAAAAGAAAAAAATTCACATACAGCGCAGTGCCGTAAGCAGAAGCACCGGAACAGATACCGACAGCTTTGCCTACAGCTCCCAAGGTGTGGCCTCTGCACTGATTTCGCTACCCCTGAAATACATGCATACTACGGTAGAAATGGTTTATGAGGCAGATATTGAAAGCTGTATCAAACTGATTTATGAAACATTGCTCAGCATAAAAGCCGGACAGGATTTCAGGTACTTTTCATAAATCGTTTTTCGTTTGACTTACAAGCTTTTAGTATATCCCATCCTGAAAGGCATCTCACTGTTGCCCTTCCCTGTTTTATACAGGCTGTCAAACTTCCTGTATCTTGTTTTGTATCATCTCGTAGGTTATCGAAAAAAAGTGGTTAGAGTCAATTTGCAAAATTCCTTTCCGGATAAAACAGATGCCTGGCGCCGGGATGTAGAAAGAAAGTTCTATCGTCACTTAACCGATATGTTCCTTGAAACTTTCAAAGGTATGAGCCTGAGCAAGGAGGAATTGCTAAAAAGAATGACCAATAATCCGCAGGAGATTTACGACAAAGCATTTGCAGAAGGCAGGAGCAGCATCATTGTCATGAGTCATAAAGGTAACTGGGAATGGGTTTCTATGTCGGCCCAACTGCATGCAAAACAAAAAGCACAGTGTATTTACAAGCAACTAAAAAATCCATTCTTCGAAAAGCTGACACAGGGTATTAGAAGCAAATACGGCACCATACTCATTCCCATGGAACAAACACTGAGGGTATTGGCAGGGCAGTCCGGAATGGTTACTGCCACTGCATTTATCGGCGACCAAAATCCTTCCAATGGCAAAAACGCTTACTGGACGAAGTTCTTGAATCAGGACACTGCTTTCATGTGGGGAACAGAAAAAATTGCGCGTAAAACCAATCAGGAGGTGTGGTATTTACAGGTACGTAAAATTAAACGAGGCTATTATGAGGCACACACCCGTCTGCTATGTTCAAACCCGGCAGAAACGAAAGAGGGTGAGATTACAGAATTGCTGGTAAGGGCCACTGAGGAAGATATCATGAGTCAGCCTGAAAACTGGTTGTGGAGCCATCGGCGCTGGAAGTATAAAAAACCCGACTGACCGAAATGAAAAGATCAATAGCCATAGCTTTCCACGCCTTTTTGATTTTTAGCGTTTGTGCGCAAATTTCATGGATCAACAAACCGCGTGATTTTCAGTTTATTGGCAGAAAAATCAGCAGTAATAAGGGCCGGGTGGTGTTTGAAGGCTGGATAACACAAACAGGCTATACAGCATTACAGATAAGCCAAAAGGGAGCATCAGGCTCAGTTGTTAGATATTCTGTCCCCTTTACATACAACGGATCGGGGCAGGCTTATTTTTATCAGGCTGTATACATTTCAGCCGGTAAAATCAATTATGAGTTTGATGTTGCTTTGGGCAGTGGCAGTATTTTTAGTTCCAGCTTAAATATTAAGGGCATTGCATGCGGAGATGCCTATTTAATTTCAGGACAAAGCAACAGTGTGGCTAATTCTTACAACGGACTTGCAAATCCAGTCTATCAGGATAGCTTCATCAGAAGCTATGGAAGCTCAAGCTACAGTGCGGCAGTAACTTTGAGTGATTCAGGGTGGTATCCTGCAGATGGTGACAAATTTTACACCAAAGCATGTGTTGGGCAGTGGGGCCTGGTATTTGCCCGACATGTTCTTGACTCTACCGGAATTCCTGTCTGTATTATAAATGCCGGCGTTGGTGGCACGCCCATAACTTATCATCAAAAGAATATTTACAACAGTGAAGATTTGAACACCAACTACGGGCGGATGCTATACAGGGCCAAAAAGGCAGGATTGCATGACAAAATCAGGGGCATTTTCTGGTTTCAGGGCGAAAGTGACGGCAGCAATGCGCAGTTGCACGATTCGTTGTTTCGCAAAATGCACGCAGACTGGTTTAAGGACTATACGGGACTTGAAAAAATAGCTGTGGTGCAGGTGCGAAATGGTTGCGGTGGACCAAGTCTGGAATTAAGAGAAAAGCAACGTCTAATGAAGAATATGGGCCGAACCGTGGTTATCAGTGCCAATGGCCTCAATACGCATGACGGATGCCACTATTGGTTTAAGGATGGTTACGAAAAACTGGGTGTTTTGTTATTTCATCAGTTAAGAACAACTTTATATAACCTTAAATCTACCCCTGATAACCAACCCTTAAATCCCTACCTGGCCTACTTCAGCAACAGCGCCAAGACTGAATTGTGTGTGGAAATGACACCCTTAAATGCCACCCTAAAAGTGGATGCCGGGTTTCATAAATTATTTACGGTTACGGGAGGTTCAACAACCATTACCGGTGGTTATTTAAAGAACAATAAAATTTACCTGACACTCAACGGCAGCGGCTGCAGTATTAAATCCATCAATTATGACGGATTACCGGGAGGACAGCCCTGGGTCAGAACCCTGGCAGATGCTACACTTATTTCATTCTACAGCTTTCCGGTTGTTTCGGTTAAACCATTGCCCAACATTAGTATCTGCAAAGGCGAAAAAGCCACACTGGGACTTGACAGCATCTCCGGAAACACATATGCATGGCAGGGTGTCTTGTCCGGATTAAAGTCCACCAGGGCAAATCCGGTGTTCACGGTTCCCAGATCAGAAAAATTTCGTTGCATCATGAAAACGGCTGCCTTAGGTTGCATGTATGATACCTTCTCGCAGAATGTAGTAGTCGACACCATCTCTCCTGCCAGTTTGCCTGCTAAGGTTTTTTTCTGCCCGGGTGATTCTGCAGAAATAGGCACCAAAAACAGCGACTGGCAGCAAGCTACATGGCAACACGGCCGAATCAGACAGTCAGGTTTCGTTATAAAGGTTGCAGATACCGGTTTGTGGTTCTTCACAGCAAAGAGCGCGGCAGGCTGTAAAACTTTTGACACCATATCCCTTTCGCATTTTCCAAAAGCATACAAACATCTGCCCGCAGGTTTAGAAATTTGCAAAGATCAAACAGTGTTGTTAACCGCACCGTCAAAATCAAAAATACCCTTATGGAATAAGAGTGTTTACAATGACTCATTGCTTGTAAGCTCAACGGATAAATTGGTAAAATTACATTATCTGGACAGCAATGGCTGTCTGCAAAAAGACAGTGCATCTATTGTTGAATTATTACCCAGGCCTGTTCAGCTGGACACCCAATATTCATTTTGTATAGGCGATACGCTTTTGATTAAAAAACCAGAGGCATTCACGGGCTGGCTGTGGAATGGAGTCAATATTATTAATGCTTATTTGCTTATGCAGAAAGGCTCTTATAATTTATTGCTGACCGATTCCATGGGCTGCAGGCAAAAGCACTTGCTCAAAGCGGAATATCACTCTGCCTTCAAACTTGCTGATATTGACACAGGCAGTTGTAAAGGCGACACTATCATGTTTCAAATGCCCAAATGGATGCAGACCTGGAGCTGGAATAGTATTCCCGTTCAGCGGCTTACTTATATTAATTCTGCCGGAAATTTCAATGTTTCATGGGAAGACATTAATGGATGTAAAGGAAATACCTCTATCAAAATTGAAAAAGCTGATAAGGCAGTATTTTCTCTGCCTAAAGACACTTTGTATTGTGTTGGGGATTCTCTGATATTTCACAATGCCATTAGCAACAGCAAGTTCGAATTGCTGGCAGGCAGGCCTGTTTCGTATCCTTTTATCATAAAAATACCCGGCAAATACGAGTTTTCTGCCTATGATAAATCTTATTGTAAGTGCAATCACGAAATGCAGGTAACTGAAAAGATTTGCGTCAGCCTCACTCACAATATCAGACCTGCCACAATTCAAATAGCCCATATTCCTGAAGGAATTCAACTCCAAAATAAAATACCGGCGACCGTTGGTTTCCGGATTTATAATTCCAATTTACAAGTTATTGAGGCAGGTAAAATTTATGATGGTCAGAAACAGGATTTGCTTTTGGCAGCCGGCATTTATTATTTAGCTATACTGGACAATTTATCGCAAAAACCGGTCTTTTTAAAAGTTCCGGTTTATTGATTTATCAAATTTCATAGTATTTTTGCGTTGAATACAATGACTAGAAAAAATAAACCCAAATTTGATGCAAAAGCAGAGGAATACAGCAACAAAGCAAAGGCGCTTGGTCATCCGGCGCGAATTCTGATATTATTATCGCTCCAGGCTAACAATCATCAGACATGCAAAGCGCTGGTTGCACAACTTCCATTTACCCAAAGCACGGTTTCACAGCATCTTTATGCCCTTGTCAGCGCGGGTTTTCTGGAAAGCAAAGGTTTCAAAACCAGCACTATCTTCAGTTTGAAAACTGGCGCTATTCAGGAATTTCAACTGTTGTCCCAAGAGGTTTTCGGAACCCGAAAGCAGGACAGGCAATTAAGCATGTTTTAATTAAAGTAACACTTTAATTAATATTTGTAAAAGTTTTTATTTTAATACGTTAATAAGCATTCCAGCTGGAATTTTAGGCTCAATCCAGGTGCTTTTCGGCGGCATGGTTTCGCCGGCATCGGCCACGTCTTTTATTTCTTTGATGGTACTGGGGTACAATACAAAAGCCCCGTCAATCTCTCCCCTTTTATTCCATTGTTGCAGGACATTCAAGTCTTCATCGCCACGAACAAACTCCAAACGGCTATCGTTTTTTGAGTCTTTGATATGGAAGAACTTTTTAAAAACAAATTCTTCGAGCCTGTAAACATCAAGATTTTCAGAGGGATTGGGCCTTATATGACCGGGTTTTAGCCGGAGGCGGTACCAGCCCATTGGAGTTAGGGTGATGATATCTCCTTTTTTCTCAGGTCTTTGAGGTTTAGTGAGTAAATCCACATAAAAATCTGCAGACGAATTGTGAATCATATCCAGCCATTCTTCCCGGTCGGTATTTTTTAATATTCTGTGAAATGGCTTTATCTGCAGAGAAGATTCGGGTAGTATGTAGGCCATAATGCCACTCTTTTCTGATTTATCAGCGTGTAAATTCAGGTAGGAGACTACGGAGGCAATGCGGTGGTGGCCATCTGCAATATAAAGTCGTGGTGTTTTTAAAAAACTAAGTTTCAGATTTTCCAATGATTCCGGATCGTTCACAAACCAAAGTTCATGATGTTTTCCATGATTGTCGGTAAATTCAAATACAATATCTGCGTTTTCGTGTTGTTTGATCCAGTCGCTCATAAACTCATCATTGGGATTGGCCAGCAATACAGGTTCTCCTACTTTCTGAATGGCTTCAATATACCTAACCATCAGATTTTGTTTGGATGTGAGCGTATTTTCATGTTTGCATATATCGCCATTTGTATAATCTTCACAGGCCAGACATGCCACAATACCATGAAATTCTTTTCCGTCGGACAGAGTTTGTTTATAGATGTATACACCCTCTTTACTTTCCCTTACCAAAACCCGGCGGGTTTGTAGTTTATCAAAATAATGCAGGGCTTCACGGTAGTCCTCTTCGCTGTGATTACGCAGGGTTATTCCCACCAGCGTACGAATAACATTACCATAATGCAGATTATCTCCATGTTTGCCGCAAACCACCTGATCCACATGCGCGGCAACCGGCCTGAGTGCAGCAAATGGTTTAACGTGTATCACCGTTTGTTATTGAAAAACTGAATGATGCGTTCTGCCAGTTCAATTCCCACACGCTTCTGGGCTTCGATGGTGCTGGCACCGATATGAGGAGAAACAGAGGTATGGGCAAGTTGCAACATATCGTTATTTACAGGAGGTTCCTGTTCAAAAACATCAACACCGGCAAAAGCTATTTTACCCGCGTTAACCGCGTTTTTCAGGGCAGTTTCATTTACCACTCCACCTCTTGCACAGTTGATAAGCATAGAGCCATCTTTCATCAGCGATAGCTCTTTCTCACCAATTACCTCTTCACTTCCCGGAGTATGCAATGTAATAATATCGCTGTTTTTCAGCACATCCTCCTTGCTCATGCCGGGCAAAACAATTTTGAAATTATTAAAAGCATATTTACGATGAAATGATAATATTATTTCAACATCTCTCTTTCTATAATCACTGGTAAGCACTTCCATTCCCAGCCCTATGGCCATTCTTGCTACCTCCTGTCCTATTCTACCAAAACCGATAATACCAATCTTCTTGTCCTGCACTTCTAAGCCTTTTCCTGCAAGTTTTTTCAGTTCATTGAAATCTTCCTTACCATTGGCAGGCATTTCTCTGTTGGTATGATACAAGTATCTGTAACAGGAGAAAATATGGGCAAATACCAGTTCGGCTACAGATCTGCTGATGGCATTGGGGGTATTTACAACCGGAATATTCATTATTCCGGCATGTTTAATATCGATATTATCCAGCCCCACACCTGCTCTAGCTATAAGTTTCAGATTGCCGGCATTCATTACTTCAGCGGTTACTTTGGTAGCACTGCGCACTATCAGTATGTCATAGTTCTTAATTCCTGCAGCCAGTTCGGCTTGAGGTATTTTATGTATATCAATACTGAAGCCGTCCCTTTCTAGTAAGGCTTTACCGGCAGCGTCAATTCCGTCGTTTGCTAATATCTTCATTACGCAAAAGTCTCCATCACATTCACCAGAGCCTGCACGCTTTCCAGAGGCAGTGCATTGTAAAGGCTGGCTCTGTAGCCACCCACACTGCGGTGTCCTTTAATTCCGTTAATGCCCGCTTCTTTGCAGGCAGCATTGAATTGCTGCTCGATATCCGGTGAAGGTTCATTAAACACAAAGCAAACATTCATGCGGCTTTTGTCTTCTGCGTTGACAGTACCTCTGAAATAAGGACTTTTGTCAATAGCATTGTACAGCAGCCCGGCTTTGGCTTCATTGCGAACCTGCATACCCTCACATCCACCATTCTCTTTAACCCATTCCAGGTTGAATTTGCTGACAAGTATCGGAAATACGGGAGGCGTATTGTACATACTTTCCTTCTCGCCATGAAGTTTATAATCCAGCATCGATGGAATAGCCCTGCCTTCAGGGCGTCTTTCATATAGGGATTTTTTAACAATAACCAGTGTAACACCTGCCGGCCCCATATTTTTTTGTGCCCCCGCATAAATCAAATCAAAGGATGCGGTATTTACAGGCCTGCTGAAAATATCGGAACTCATGTCGCAAAACATGGGCACAAGACTTTCGGGGAAAACCTGCATCTGCGTTCCGTAGATGGTATTGTTGCTGGTGCAGTGAAAATAATCCGAAGATTCCGGAATGCCGTAGTTTTTGGGGATGTAGGTATAATTATCGGCCTCACTGCTAGCGACCACATTTACCTCTCCATACAATTTGGCCTCTTTAATAGCACCGGCTGCCCATACTCCGGTTTTCAGATACGCTGCTGAAGATTTCAAAAAATTATGCGGAATCTGAAAGAACTGGGTTGATGCCCCCCCCTGCAAAAAGAGTATATCATAATCATCGGGAACCGAAAGCAGGGATTTAACCAGCTGGCGGGTTTCCTCCATTACTGCTTCAAACTCTTTGGTACGGTGGCTGATTTCCAAAATACTCAGGCCTGTTCCGGCAAAATTTCTGATGGCTTCTATGCTCTTTTCAAATGCTACGGGTGCTAAAATGGATGGTCCCGCAGAAAAATTATGTATTTTGGACATACTCACTGAATCGCGGTACAATTTTAGTGCTATAATTGCGGGTAATCAAGTATCTTAATCTTATGTGCAAAAAAGCTTTTTTATTGATTTTCACGGTTTTTTCAATTGAATATGGCCAAGCACAATACGAAGATGACGCTCCCCATCAGTCTTTTGATACAAACTCAGTAAAGAGATCCTTCTTTTTTAAAACCGCTGGAAGAGACAACTTCGTAAAAGGTACTGAGTTCATGTTTGCATTGAGCAATGGGTTTGTTTTCGGCGAAATTTCCCCTTTTGCAGGTTTTAAAATCTCCAAACCCCTCATGATTTGCGCCGGAATTAATGGTGCATTTTATGCAGGAAATGGACAGGGAAACAATGGCTTCACCTATGGAGGACACGGATTCCTACGTCTTAATTTGGGTCAGGTAGCTTTCCTACATGCAGAAATGAGAACTGTAAATGCTATGCTCCCCGGAAAAGGTCCGCTTTCATCAAGCGAAAGAAAATGGGTAGCTTCTCCTATACTGGGCATTGGAATGGCTCAAAGTGCCGGAATGGGTTCCTGGTTCTTGATTGGTTATGCACCAAACACTGAGTATGCCTCTACCCAACCATTGGGTTCAATTGTCTACCGAATTGGGCTGACTTTTTAAGCAGGAATTATCTGCAGTGAAGTAATTACTGTAGGCCAGCAACCAACCACAAGTGTAAGAATCAGGGCAACAAACAGAAATATTATTTCTGTCATGCCGATTTCAAGTTTTACACCATCGCCTTCGTTAGAGAAAAACGCATTTTTGAATACCCTGAAGTAGTATGCAATACTGATGGTTGATCCGGCCAGTGCAATTGTTAATAGCCATGGGTAAGAAGTTACAATACCGCTAAACAAACCGTATTTACCAGCAAAACCTGCAGTAAGCGGAATACCTGCCATGGAAAACAAAGAAACAATAAGCAGCAGGGCAGGCCATTTGTTGCTTCTGCCAAGGCCATTGAAGTTATCAAAGGAAAAATCCGGTTTCCCTTCGCCTGTTCTGTCCAGCAGATAAAAAACAACAACAGCGCTGCATGCATAGGCAAGCAAATAGACCAACAATGCCCAGAAACCATCCAGAGGCACCGCTAGAATAGCCATCAGCATATAACCGGCATGTGCCACACTGGAGTAAGCAAGTGTTCGTTTGAAAGAAGTTTGCCTGATAGCGGCGATGTTGCCAAAAAGAATGGTTGCAGCGGCTGAAACAGCCAGGGTTGTTCCCCACCAGTTTTTAAGATCAGATAAGGCATAGTTAAACAAACGGAAGAATGCAGCAAAAGCCGCAATCTTAACCACCGTGGCCATAAATACCGTAGTTCTGTTGGGGCTTCCGTCATATACATCAGGGCTCCAGAAATGGAATGGGAATGCCGAAACTTTAAATAACATTCCGGCCATTAGAAGAACAATACCGGCAAAAATAAGATTGCTTTGTACGCCAATATGCCCCATCATAGCCATTGAACGGCTGATACTATCTAACTCAATACTACCTGATCCACCATATATAAATGCGCAGCCCATGAGGAAAATGGCTGTACTAAATGCACCCATAAGGAAATATTTTACGGCAGATTCATTCGCAGCCAGGTCCGCTTTTTTACTGCCGGCAAGCACATAAAGAGGTATTGAAAGGCATTCAATTCCAAGAAACAACATGATCAGGTTGCTGAATGAAGTCATAAGCATTCCGCCACAGACACTAAAAAGCATAAGACCCAGCAAATCAGCTCCCATATTGTTATTTCTGGAGAATAAACCAATTACGAGTATATTACCCAGAATTAGGACAATAGAAAAAGCCATGGCTGTAGAATCCCATATTAACATATTTGCCGGCACCCATTTGGTTTGCCATACAGGTAAGTTTTTACCGATAAATGCAAACCAATCTTTAACCAAAAAAGAAAGTGCTGAGATCAGCAGCAAAATGGTAATACCTGTAGATTTCTTTTCAGGCTTACGTATGCCGAAATACAATACCAGTATGGCACCCAGAAATAAAATTAACAAGGATGTCATGACATTACCTCCCCGGTACTTTTAA
>VGGQ01000067.1 GCA_016868535.1 Bacteroidota bacterium | reverse complement strand
GGTAGATACAAAAATTGAAGGTAACAATACCAATAGTCCCAGTGGGAATAATGTAAATCCAGCCAAACCCACCACCTCTGACAAACCTGCCATTGATGAAAGCAATGCACTGAAAGTGCGTATTTTCAAACAGGGCAATAGCAATATGGTTTCTGCCATGTTGCAGGAAACCGAAAGTGTTGAGTTTGCCTTCGATCTGATTGGTAAATACACCGCTGTTCCTGCTGAAGTAGCTGCCCAGTGGATGAAGTCCAAAGTCATAAACAAAGGCATGTTCCTGGAAGGTGAAAAAATCAAAGCCGGTGACGTAAAACTGCCAAGTAACAAATTTGAGGTCCCAAAAATCACCATTGGTTCCTACGTGGTTGAAAAAGTGCAGTTCATCATTACCGACAAGGTTGAGCAACCCACCCTCGGTAAGAACTTCTTCAAACCTTTCAAGGCAGAGTCCTACAAAACCGATACTGATTTGGTTCTGCTTCCCAAAAAAACTCCCAAAAAGCCCAAGGAAGAGTCTGCCAAGGAAACCAAACCCAAGGAAGAGCCTGCCAAGGAAACCAAAGTGAAGAAGAAAAAATAAACCGCAATGATATTACAAAAAGAAAGGCTGCTTCTGCGGCCTTTCTTTTTGTGGCAGTTTAGACAACAGCCCTGCGTATTTTTATAAGTTTCTGCAGCAAAGGTTCAAGCTTATTCAGGGGCAGCATGTTGGCACCATCGCTTTTGGCAACGGTCGGATTGGGATGGGTTTCAATAAACAAACCATCTGCGCCTACAGCAATAGCTGCTTTGGCAATGGTTTCAATTAATTGAGGCTTACCACCTGTAACGCCGCTATCCTGATTGGGCTGTTGCAGGCTGTGGGTAACATCCATGACCACCGGCACACCCATGGCGGCCATTTCGGGGATATTGCGGAAATCCACAACAAGATCGGTATATCCGAATGAATTGCCGCGGTCGGTTAAAACCACATTGCTGTTGCCACTGTCTATGCATTTCTGCAATGCGTGTTTCATTGCGCCTGCGGCAGCAAATTGTCCTTTTTTTATATTAATGCACTTCCCTGTCTTGGCCGCAGCCACCAGCAATTCGGTTTGCCTGAAAAGAAAGGCTGGAATCTGCAGCACATCCACATAGGTGGCGGCAAATTCGGCTTCGTACGATTCGTGAATATCAGTTATAGTGGGGATACCATAAGTTCGGCCCACTTCTGCCAGAATTTCAAGCGCAGTTATGTCACCAATCCCTGTGAAGGAATCAATACGCGAGCGGTTGGCTTTGCGGTATGATCCTTTAAAAACAAGCGGTATCTGGTAGCTATCAGAGATTGAAACGAGTATTTCGGCAATCTGCAAAGCCATGTCACGGTCTTCGATGGCACATGGACCCGCCACAAGGAAAAAGTTGCCTGAATCGGTGTATTTCAGGCCTGGGATGCTTGGTAATGGCATGTTGCAAAGTTACATCCTGTAATCCAATCCGTGTCAGTTGCTGTAAAAACTGAAGCTGCTGCGGTTCCCATTGCGGTCCATACCGTCAACGTGGATGCGGCCTGTGGTGGTTTCCATGGCACTGATAAGCTCTTCCGCCTCGGTGTAGTTGCGTCCATTGAATTGAAGAATGATAAACCCTTCCACAAGCCCCATGCGGGCAATATAACTGCCCTGGGTAACGTTCAACAACCGTATTCCTGAAGAAATCCTGTATTTACTCAAATCGGAGGCACTAAGCGGCTGAAAATCTGCCCCAAGCATCTTGCTATTTACCGCACCTTTCATAGACAATGCACGGTTATCTTCCTTGCTGATGAGCTTCAGCGTCACATTTTTCTCCTCACCGTTTTTCCAGAGCGCCAGGCGGGCCTCGTCGCCCGGGCGCAGATACGACAAATATTCATCATACAAGGCTTTAGAAGTAGTAGCGTAGCCATTTACCGACAGGATAATATCTCCTTTGCGGATGCCTGCTTTCCAGGCAGGACCATCTTCCAGCACCTCACCCACTCCCACAGCTTCCTGTGTCAGTTTCGCAGCCACTGATTTGGCTGATGTCAGGTCAACAATATCCATACCCGGCAGGGCGCGTTTCACCACACCAAACTCCACCAGATCCTTCACAATTTTTTTTACAATGTTTACTGGAATGGCAAATCCGTAGCCTGTATAACTGCCTGTATTGCTTTGAATGGCGGTATTAATGCCCACCAATTGACCATTTGTGTTTACCAGTGCGCCTCCGGAGTTCCCGGGATTGATAGCTGCATCTGTTTGAATAAAGCTCTCTATCGGAAACTGATTCTGCACAATGTTTATGTTGCGGCCCTTGGCGCTTACAATACCTGCCGTAACCGTGCTGGTTAGGTTAAACGGATTTCCCACGGCCAATACCCAGTCGCCCACCTGTACATCATCGCTGTTGGCCATCACAATAGCCGGAAGGTTATCGGCTTCAATTTTCAGTAAAGCCAGATCAGCGCCGGGCTCTGTGCCTACCACTTTAGCGGTAAATTCCTGCTTTTGCTTGTTCAGCACCACTGTAATCTTGTTGGCATTGGCAATCACATGATTATTGGTTACAATGTAGCCGTCCTTGCTCACTATCACGCCGCTGCCGGTGGAAGTGGCCTCTCCACGGCTGCCAAAGGGATCAAAGTCCCAGAACCAGCCAAACGGGCTTTGCATCTGCACAGTGCTCTGCGTTTTGATAAACACCACCGAGGGGGTACTGATGGCAGATGCTTTAACAAAACCGTTGGGCAATTCTGACAAATTGACATTTCTGTATGCACTAATAGGATATTGAATTTGGGAATAGTCATTTTTCCTGGTTTGCTTTACAAACAGCCAGGCACCGCCAAAGCCACATAAAAATGGCAATAGCACTGAGAAAACGATTGTTGCAGAGATTCTTTTTTTCATAATAAATCCAAAACAGCTTAATAAGCCATTAACAAAAAATGTGCCTGATAGATTTGGGTTAATTATCTTTGTGCTTCATGCGTTTAATTGGATTTGTTATTTTAGTGTCTATTGCTGTCTTTCTTAACAATTGCAACCGTGAATGCAGAAACCTAGCCAATACCCAATCGGGTGACATTGTAAAAGTGTATGAGTTTGGCGATTGCTTCCTCTACACCAGTTTAGACAGTCAGGTGGTGATTGACGATGCGACCAAATGGACAGCTTTCAAGCAGAAATACCTGAAATATTGCGACACACTGAAACTTGAAAGTATTGATTTTTCAAAACATATGCTGATGGGCTACAAACTGAGGGTTTACGCATGTAATGTAGCCTTCCACCGCAAATTGATCATTGATGACAGTGCCAAAACCTACACTTACAGTATTGAAACAGAATTATGCAGGGGCTGCAACTCAGAACTCAATAGCCCTAATTGGGTGATTATGCCGAAGTTACCTGCGGGGTACAAGATGGATTTTAGGAATAAAGTGAGGTAGCAGAATGTATTTTCAGCTTGCGGCTTAATGGTATAAAAGGATAATCTTACAGGATGGTCAATCGGTTTATTTGTCGCTTTTAATAATTATCATTAAAGATACTACAAAGAGTTATTCAGTTCCGTATAAACAACAATCTCAACTATACACTGTAAACTTTTAACTGTAAACTAAAATCAGTGTGTTCTCGTCATGTCTTCCGGCGTAATAATAATAAAATCCGCGAGGCCTTTGTTTTCGGATTCCAGAGATTCTAACTGCGGTTGCATGGCCGTGCTGATGATTACAATTTTCAGGGCTGGATTCAGCTTTTTCAGATACCAATAAATGCTTTGATAATTATTGCTGTGATAGGCGCCGTTGTAGTGAATGAAAATTTGTCCTGCTTTGTAGTTCTTCACTATAAAATGCGCCATGGTGGCATCCTTGATGGCCTGCGCTTTGGGCAGATTGGGACCACCATGCATGCCTACTGCTTTCCCGATTTCGGCGTAGCAGGGCAAGGTACTGTCATACATGGGCGGCAGCGGGGCTATCCAACTTTTTTGTAGTGCTGAAAGGGTATCCAGGGCTTCAAAACCACCTTTGAACACGGTACTGGCAAACTTGCGAGGAATGTTGGTAGCCACAAACGGAATTCGCTTTTCACGTGCAAAATCCAGTAGGGGTTTGTAATCTGTTTTATGGTTTGGCCAGGGCCTGGCGGTTTTTTGAAACTCTTTTTCTGGCAGGCTGTCAAACACATAGTGGTCTACCAACGTTTGTACATCGGCTTCAAACATTTCGGCTCCCAGCACCATGTTGGGGCGTTGTGCAAACACATCACGGGTGCTCTCAAACTGCAACCAGTGCACAATCGGATTGTCGTGGTATTCGCCAAACAGCACTACATCCGCGGCCTGCATGGCTTTCAGCATTTGGCCGTAGTTAGCCTTTTTCCCCTTTACGTTAAACATGGTGTATGCGTGTTTATCCTGGGCCTTTACTGCAAACGCACTAAGCACTAACGCGGTTAAAATGAGGATATTTTTCATGTTTACCAACCCAACACCCAGGCAAAAATCAGCGGTGCCACAATGGTAGCATCGCTTTCCACGATAAATTTTGGAGTATTCACATCCAGTTTACCCCAGGTAATTTTTTCGTTGGGCACCGCACCGCTGTAGCTGCCGTAGCTGGTGGTGCTGTCGCTGATCTGGCAGAAATAGCTCCAGAAGGGTACATCATGCCATTCCAAATCCTGATACATCATGGGAACTACGCAGATAGGGAAATCACCGGCAATACCGCCGCCAATCTGGAAAAATCCTACCCCCTTGCCACTGCTGCTCTTGCGGTACCAGTCGGCCAGCCAAACCATGTATTCAATACCACTTTTCATGGTGCTTGCCTTAAGCTCGTTTTTGATAACGTAACTGGCAAAAATGTTACCCATGGTGCTGTCCTCCCAACCCGGTACCACAATGGGCAGATTCTTTTCGGCGGCGGCCAGCATCCAACTGTTCTTGGGGTCTATTTCGTAATACTGCTCCAGTTCCCCCGAAAGCAGCATTTTGTACATGTATTCATGCGGGAAATAACGTTCGCCCTTATCATTGGCATCTTTCCATACGCGGTGAATATGCTTTTGCAGTCTGCGGAAAGCCTCTTGTTCAGGAATGCAGGTATCGGTAACACGGTTGTAGTGGTTTTCAAGCAAATCCCATTCATCCTGCGGACTCAAGTCGCGGTAATGCGGCACGCGCTTGTAGTGGCTATGCGCCACCAGATTCATAATATCTTCCTCGAGGTTGGCACCGGTGCAGCTGATAATGTCAATTTTCCCCTGACGTATCATTTCGGCCAGGCTTTTGCCCAGCTCGGCCGTACTCATTGCACCGGCCAGGGTTACCATCATTTTTCCGCCTTCGGTAAGGTGGGTTTCATATCCTTTGGCGGCATCCACCAAAGCGGCCGCATTGAAGTGCAAATAGTGTTTTTCTACAAACTGAGAAATAGGACCTTTTTGTAGCATGACCACAAAATTACGATTAATTGCACAGCAAATTGGGAGTAAAGTTGTTACTTTGTAGTATTGTCAAACATGCGTTTTACGAAAATTTCTCTGGTACTGCTGGCAATATTGTCGCTGATGCAGACCCAGGGCTGCAAACACGAGAACGTGATTGTGCTGACAGATTGCGATAGTACACAATTTAAATTTTCCACCCATATTCAACCTATGATTGACAGGTATTGTGCGGGTTGTCACACTTACCCCAATGCTTCCGGTTCAGTGGAACTTTCTTCCCACACCGGGGTTGCCTTTGTGGCTAAGAACGGCACCTTAATGAATAGCTTAACCCACCCTACCAACTGGATGCCCAAAGGGGGTAACAGACTCAGCGTTTGCCAGATAAAACAATTTGAAAAATGGATTAAGGCCGGTGCCCCCAATGATTAAGTTGCTAAAAAAACTTGTAATTATTGCTGTTATTTTCTCATCTTGTTATTACGATAACAAGGAAGATTTATATCCGGGACAGGCCGACTGCGATACGGTAAATGTAAGTTTTGCCAAAGACATCAAGCCACAGATTGATGCGCAGTGTATAGGTTGTCACAATACGCAATCGCCCACAGCAGGTGTGGCATTGTCTACCCATGGGGAAATTCTGGCCTATGCCAAAAGTGGTCAGCTTTATGGAGTCTTAACCTGGATAGCACCCTACACCGGCAGCAAACAGATGCCGCCCAATGGCCCCAAATGGAGCAATTGTAATTTGTCTAAACTAAAATCATGGATTGATAAAGGTGCGCCGAATAATTAATTATATCGTTCTGCTAATTGGTTTTTCAACCAATATTTTTTCACAAACCGATAGCATTGTAAAATATGAGGCTGTTGCCCCTAAGGAAGACAATATCACGCATGATATTTTAATTCTGCGCAGAACCATTCATACCAGTTTTCGTATTATTAACGGACACGGAACACTGACTCTCGATAAAAAGCAATTGGAATTTTGCATACAGCACCGTTTTGGATTGCTGAGTTCCGGATATCAAGGTGCGTGGGGTTTGGACCAAAGCAACATCAGAATTGGTTTGGATTACGGCCTAAATCACAATATTACGTTAGGTGCAGGCCGCAGTGGGATGGGTAAAACAAGCAATGCCTATATAAAATGGGGTATTGTAAAACCGGATGGCTCAAATCAATATAAAGCTGCCGTAACCTGGCTCAGCGATATGGCTTATTTGTTTGAAAAGAATACCACGGGCCTCAATCCTTATTACAATACGCACAGAATGAGTTATACGCATCAGTTGTTGATAAGCCGCAATTTTGTTTTGGGTCGACACATGTTTACGCTGCAGATGGCTCCTACACTGGTGCACCGAAACCTTGTAGAAACCACTGCCGATGCCAACGATGTTCCTTTGCTGGTTGGTAACGCACGTTACCGCATCAATGACCGTATTCATGTCACCGGCGAATTTGTGCAGGTTTTCAATAAGCGTATATCACAAAACAACAAACCCGCCGCAGGCGTGGGCCTGGAGTTCTGGACGGCTGGACACGTTTTTCAGCTCACGTGCAGCAATGCCAATGCGCTCAATGAATTTCGCTATATGACCGGGGATAACGGTAGTTTTCGCAAAGGTGATTTGAGACTGGGCTTTAATATTGTGAGGCGCTGGTAGCGATATGCCGAACCTACAATGTTTGGGTGCCGATTGCACTCGGATTTGACAACTTTTAGAAAGTTGGCGAATCACCTCCTGCCGCGGACCACTGGGCACACTCACTATCCCGGAGGGATTCCAAATCATTTTTCGCCCAGCCACCACAGCGGTTTGTACCTGCGGCGGCGTGTTGCGAAGGGTCTCACTTTTTCTTCAATAAAGCGCACGGCCTCTTCGGGGTCATCCGTAATACAGAGCATATCATCATCTTCAGGTGAGATGGTTTTCATTTTGTGCATCAATGCAATCTGGTCAAGATTGTTTTGCCAGTATTCCTTGCCCATGAGCACCAGTGGAAACCATGGCATCTTTTTGGTTTGAATGAGTGTACGCGCTTCATACATTTCATCGATGGTACCAAAACCACCTGGCAATATCACAAAGCCAAAGGAATATTTAAACAGCATTACTTTGCGCACAAAAAAGTAGCGGATTTCCACCCAGCGATCCAGATAGGGATTGGGTTTTTGCTCGAAAGGCAACTTAATATTGACACCAATGCTGTATGCCCCGGTTTCCTTTGCGCCTCGGTTGGCCGCCTCCATGATGCCTGGACCTCCTCCGGTCATGATACCGAAGCCCAGCTGACCGATTCTGGCCGATGTTTCTTGGGCTAATTGGTAATATTCATGGTCCTCGTTAAAGCGAGCCGAGCCAAAAACGGTGACACACGGACCAATAAAGTGCAGGCGGCGGTAGGCTTTCAGAAATTCCACAAACACACGGAACAAAAAACCGAGCTCGTAAAAGCGTCCGTGTGGGCCCTCGAGGTAGGCCACATCAAGTCCGCCATTGCGGGGATTTTTAGAAGATGCGTTCCTAAAATAATGCCCACCAAAGTTAGCGGGCATTTCTGAATGGTTATTAAGGATTTTTAGAAACGCTCGAACTGCGAGAAAAAGAAGTTGCCTTCGATTTCTGCATTTTCATCGCTGTCGCTGCCGTGGATGGCATTGGCATCAATGCTTTTGGCGTAGAGGTTACGGATGGTTCCGGCCTCAGCCTTTTGGGGGTCGGTAGCACCGATGAGTTTGCGAAAATCTTCCACGGCGTTGTCCTTTTCAAGGATTGCAGCGTAAATAGGTCCACTGGTAATAAAGCTTACCAGTTCTCTAAAGAAAGGACGCTCACGGTGAATTCCGTAGAAATTACCTGCCATTTCGGTGCTGAGGCGTGTATACTTCAGGGCTACGATTTTGAAACCAGCCTGTGTGATGTGATCGATAATTTTACCCGCATGTCCGTTGGCAACGGCGTCGGGTTTAATCATGGTGAATGTGCGGTTGGTTGCCATAGTTAGTCACGGCATTAAAATCAAAAAGTGTGCCTGATTGCAATATTTCAGTAAAATGCACTTATTGGCAGGTTTTTCAGACAATTGCATTTTAGTATCAGGTATTTTATTTTCAATTATCCGTGCTGTTTTTGCTTCAGCCGCAGGTCGTTCTTCTATGGTTTTTTCTGTTGAATGAGTGGGCTTATTACCACTGATTCCGCCACCAAAGCGGTCGTAGGGATAGGTTCTCTTTATGCTGCAGGCCGAAAACAGAATGGCAATCAGAAGAATTGAAGTAAGGTAAAGTTTATGTCTTTTCATGGTGTATGTATTTTTTTGAGATGTATTTTTCAAGAGTGTTTTCTTTAAAAAGCTGATATGAAATTGACAAGACAAAATACAATATCAGCAAATACATAACCTCCATATCATTCATGGCAGACCAGGGTAAAAACACCATAAATAATAGGAGCCGCAGAGTTTCCCAGCCGTTGAAATGCCGATACGTATTGTTTTTAAAAATCAGGGCCGTCTGGGTGATGGATGTAATGCACAATGCCATGCAATACCACAATGCCACCGGTGGTAAAAAATCTTTATAAAATAAAATTGCAATAAATCCGGGGACACAGCATACCAGCTGCCAGGTTGCATAATACCGCTGTAATGACTGCGAAACACCGGGCTGCCAGAATGCACGCGGAGAAAAGTCGTCCTGCTCCCTAGGTTTCCATTCAGGAGGCATGAGTAATAATTTAATTTTATTGATAATACCGGATGTGTTTTTTATTCCCTTCCATAAATAACGATAGTAATAGGTGATAGCATTTACAGGGTTATTGTCGGAATAATTGGCTTTAACACCGTATTGCACCGCTTCGGTTTCTTCCTGAAATGTGCCAAATATTTTATCCCAGATTATCAGTGCAGATCCGTAATTTTTATCAATGTAAATATCATTTTTACCGTGGTGTACGCGATGGTGCGAGGGCGTAACCAATATATTTTCCAGCCACCCCAGCTTGGGGATATAGGTGGTATGCACCAAAAAATCCCACAGACCGGATACTTTCAGTGAAATTACCAGCAACAAGGGATCGAAACCAAATACGGGTAAGAGCATCCAGAATGCAATGCGATTAATACCCTGAAACGGCGAGCCGCGGAAACCGTTGGAGAAATTGAATAATTCGGAGGAATGGTGGGTGATGTGCCCGGCCCACAGAATATTGATACGGTGCGAAAAACGATGGTACCAGTACGAAAGAAAATCAACAGCGAAAAAGGCATAGACCCACTGCTGCCAATTCAGGGATAAGGTAAATAACCGGAAATGACTGTAGGAAAACTGCAGGCAAACATATAGCGCGCCGAAATAAAACAGAGACCCAAACTGATCGAAAGCACCAATAGCCATGTTAATGACCGTATTGCCTGTCTGGTAGCGGTTGTCTTTTTGTTTGATGCTAAAACGCCATTCCAGTGCCACCATGAGCAGAAAAACAGGGATGAGCAGGGCGGTGTAGTTGGGCATAACAGGGCTGCGCTTTTAAACGAATATAAATACATGTAAAGGCATGCTCATTAGGATTTTCGTCATGTGAAACAGAATGCCCTCGCAAATAGTGCAACTCATATAGCGGTGCTGTATTTGCGCAGGCTGCTTTTTGCAACTATCGATGATTCGCTGCACGCGATTTGCGATTTTCCGTAAAAATATCGTTTGGTGTTTGCATAAAATGCAAAAGATAATGCCATTATCTTTGTCGGCACCCGTGATGCCAACCAAACCCCAAATTCACTGGCACTGCATGCAAGA
>VGGQ01000066.1 GCA_016868535.1 Bacteroidota bacterium | reverse complement strand
AGCAAGTTCATTTACCTCTTTTACAGTGAGATTTACCAACTGATTCGCGAATTCTTTCAGATCTACCATTGTTTTATTGTTTTTTGAGTTGTTTTAAATTTTGTCAATTATGCTTTTGAATCGGCTACTGCCTTAACCAGACCAGCGATTTTCTGACCGGCATTGCCCTGCAGAGCGCTGATAACGTTACGTGCAGGAGATTGCAACAGACCGATAATTTCACCGATAAGTTCATTTTTGGATTTGAGTTTGATAATTTCTTTTAACGCTCCGTTTCCGAGGAAAACACTGCTGTCAATCCAGGCTCCTTTCAATATAGAAAGGTCGCCTTTGTCACAGAAAGATTTTATAGCAATAGCAGGGGCTTTCATTTGCTCAGAAACCATCACGCATGTGGAGCCTGCAAGAGTATTTTTCAAATCGCCAAAATCTTTACCGCTATTGACCATAGCGATGTTAATCAGTGTGTTTTTAGCCATGCGCATGCTTACACCGCTGTTGAATAACGCACGGCGAAAAGCATTGGTTGCATTGGCGCTCAGACCAGTAGTGTCGGCCAGGTATACCACATCATTATTTTTAAAGGTTTCCGTAAGTTCGGCAACAACAGCTTGTTTTTGTTCTTTGTTCATAATCAGATTTCGGGAATGGATTTAACATCAATACTCACACCGGGGCTCATGGTGCTGCTCATGGTAATACTCTTAAGGTAAGTACCTTTTGCGGCAGAGGGTTTCAGTTTATTGAGAACCTGAACCAGTTCCAGTGCATTTTCACTCAGTTTATCGGCATCAAAGGAAACCTTACCCACAGAAGTGTGAATGATGCCGGCTTTGTCAACTTTAAAGTCAATTTTACCAGCCTTAACTTCGGTAACTGCTTTGCCCACTTCTGCAGTAACAGTGCCGCTCTTGGGGTTTGGCATCAGGTTCCTTGGACCCAGCACTTTACCCAGACGACCCAGTTTGGCCATGACTGCTGGCAGCGCAACAATGATATCAATATCAGTCCAGCCACCGGCAATCTTTTCGATGTAGTCATCCAGACCTACGTGGTCGGCACCGGCGTCTTTGGCTTCCTGTTCCTTGTCGGGCGTACAGAGAACCAATACACGAACGGTTTTGCCAAGACCATGCGGCAGGCTGGCTACACCACGTACCATTTGATTGGCCTGACGAGGATCAACGCCCAGACGGACGTCAATATCTACAGACGCATCAAATTTGGTGGTTGTAATGTTTTTAACGATTTCGCAAGCCTCTTTCAGCGTATACGACTTGGTGTTGTCATATTTGCTGAGCGCTTCTTTTCTTTTTTTACCAACTTTCACTTTCTTGATTCTTTAAAAATTTTAAAAGGGTACATCACCCAAGATGGTGATTCCCATGCTTCTTGCCGTTCCTGCTACGAGTTTCATGGCAGACTCAACAGTAAAACAGTTGAGATCGGGCATTTTCTCTGTAGCGATGGTTTTTACCTGATCCCAGTTAACGGAACCCACTTTCTTGCGGTTGGGCTCTGCAGAGCCTTTCTGCAATTTGGAAGCTTCGAGCAACTGAATTGCAACCGGAGGGGTTTTGATAATAAAATCAAAGGATTTATCGGAGTAAACGGTAATTATTACAGGCAATACCTTGCCCATTTTGTCTTGAGTGCGCGCATTGAATTGCTTGCAAAAATCCATGATGTTAACACCTTTGGAACCGAGTGCGGGACCAATGGGGGGCGCAGGGTTTGCCTGTCCTCCTTTAACCTGGAGTTTTACGAAGCCTGATATTTGTTTTGCCATTGCTGTTACAATTTCTGTACTTGGTTATAATTTAGTTCAAGCGGAGTGCGGCGTCCAAAGATTTTCACCATCACCTTCAGCTTTTTCTTTTCGTCGTTGATTTCTTCTATTACACCATCAAAGTCATTGAACGGGCCATCAATAACTTTCACTGCCTCTCCCACCATATAGTGTTCTTCAGGTGCTGCATCGGTTTCACTGAGTTCATCGGCTGTACCCAGTATTCTGCCAAGTTCGGCAGATCTAAGTGCCACGGGAGTGTCTTTGCTCCCCAAAAAGCCAACTACACCGGAAACAGATTTAATTAGAGGAATAACTTCCGGATCAGAAAAATCAGCGTTTACGAGTATGTATCCGGGAAAGGCATTGCGTTCCTTGGCGATTTTTTTGCCATTTTTAATCTGGTAAACTTTTTCGGTAGGAATCAAAATGTCGGGCACAAAAGACTGCTTGCGGGCTCTCTCGAGCTCCACTTCAATGTTATGCTTCACCTTCTTTTCCTGTCCGGTGATGGCACGCACAACATACCACTTATGTTTTTCTTCAACAGTTGTCATAGTCAGAATAGTTCGTAAAAATTGGTAATTACAAAGCCCAGTCCCTGGTCCATAATCCAAATAACCAAGGCAAAAAGTATGGATGCTATGAGAACAATCCAGGTACTTTCCGTGAGTTCGTTCCACGAGGGCCACGACACCTTGTTCAGGAGTTCGTCGCGGGTTTCGCGGAAGTAATTGCCTATTCTTTCAAACATTGCGCTTCTATTAGCACGGGCACCAGGATTCGAACCCAGATCAAAGGTTTTGGAGACCTCTATTCTACCATTGAACTATGCCCGTATCAAGAAGGCGGCGAACTGCCTTCTTTTGGTCCAAAATTATGCGATGATTTCAGTTACCTGCCCGGCACCTACGGTACGGCCACCTTCACGAATCGCGAAGCGGAGACCTTTTTCCATAGCGATGGGCTGAATCAGCTCAACAGTGATGGAAATGTTGTCGCCGGGCATTACCATTTCAGTACCTGCGGGTAGCATGATTTCACCTGTAACATCTGTAGTACGGAAATAGAACTGAGGACGGTATTTATTGAAGAAAGGAGTGTGACGACCACCTTCTTCTTTGCTCAATACATAAACCTCAGCTTTAAACTTCATGTGGGGAGATACGGATTTAGGAGCACAAATAACCATACCACGACGGATATCGGTTTTTTCGATACCACGCAGCAGGATACCTGCATTATCACCGGCTTCACCGCGATCCAACAGTTTACGGAACATTTCCACACCTGTGCAGGTAGAAGAAAGGTTAGCGCCGAAACCTATGATATCTACTGACTCACCAACTTTGATTACACCACGCTCGATACGACCGGTGGCAACAGTACCACGACCGGTGATTGAGAACACGTCTTCCACGGGCATCAGGAAAGGTTGGTCAACCAGACGGGGAGGAATGGGAATCCAGTTGTCAACGGCATCCATCAGCTGGTGGATGGCATCAACCCACTTGGCATCACCATTCAATCCACCCAGTGCAGAACCACGGATGATGGGGGTGTTCTCAGAATCGAACTCATAGAATTTTAGCAGGTCGCGAATTTCCAGCTCAACCAAGTCAAGCAGTTCTTCGTCGTCCACCACGTCTACTTTGTTCATGAAAACCACCAAACGGGGTACACCTACCTGACGGGCAAGCAGGATGTGCTCGCGGGTTTGGGGCATAGGGCCATCGGTAGAGGCTACTACGAGTATAGCGCCATCCATCTGGGCGGCACCTGTTACCATGTTTTTCACATAGTCAGCATGACCCGGACAGTCAACGTGTGCGTAGTGGCGGTTACCGGTCTGGTATTCCACGTGAGCCGTGTTGATGGTGATACCTCGTTCTTTTTCTTCAGGAGCTGAGTCGATAGAATCGAAAGATCTCTTTTCAGAAAGACCAGCAACAGCCAGTACGGTAGTGATTGCAGCGGTAAGAGTAGTCTTACCATGATCGACGTGACCGATGGTACCAATGTTTACGTGAGGTTTGGAACGGTCAAATGTTTCTTTTGCCATATTTTTTTGTTTTAGTTTGTCTGTTTCTGGAGCCAATGATGGGATTTGAACCCATGACCTCTTCCTTACCAAGGAAGTGCTCTACCTCTGAGCTACATCGGCTTTTGGTACCTTGCGGAACCTGGAATTCCGGAGAATCCCGTTTTGAAGCAAATCAGTGCCCCGGCTTGCTTCAACCGGAGCGGGAGACGAGGCTCGAACCCGCGACCTACAGCTTGGAAGGCTGTCGCTCTACCAACTGAGCTACTCCCGCATAGCATCTGCTGATGTTTAGTGGGGAAAGAAGGATTCGAACCTCCGAAGTCGTAAGACAGCAGATTTACAGTCTGCCCCATTTGGCCACTCTGGTATTTCCCCTGAGTTAGGCCAGCAAATGCTTTGAGCCACCTGTCGGGATCGAACCAACGGCCTACTGATTACAAGTCAGTTGCTCTACCAGCTGAGCTAAGGTGGCATGTTAAAGAACGCGGCTCCATAGGCATGGACCGTAAAAAGGACTGCAAAAATAGTCCTTTTTTTGAATTCTCAAAACCTTATCCGCACTTTTTTTATTAGCCCCTTTTTCCCATTCCCCTGTCAACTTTTTTTGCCCCATCCCCCCACTTCCAAATTCATACCTAACTTTGCAGTTTCAATGAAACGCATAGTTATTCTTGTTGCTTCAATAGCCTTACTCATCCTTGTGTTTATTCTGTTTAAGAAAAACATCAACAAAACCGATGCAACAGATACCCGGGCCTTTTGTATTGAAAGTCCGGAGAAGATTGACAAAATCCTGCTTTCGCCCAACAATAAAAAACTCAACTACATTATACTATACCGGGAAGACAAAAAATGGTTCGTTAAAAACGACAAATATACAGAACCCGCCGACACCCTCAGTATACGTGAACTTTTGTACTGGGTTTTGAAAAAAGCTCAGATTAAATCGCCGGTATCCGATGCAGAAAAAGAGCCTGTGACACGTGAAATCGCGTTGAACGGGGTAAAGGCCATTTTCTACGATGGCAATGCTGAGGTAAAGACATTTTATGCAGGCAACCCTACTCCCAATCAGGAAGCTACATATATGTATCATCCGGATATGGAACGACCTTGCATTGTGGAAATTGCCGGTTTTAAAGGATACCTGACACCATATTTTAACCTAGATTTTGACGCTTGGCGCTCCCCTGTTATTCTAGACGTCCCGGCAGAGCAAATACAAAAAGTAGAACTTGTTTGGCAGGAGTCGCCCGACAAAGGTTTCAGTATCAGCCGAGAAAACAATGCTCTTGTATTGAGAAAGGTAAGTGGAAACGCTGTAAGAAACGCGAACAGCACCAAATTACTGGCCTTTTTGGAAAGATTTCAGAACATTGCCCGCGAGTACGGTGAAACCGCCGGCATTAATCGCAAACTTGCGTTGCGCGACAGCGTAATTCGGAATGGACATTTCTTCTCAATTGAAATAACGGATGTGAACGGCAAAAAGCACGGAATACGCATGTTCCGTATGAAAACAGGAACAGAAACCTATGCCCCCGACAGGCGGGATGGCAGTGTACCCAATTTTGAAACCGACACTTACTGGGTGCAGGTGGCGGGGAAAAAAGAGCTTTGGGTTATACAGGGCGCCATTATGAACAGCCGCATGAAAACCTTGAATGACATAGCTCCCGGACAATAACAAACTAGGCAAACTTGAAAATTTCTATCGCCATCATTGGAGCTGTCATAGGTCTGATTTCAGGGGGACCTGTCGGGGCTGTAGTTGGTTTTTTAATCGGCATGTACATTGAATATGCCGGAAGCGAAAGTGCCCGGCAGGATAACGGGGCCGGTTACAGAGAATCACCACCGACGGATTTTGCACGCCATCTGCTGATTTTGATTGCCGCTGTGATGAATGCGGACGGATCGGCGATGCGAAGCGAACTAGACCTGGTGAAACGCATGCTGATCAGAACCTACGGAGAACAGCGGGCGGCCCATCTCCTGCTGATTTTGCGCGAGATGCTGAAGGAAAAACAGGAAGTGGGATTTGTATGCCGCCAAATACGCAGCGAGATGGCCTACAGCCAGCGTCTGGAATTGTTGCACATTTTATTTCGCATATCCAGAGCCGATTCTGATATAAACCCATCCGAACTTCAGCTGCTGCAGCAAATTGCCACACAAATGGGCATTACCACTCCCGACTTCCTATCGCTGAGGGCTATGTTTGTTACCTCACCTGATTCTGACTATAAAATTCTGGATGTGGCAACCGATGCCGGCGAAGATGAAGTAAAAAAAGCCTACCGGAAAATGGCCATGCGTTTTCACCCCGACCGGCTGCTGGGACTGACTGACAGCGAGAAAAAGGCTGCCGAAGAAAAGTTTTTATCGGTGCAGAAGGCGTACGAAAACATCAAGAGAAAGCGGGGTTGGTCTTGAAAGTTCACAGCGCCTTGTTGCTCGTTTCGCTGTTATATGCCATATTATTTTCCTGGGCCGGCGAAATCATGCCCGCCTACATCAGTGCCGAAGGATTTGTGTGGTTGCGCATTCTCACCGCATTCACCCTGTTTAGCCTCTGCTCCCTATTTATTACTGATAAAGCCATAGACTGGCGCAATGACTGGAAACGATTTGCCGTTTGCGCTTTTTTTGGCACAGCTGCAAACATGTTTATGTTTTTTAAAGGCCTGAGCATGACCAAACCCATCAATGGCGCCGTTTTAATGCTCGTTACTCCACTGTTTGTGGCCATCATTGAACATTGGGTTCAAAAAAAACGTCCTTCTGCAACCATGACCGCCGGAATCAGTATTGGTGCGCTGGGTGCATTTCTTCTCATGCGGGGCAAAGGAACTCAATTCAGCACTGAAACACTGGAAGGCGATATCTGGGTTTCTGTAAATGCGCTGTTTTATGCCGTTTATCTGGTTCTGGCGAAAAAACTTGCCAATAAGTACCATGCCATCACGGTAAACAAGGTAATGTTTGGCATGGGGCTGATTTACATCGCTCCGCTCGGTGCCATACCGCTCTGGCACACTGCATTCACATTCATCCCAGGCGATATCTGGCTGAAAATTAGTTATGTATTGTTCTTCACCAGTTTTTTGGTGTATCTTCTGAATACATATGGCATCAAACACGCCTCGGGATCGATGGTTGGCATTTACATCTATCTGCAGCCCCTGCTGGCCACGCTCATTGCCGTTTTGCTGGGAAGGGATGAACTGACAGCCGAAAAAACCATGTACGCACTTATGATTATCATGGGCGTTTGGCTGGTAAGCAGAAAATACAACCTTAAAATGAGTCTGCGTCCGAAGAAAGACTAACATTAACATATTTTAATTATATTTGCACTTCAATCAACAAAAAGATATGCGCACCGCGGAAGCCAATACAATCCTTGAAAAAATTCAGAAACAGGTAGAAAAAAACGGGATCCAGCCGGATAAACTCATCCCTTTGTTGCAGCGAGCCAGAGAACATGCCCTGAAAGAGGAAGACCCCTTGCTTACCCGCGCGTTGCGTCTTTGCTGGCAACACCTGGAAGCCAATGAAGGCTTCGATCTAAACTATCTGGAAGATGGTGAAAGCACCGAAGAAAATTTTACCTACCTGATTTCACTGGCTATCAAATCTGAAAACACCTACAACCGGGATGAAATCCGGGAAATGACCAATATGCTGCAGGCCATTGCCTAATGAGAACATTGCGCAGACATATCGCATTTCTTTTCATCTTTTGTACACTCATTGTGCAAACCCCCAGGTCATGGCTGCACGATTGCCATGGTAATGAATTCAGCACATTCAGTCATGCAGGTTCCACCATGGAGGAAGATTGTGACATTTGTAACCAGCCTGCCTTGCTTAGTGATGATAACACCGCCCCTGAAATCAACTGTTTAGGCAGTTATAACTACGTTTTTTATTCTGATTTAATTGCGTCAGTCCCCTTTATTGTAATTGGTCTGATTCAAAACAAGGCCCCGCCTGTACTGCCCTGTTAATTCGTAAACAGGGCGCTGATACTTCGCCTGCGAAAAGTATCAATACAGGTAAAACATGAAACATATCACGCTGGGATTTATTATCCTGCTTGCTTTTGGGCCGCTTACGGCTCAAAAAAGATGCAATGCAGTGGTTCGGGGGCAAATTCTGAATGTCCACAACACCCTCCCTGTGCCAATGGCTGAAGTATTCATAGAGGCTGGACATTTGCATGCAACATCCGACGCGGGAGGCCGTTTTATACTTGCCGGTGTTTGCAACGGACCGGTTCTGATTGAAATTGACAAACACGGTTTTCAGCACCTGCACGTAGATCTTATTTTACGGGGCGATACACAAATCTTAGTTTTTCTAACAACAATTGCGGAGTGGACAGACACTATTACCATTCACGTCAGAAAAGAAAGGTCAGGTGCTATGACGCTTAACAGTCAAGGCATCTTAGAACAAAACGACCGCGATCTCAGCAATATCAGTGCAACATTACCCGGCATTCAAACCCTGCAGAGCGGCCGCAATCAGAGCAAACCCATGGCACATGGGCTTTACGGCCTGCGCTTCCCTATTATCAGCCAGCAATTCAGGCTGGAGGGTCAGTCGTGGGGAAATGACCATAACCCGGAGGCCGATGCAAGGGGATTCGACGAGATAGAATGGTTGAAAGACGCTTCTTTGCTCAAATTCGGGCATGATGGCATTGGCGGAGCGCTGCGATTGCAAAGACATTCCGCAGCCCATGAAGGAGAGCAAAACCTTGAACAGGCCTTTTCCTACAACAGCAATGGTCACCAGACCGGCTATTCCGCCCGTTTCATCCAGAAGGCAGACAGTGCAGCACCCATTGTATATGGCAATGCTGCATTAAGGATATCCGGAAACTACCGCACACCGGATGTGTGGCTGGAAAATACTCCCTTGTCTGAGTTGTCTCTTTCCAGCGGTTACGCGCAAACCCACAATGGCAAAGAAACCCGCTGGGATGGAGAATTTTACCGGTTTGAAAGCGGTATATTCCGCGGGACCCGCATCGGAAGCGTGGATGATTTGCTTAATGCCATAAACCGCAGTGAGCCAATAACAAACAATCGTTTTGCTTTCCGGATTGAACAGCCCAGGCAGGTTGCTGCGCATGCCACCTTTCAAGGCTCAACGACATGCAAAACCGAAAAAGGCCGGGAAGAGTGGCATTATGCCATGCAATATGACCAGCGAAGAGAATTTGATTTCCACCGCAACAGCGCCAACCATTTTCCACAGCTGGATTTGATTTTAATTACACCTTCGGTTATTTACAGACGAATTATTAAAACCAATGCCGCAACCCAGTGGGAATGGGGCAATCAGGCAACCGGCCATTTGCATCGATACGGCGGATATTATTTTTTGCCTGATTTTCAGGGATGGAGCCATGGAAACTATGGAATCCTGCACAAACATAGCAAGCGTATTGCGCATACCTTCAGCCTGCGCCTGGATGAAAAATACATTTCGGCAAGAGAGCGGATCAATGGTGCCTGGCAACAGCAGTCCAGGTTTTTTATCAATTACAGTGCAGCCTACACCGGTTTGATTCAAACAGAAAACCATTTGCTTCAATGGCATATATCGCGCATGTGGCGTGCCCCCTGGGTCAATGAACTTTATTCATCAGGTGTGCACCATGGTGCGGCCTCTTTTGAAAAGGGAAACAGCAACCTGGAAACAGAAAAAAGCTACCGCGCCGAACTGGAATGGGAATACGACCACAACAGGCGGATAACAGCCTATCTGTCACCATTCTTCAATTACTTGCCCGGATTTATAAATCTCACTCCCATGAAGGAACCCATGCTGACCGTTCGCGGAGCCTTCCCCGGTTTTGAATACCTGCAGGGCAATGCCATCTTCACCGGTGTGGATGCTCAAACAAAACTTTCGCTTGCAAACAACCTGAATATCCGGGTTGGTATACAATATGTTCACGCCCGGTATACTAAAACAGAGCGGTATCCCGCATTTGTTCCCCCGTTCCGGAGCCAGAATATACTTACCTGGAAACGCCAAAGACTGCTATTTCATCTGCAGCATGAATTTGTAGCCCGACAGCATTCGTACACAACCGGCAGTGATTTTCTTCCACCACCTCCTGCATATCATTTATGGCACATAAAAATAAAATCCTCGCACGAACAACAAAATGGCTGGCAATGGATCCTGGAAGGGAATAACCTGCTGAACCAAAACTACCGCAGTTATATGGATCGTTTCCGATACTTTATGGATATGCCCGGACGCAACGTTCGCATTGTTATTATCAAACCTCTGCATCATCACCACAAAAAACACCTTTAACCAATATACAAAAACCATGAAAAAAACAAATTTCATTATCGCAATGGCAGCTACAACAGCCGCCCTTTTGAATCTTTCATCCTGCCGCAAGCAAGACGAAAGCGAACTCATCACTAAGGTGATGTTGACACTTAAGCCTGCCGCAGGCGGATCAGCCAAAACATTTGTTTGGAGTGACCCTGACGGGATTGGCGGGAATTCACCAAAACAGACCGACACCATTGTGTGCGACAGCGGTGTTAATTACA
>VGGQ01000065.1 GCA_016868535.1 Bacteroidota bacterium | reverse complement strand
GGGGGCAATCTGAAAATCACTGCCGCCGTTTCTGATAACGTAAATGTACCCCTCATCGGTAATGTAGTTTACAAACCATGAAATTTCATCGGCATGGGCCTCAATAACCACCTTGTAAGGTTGTCCAGGATTAATTACCCCGACGGCAGTTCCATATGTATCCACAATGGTTTCATCAATTTCGGATTTGATATAATCCAGCCAAATCTTTTGTCCGGAACTCTCAAAACCGGTGGGAGATACGTTGTTTAGGTATTTTTCAAGGAATTTTTTGGCTTCTCTTCGCATTTTTCGAAAATACGTAAAAAATATGAGTATTTTTGTGCTAATGAGGTGTTTGATTTTACGCAGGTTGAATTTATTCTTCGGCGCGACGGTGGCTTACACGCAGACTTTAACCAAACAACCAGTTACCTGCAGTGATTCTACAGTCTGGTATATTCGAAATAATACAGTCGATACGCTGTATCCGACTTCACTAACTTTTAAGGTGCATCACATGCTTCCTACGGCAGCAATATTGTCCATTTACATCGGTCCGGGTTTCTTCAACAACACCCAAAAAATTGCCATAAAAGGGAGCAAATACAACTGGAAGTACGCAACATCATTCGGCTGTTCATTTGAAGATACAATGTTTCATGGGATTTCCATTCCTATTGCTGTTTGTGTTAATTACAACAGTGCTTCAAAAACGGAGGCATCAATGAGATAGACAGCAAAGTTTTGCCCGCCGGAAGCCATTTTCTTTCAATAATAAAATACTTCGGGGAATACAACAAGTCACAAACTACTAAAGAAGTGACCTTCTAATCTTTTCACGCTCAGTAAATTTACTAAATCACGCAAAGACGCGATACTAATCGCTGTGAAAATTTCGATTTTTGCAATTATCATCTAGACTTTAGATATTATAAAAAAATGAAACAAAATATTACTAAAATTACGAGTATGCTGTTGATCTGCGGTTCTGCCTTGATTGTCAAAACCAACACCGGCGGTCCGGGTTGGTCATTGACCAATGCTCCAATAACATCCACAACAACGGAAAGTAATTGCACCAACTGCCACAACAGCTTTTCACTTCAAACATCGGGTACCAACCACGGCCGCATAAATTTAACCAACAATTTTACCGGCAATGGCTATATACCCGACTCCAGTTACACACTTATTCTTGGATACAAAGAGACCGGCAAATCTAAATTTGGTTTTCAAATGACTTGTCTGGAATCCTCAACCTACAAAGCTGCCGGAACCTTTACCAATGGAGACAGCCGCAGCCAGACCGGAACCGGCGTGGTAAGCGGCAATACAAGATACTATATCGGCCACACCAGTGCCGGAACATCAACCGTAGCGACCGATTCAACCACCTGGAAGATTACATGGAAAGCACCCTCTAAAAATATTGGAAAGGTTACTTTTTGGGTTACTTTAAATGTTGCCAATGGCTCAGGATCCAGTGGTGATTACATTTATAGCAAATCTTTTACATTTTCTCCCAGCACATTGCTCCCAACAGCAAAAGCAAAAATTACCTCTGCCAGAAATTGCAGTGGAAGCAATATCAATTTTGGCGCGGATGTAACAGGTTCTCCAACTTCCTATAGCTGGTCATTTCCTTCAGGTTCACCAACATCAAGCAATTCATCAACACCGGCAGTTAACTACACAAATCCCGGAACCTATAAAGCATTTCTCACAGTTCGAAATAGCAAAGGAGCTAGCAAAGAGGACACTTTGACTTTTACAGTAATAGCCAGGCCGGCACAACCCAGTATCACCCCGGGTGTTACCCAGAATATCTGCCATGGAGATTCTGTTTTGCTTTCAACTTCCACATCAAGCGGGGTGACGTATGCTTGGAGCCCGGGAGGAAAAACAACCCGTTCGATAGTGGTAAAAACAGCCGGTACATATTCGGTGGTTTTAACCAGCACCACAACCGGTTGCAGCAGCTTGCCGTCAACCGGAGTTTTGGTGAATGTAAATCCAACACCTTCAATCGATGTTGTCAGTGATAAAGACACTCAATGCGTTTCCGGCGCTATCAAATTAATGGCAAAAAGAACCAATTCCTTTGTTGATAGTTTTTCCTTTCAAGGTTCAAAAGGACCCTGGGGTATAGACAGCATAGATTTTCAGTCAAGAACTGTCGGTAAACAATGGTT
The DNA here is from genome assembly GCA_016868535.1 of Bacteroidota bacterium. Lineage (GTDB taxonomy): Bacteria > Bacteroidota > Bacteroidia > NS11-12g > UBA955 > RGEC01. The sequence goes on along the minus strand of VGGQ01000065.1, from coordinate 8,290 downwards.
CACTGCATGGACAAAGAGCAGCAAGGGTTGCATTTCATCAGATTCTGTGGCGGTGCAGGTGGTGGCAAAAAAAACAGCACCGGTATTGACAGTCAGCAATCCAACTATTAAAGGATTTACCATAAAATGGAACTCGGTTTACGGTGCCACCGGCTACAGGGTTAGCACGGATACCGGTAAAACGTTTTTTGTGCCAAGTTCTGGCAACCTGGGTTTAAGTCACATCATCAATACCCTGAAAGGAGGAGAAGCGCTGAGGGTTCAGGTAAAGGCGCTTTCTAAAGATGCTTGCGGCGAAACCGAGACTTCTTTGATAACCGGATATGCCGATACATGTAAGTCCATTTCTTACACGGTAATTGTATTGAAAAATAGGTTGTGTTTGCTTGACAAAGCCAACATTGCCGTAAAAGGCTTGCATGGCATGAATTATGGCATTCGCCTGAACAATGGAGGCGTGGGAAAAGATACCATTTTCACTCCCGTATTTAACGGAACATCCCAGTATGAAATTTATGTAATTGACTCTTCCAAAATAGATTGTGGCTTCACGGTAAAGAAATTCATTATCACCGAGGATACCATTTTTGCACCTGTAACAAGCCTTAAAGATGCTCCTTTGTTGAAAATATGCTCTAACAATTTAACTGAAGGTGTTGCCGTACAGGCCAATTCAGCCAAATATCAGGACTCCGTACTTTGGTACAAAAATGGTAAAAAAGTAGGGCAGGGGCTTAATTATACCTACAATATTCAAAATAGAGATGCGTTATTTGCGCAGGCTAAAAACAAGGCTGGTTGCACGGCAGATTCAAAGATTACAAACATAAACATACAAACACTGCCCAGTGCAGGTTTCACCTACACATCCGCAGGCACTATATATCAGTTTACTGCGAATGAAAAATCCGGAAAGCATGCATGGTTTTCACCGGTGAGCATCACTTCAGATTCTGCCACTGCCACAGTAGATTTCAAGAACCTTCAGGGGAAAATTGTAAAGGTCAGGCACAGTGTTCTGTTAAATGGTTGTGAGGCTTCAGATTCGCTGAATGTGGCCATTGCCAATCTGTCTAAACAGAATCAATCTTTGGAAGGAATCCGATTGTATCCTAATCCGGCCAGCAACAGATTACAATTGTCTGGTATTGGTGGTTTGGTTAACCTGGAAATAACAGACCTATACGGGAAAGTTTTAATGCGTCTGACATCAAGTGATCAAAACCTTGAAATCCCCATAGATGGCTTGCCTCAAGGACAATATTATCTGACAATCTCAAATAGTGAGTACCGAAAGGTAATTCCGTTCACGAAGACCCGGTATTGAAGAATCAAATTTCTAAGAGGTGTTTGATAATATATAATAAACACCTACATTCGCAGTCCCAAACTCAAGGGAGCTTAGCTCAGCTGGTTCAGAGCATCTGCCTTACAAGCAGAGGGTCGGGGGTTCGAACCCCTCAGCTCCCACAAAAAAGACCTGAATAGTTGGGTCTTTTTTATTTAATCAAGTTCACAGATCCACTTACCCTTTTCTCGGCATCCGTTTCCTAGTCATAATAGTGGATATAATAGCAATAGGCTGCCTCAGGAAGTGCCACGCCCTTATTCATTACCTTGCCGTTCCAGTGATCTTCCGACGGAAGTCTGTATGTAGCAACCCTCCCTCTCAGCTTGGGAATATCTCAACTTCTATGGTGCCCCAACCTTTGAAACAGATTGTCTGAATAAGGATTAGAAACCCTGTCAGCCATAATACTCTTTTGCCCCGTTCATCTCCCGCAAGTTTAGTATTAATTCAATTCTAAACCTGAAAATTGATGCATCATAAACGTTTTTTGACGAAGCGTTACCATAGTTTGGTCTAAATGGCATGATTATTTCTTTTAGGGTGATTACTTTTGTAATCTTATCATTTATGAAAAAGACGTTTTTTACCATCGCTACTTTTTTTAGCGGTATTTTGGCCTTGCAGGCACAGGCCCAGCTGATTGAAAAAGTAGATGCACAACCAGGCAAACTTATCATTCCTTATGAAAAGTATCAGTTGTCAAACGGGCTTACCCTTATTGTGAGTGAAGACCACAGTGATCCGTTAACACACATCAATGTCACTTACCATGTGGGATCGGCGCGCGAACTTCCGGGCAAGTCTGGATTTGCGCATTTCTTCGAACACATGCTGTTTCAGGGTTCGAAAAACATTGCCGATGAAGAGCATTTTAAGCTCATCAGGCAGTATGGCGGCGATGTGAACGGAAACACTACCCGTGACAGAACCGTTTATATTGAAACTTTCCCTTCCAATTTCACCGAAACTGCTCTTTGGATGGAAGCAGATCGCATGGGTGTGTTTCTGGAAGCATTTACCCAAAAGAAATTTGAGATACAGCGCAGCACGGTTAAGAACGAAAAAGACCAGCGCTATAACGTTCCCTATGGTTTCCTAATGGAAGTCAAAGACCAGAACCTTTACCCAGAAGACCATCCCTACAGTTGGAGTACCATTGGCTATGTCGATGACCTGAACCGCGCCGACAGCAGTGATTTGAGAAATTTCTTTCTGCGTTGGTATGGTCCAAACAATGCCTGCGTAATTGTTGTTGGTGATGTAAACACCAAGGATGTGGTAAAATGGTCTGAAAAGTATTTTGGAAGCATACAGCGTTGTCCGGAAGTGAAGAAAAAGCGCTTACCACCGGTGGTGCTGCCTGAGAATAAAGTAAAAGGCTATCCGGACCCCAATGTATCTTTGCCATTGGTTTATACCACCTATCCTGCAGCACCCGTGGGTCACCCTGATGAAGCCGCAATGGATGTGCTGGCCTATTTGATGGGGGGCACACGTAATTCTCCCATGTACAAGCGTTTTGTTGAGAATGAATCTGCTTTGCAGGCAAATTGCAACAACAATCCCATGAGTACCATTAATCATGAACTTGCGGGTGAATTTTCATTCTTGATGGTTGCCTATCCCTGGGATAAGGATGTGAAATTCCTTCAAAACAAACTCAAGGTCATGCTGGACTCATTTGAATACGACAACTTCAGCGATGATGACCTGGCACGCGCAAAGTCCAACATTCTCAGCAATTACAGCAGCGGACTTGAAGATGTGAGTACCAAAGCCAATTATCTCTCTAATTTCTGGTATCTGGGAATCAAGAATGCCGAAGGCAAAATGGCCAATTTGGAAGATGATGCCAACCGATACAGAAACATTACACGTGAAGATATTATACGTGTTTACCGCAAATATCTGAAAGGTAAAAACTCAAGCACTATTGTTATTGATCCCATGGATGAGGCTGATGGTGAGAAAAAACCACAGTACCAAAGCTTCAATCCCAATGCAGGCAAGAAAAACCCTGTGGCCGAAGCGGAATACAGCAACCTGGTTCACAAGCCCACTGTAGACAATTTCGACCGCAGTGTTCGCCCGGTTCCCAGCGAAGCCAAAATGGTAAAAATCCCCGGTATCTACCGCAAAAAACTGGACAATGACCTGGAAATTCTGGGTTCTGTTACTACAGAAACTCCGCAGGTGCTTGTATCTATGAGTATTGATGGCGGCCGATTGCTTGAAGGCACTGATGTGCCGTTTGGAACAGCAGACATGATGGTATCCGCCATGAATGTGGGAACCGCAAAGCGCACTGCCAAAGAACTTGAAAATGAACTGGAAAAACTTGGAGCAAGCATAAGTTTTGGTAGCAGCAGCACCTCAATTTCTGTTTTCTTAAGCTGTGAAAAAGACAAACTGGACGCTGCTTTGGTTTTACTGGAAGAAATGATGTTCCAGCCACGCTGGGATGCAGACGAATTTAAAAAGAACAAAAAACGTATCCGTGAAAGTGCAAAAAACAGCTTGCGTGACCGTGGTACCGGAGCTTCCAATGCAATCAGGGCGCTGCGTTACGGACAAACCAGTCTGGGTATGTATGTGGGTGCAGGAGAATATGATGCAGTGACCCTTGAAAGCTGCAAAAAATATTATGAGAAGTATTTTGCACCTGAGGTTTCAAGACTCTCTGTGGTTGGACCTATGAACGCAGATGAAACCTACCGGAAACTGGCATTCCTGAATAAGTGGCCGAAGAAAAACGTAACAATCCAAAGGCCAACCGAATTCCCGCAGTTTAAAACTTCACAGGTCTTCGGCGTTGAATACGTGGATGCAGACCAAAGTGATCTTGTAATTAGTATGCCCGGTTTGTCTTACGACGCCACAGGCGAAATGTTCAAAAGCAATGTGATGAACTTTGCTTTGGGTGGCAACTTTAACAGCCGCCTGAATCTGAAAATAAGGGAAGATAAAGCATGGACTTATGGGATTAGAAGTGGTTTTAATGGCTCATATGAAGACATTAAAGGGCATTATGGTATATCTGCCGGTATTAAGGCCAATGCTACCGATAGCGCAATTACTGAAATCGTAAATGAACTCAATAAGTATAAAAATGAAGGTATAAGTGAAGAAGAATTCAAATTCACCAAAGACGCATTGCTTGCCAGTGAGGCGCTGGAATATGAATCCAATGATCAGAAGGCTTCCTATATGATGCAGATGGCTATTCGCAAATTGCCTGAGAACTATGCCGAGCAGCAGCAGGAAGTGCTGAAAAAGCTAACCCGCGAAGAATTAAACGCTCTGGCCAAACAAAATCTTCAAACCGACAAAATGACCATATTGGTTGCCGGAGATATGCTGTTGCTGAAGGACAGACTTGAAAAGCTTGGCTACGGAAAAGTGCAGATGTTGGATGCTACCGGGAAAGGAAAATACAAGATTCTGGAAGCTCCCAAGGGATCAAAGCATGAAAAGAATTATCGTTAATTAGCGATTATGATAATAATTAAAGGCTTTATGAATTTGTACAGTCTTTATTTTTTAGGAACTTCAGGATGCAGTCAGATGTCCATAAAATGTGGGCAAAACCCACGCCTGAAATGGGCAAATACCATGTAACTTGCAACAAGTTGTCAATACATGGATAATAACGAAGAACTAGATGAAAAAATCATCCCAATTAACATTGAAGATGAAATGAAGACCGCCTACATCGATTATTCGATGTCGGTAATTGTTTCCCGTGCACTGCCTGATGTACGGGATGGTTTAAAGCCTGTTCACCGCAGGGTTTTATACGGTATGGTTGAGCTGGGGCTGGCTTCCAACAGGCCTTATAAGAAATCGGCCCGTATTGTAGGAGAGGTATTGGGTAAATATCACCCACACGGAGACAGCAGCGTATATGATACCATGGTTCGTATGGCCCAGGATTGGAGCCTACGTTATCCAATGGTAGATGGACAGGGTAACTTTGGTTCTATTGACGGAGATCCGCCCGCAGCAATGCGTTATACCGAAGCCAGGCTGCGCAAGCTGGCAGAGGAAATGATGACCGACATCGATAAAGATACGGTCGATTTTCGTCCCAACTTTGACGAAAGCCTGGAAGAGCCAAACGTTATGCCTGCTAAAATTCCCAATCTGCTGGTAAACGGTGCCAGCGGTATTGCCGTTGGTATGGCTACTAACATGGCTCCGCATAACCTTACAGAAGTTTGCGATGGTATTTGTGCCTACATCGATAACAACGACATTGAAATTTCCGAACTCATGCAGCACGTCAAAGGTCCTGATTTTCCGACCGGCGGCGTTATCTATGGGGTTGAAGGCCTTAAAGATGCCTTTGAAACCGGCAGGGGAAGGGTGGTTATCCGCGGAAAAGCTGAATTTGAAACTACATCTACTGGAAAGGAAATGATAGTGGTAACTGAAGTTCCTTATCAGGTTACACCTTCACAAATCATCATTAAAACCGTTGATTTGATTAATGAAAAAGTCATTGATGGTATATCGGCAGTTCGAGATGAAAGCGGCAGGCAGGGTATGCGTGTGGTGTTCGACCTGAAAAGGGATGCTATTCCCAATGTTATACTGAATCAGCTTTATAAATATACCCCGCTACAAACCAGTTTCTCGGTAAACAATATTGCGCTGGTCCACGGCAAGCCTGAAATGCTCAGCCTCAAAGACATGATTCGCCACTACGTGAATCACAGACATGAGATTGTGCTGCGCCGAACCAATTACCTGCTGGCTGAAGCAAGAAAACGTATTCATATACTGGAAGGTCTGCTCATCGCGCTGGATCACCTGGATGAGGTTATTGCCCTGATTCGCAGTAGCCACACTCCCGAAGAAGCCCGTGATGGGCTGATATCGAAGTTTGGTTTGTCTGAAATACAGTCAAAAGCAATTCTGGACATGCGTTTGCAACGTCTAACCGGACTGGAACGCGATAAAATCCGCGATGAATACAACGAAGTAATGAAAGAGATTGAATACCTGGAGAGTATTCTTGCCAGCGACGAAATGCGCATGGGTATTATCAAAACCGAGTTGCAGGAAACAAAAGAGAAGTATGGAGATGAACGCAGAACCCGAATAGAGTTCAATGCTGAGGAAATCAACATAGAGGACCTTATTCCCAATGAGGAAGTTGTAGTTACCATAAGCCACATGGGATACATCAAGCGCACACGTTTGGAAGAATACAAGGAGCAAAACCGCGGAGGTAAGGGACTTCGTGGTGTAACACATAGGGATGAAGATTTTGTAGAGCATTTATTCGTGGCGAGCACGCACAACTACCTATTGCTGTTTACTGAACAGGGAAGGTGCTTCTGGCTGAAAGTTTATGAAATACCCGAAGGGCAAAAAGCTACCAAAGGCAGACCCATTCAAAACCTTATCCAGATTCCCCAGGATGATAAAATCAAAGCGTATTTGAATGTGATAAATCTGAAAGATGAAGATTATCTGAACAACAACTTCATTATCATGGTAACAAAGAAAGGTACTGTTAAGAAAACCTCACTGGAAGCTTACAGCCGCCCCAGAACCAATGGTATCAATGCCATTACGGTTAGGGAGGGGGATGAATTGTTGCAGGCCTGTCTTACCGACGGCAGCAATGAAGTGCTTATTGCAAAAAAGAGCGGTAAAGCCATCCGGTTTTCCGAAAAAACAGTTAGGCCGATGGGTCGTACTGCAGCCGGGGTAAGGGGTGTGACGCTGGAAGGCGCCAAAGACGAAGTAATTGGCATGGTTTGTGTTAATCCTGATAAAAAGGAGGCCACTATGCTGGTAGTTAGCGAAAATGGATACGGCAAAAGAAGCGACCTAGATGATTACAGAATCACGGGTCGTGGAGGCAAGGGAGTAAAAACCATTCAGATTACTGAAAAAACAGGTGATCTGGTAGGCATACTCTCCGTAACCGACGCTGACGGACTTATGATTATCAATAAAAGCGGTATGACCATACGAATGGCTACTGATAAGTTGAGGGTCATGGGCAGGGCTACGCAGGGTGTGCGTCTTATTAATATAAAAGAAAATGACGGTATTGCAGGCATTGCGACGGTTCCGCGTGAAGACGATGAAGAGGGACTGACAGAAGGAGGAGAAGCCACAGATGCCAGTGATGCTACCACACCCGAGAATCCATAGACCGAATAATATGAAAAAACTAAGTTTAATCATGGCAGCCTGCATGTTAACAGGAATGGTGCATGCTCAAATGTCAAAGGTTAAAAGCACTTTTTATGCCATTGAGGGCGATAAAAGCAGCAGTGCCGGCGATGTACTAGAAGGTAAAAACTACATTGACGATGCCTTCAAAGACCCAAAAACAGCCAATAATAACCGTATGTGGCTTGCAAGGGCTATGGTTTACAGCAGGGTATTCAATATGCGTGGTAATGAATTGTTGAAAGAAGGATCAGCTGGTTCTGGTTTGAAATCCGGATACAGCATGATGCAATTCATCAAATCTACAGAAAAGAAACTTCCTGATGATGTAGATTGGGCTGCCCTTGAATGTGCTACCAGCTTCGGTGTCGCTTTCAATGAGTCAGAAGAGTTGCTGGGAGAGAAGAAGTATGATGATTTGCTTGAATATTATAAAATCATCATCTTTCTTTACGATGAAATGGTAAAAATTGATACTGCTACCATCAATTCCCTGGAAAGGCAAAATATCAAACGCAAGTTCTTGGTAGATAGATATGCAAATCTGGCTATGGTTTCAACCAATCCCGCAGTAAAGAAGGAGATATTACAGTCCTTAATTGACCAGGGTTCTAATTCTACCGTGGTATTTGAAGCCATGAGCAAGGTTTACATGGAAGCCGGGGATACTTCAGGTGCTGAAAAAGTGATTCGTGTGGGACTGGAAAGAGCACCGGCTGATAATAATATGTTTCAGGTACTCGTTAA
>VGGQ01000064.1 GCA_016868535.1 Bacteroidota bacterium | reverse complement strand
CACTTCCTCGCTAAGATGTTTTCTGTAATTCTTTACTTTCTGCGCAATGTTTTCATCCTGAGCACCCAGAATCTGAGCGGCCATGATACCGGCATTTCTGGAGCCGTTGATTGCCATGGTAGCCACGGGAACACCCGGAGGCATTTGGACGACGCTGTAAAGGCTGTCTATGCCGCCAAGGGTGCTGCTTTTGACCGGCACACCAATTACAGGAAGATGGGTAATGCTGGCTACCATTCCAGGAAGGTGTGCTGCACCGCCGGCTCCGGCGATAATTACCTTGATGCCTTTTTCAGTCGCTTTTGTTGCATAATCTACCATACGCTGGGGTGTGCGATGTGCAGAAACAATGGTAAGTTCGTAAGAAATACCGAAATGTTCGAGTATGCGTGCTGCCTCCTGCATTACCGGAAGATCGCTTTCGCTGCCCATAATGATACCTACTTTAGCCATATTTGTATTGTGTTACAAAGTTCGCAATAATTGACCATAAAACATAAATCAGTAAAAACGGAATTCCCGCATAAACGCCAAATACGGGTACACAAGCCAATCCTAGCAGTGGTATGGAGGCCTTCCAATACAACAAAGGATCACCTTTTTTGAACTTAAGGGAAAGCATAGGCCATTCTGAAATCATTAAACAAGCGGCTATGATGGGGGCAAAACTAAAAAAGTAGGGATGTTCAAACAGAACCTTAAAAATACTATCGGTGGTATTTTCAAATGCGAATATCAGCGACCCGAATGCAAGGCCTGTGATAGGTGTGGGGACGCCCAGAAAGTCTGTTTTCTGGCGTGTATCAATGTTGAAATTAGCCAGTCTCCAGGCACCTGCAAGTGGCAGCGCTAGCCATGCATATCGGGAGCTGCAAAATCCATCGGGCGTGCAATAACCTTTTTCCAGTGTGTAGTGAAGCATAATAAGACCGGGTAACAGCGCAAAGGTTATTAAATCCGCCAGCGAATCAAGTTGTTTGCCCAATCCACCATTTGCCCCCAGCAGGCGCGCCACAAACCCGTCGGCAAAGTCCAGCACAGCGGCAATTCCCATAAAAACAAGGATACTTTTCATGTCGTCGGCCATCATTCTTTCGATGCATATGGCACCACAGGCAAGATTTCCCAAAGTGAGTAGGTTTGGCAGGCCTTTCAAAATTTCTTTCATCTTAAATCAAAGGTCAAAGTTAACGAAAACAGCTAAACTGCGGCCAGTAACCTGCGTTTGTAATTGGTTGCGTGCATAGTAAAGGTTGCTCTTTTCTATGAACCAGTCCGGTTCCGAAATGTCATACAAATAACCTGCGGCAAAACCTGCCTGCATAAAGCTATTCAACTTGCATTGCAGACGAACCTGAAATCCAGTGCTCAGGGCACGGTTGTTTACTTTTTTTTCATAATCAGGATCCGGTTTTAGAAAACCCCCATTTAGGCGGTTGCATTTGATAATCTGGGAGGCAAGGTATAAATGCGGCCCCAGATCCATGCTTAATTTTTGCGACTTAAAAAATCTCCATCCGGTATAAACCCCTGAATATTGAAATAAATAGCGGATGGAAAGTTCATCTTCCTTGCTGTAGTATTCGGTGGAAAGGGAGGAACCTGTTTGCGCACGGACCGTAAAATGCTCATTATGCCAGTTTATACCAAAACAAATTGGCTGTTCTGAAACCACCTTCCCCTGCCATGCCGGATTTATGTGGTATGCTATCTTAGGGGCATCATTCAGGGTTAAAAAATTTAAACCAAAAGACAGTGCAAAGGCTTTCTCAGGTTTGGCAGACTTCTGAATGGAGGTATGCGATTGACGCACGGCCATGAAAAATCCAAAACGGGCGGCCAGCAACGGATTTTGCCCATTGTCAAGTTTAGTGATGCTTACTGCGCCCGCAGGTGCTCTGCGCAGTAAAGCATATATTTCATTCTGCATGCGTTTGTCCTCGATATTGTTTTCCTTGCGGTACATGTTATTACCCATTTCATCTTCGTAGAAAACGCCAATACTAAGGGTGCCGTGGTTCGATTTGAAATAACGTTCCTGCAACCTGTTCATGACGCTTTGATAGGCATACCAGCCACAATCGCCATCTTGCTTAACGTATGCAGAATGACAACGTCCGAATTGCCCATAGAACCTGGCAGATGTGTCCCGGTTTAAAAGGGCAGTTAGTTTTCGGTACATGATTTCTTCGCGCCATGTATAATGAAACGCACTGTTTCTATACTGATTCCATTGCCGGTATTCCCTCAGGCTGTTAATTCCGGATTGTACTTCAGTATATTGGTATCCAAGCCAATTTTTCAATTCATTATCCAGACTGTCAAAATGAGCCACAATTTTTTCAATACTTTCCTCTATGGAAAATGGGGGCGTGCCTTCGTTATAGTTTTCTTTGTTTTTGGACGCATCATATTCTTTAAGTCCCGTGTAACTTAGCCAGCCTGCAGCCTGATGAACGGCATGAACAGCCGTATACAACTTTTTTGGAACCCCTGTTTTGGGCAATATATCGGAAAGCCTCAGGATGGCAATACTATTGAATCTTTCCACATCAATTCCATGTATTTGTATGCGTTGCTCCGCTGGCAAACTTAGGTTCCATGCCCTGATATCATCCAAGATTTTCATATGCTCTAAAGATGTTGTGGCTTGCAGACAATATTTTTCCTGTGTATCAATTTCATTTACGTAGCGATTTGCATACCATCCGCGGGCTTCACCAAGCTCCAACAGCAAGTTTCTTACCCCGGCTTTTTCGTGCAAAAAACAAAGCAACTTAAATTCCAGTAGGCCGTTCACGGCTATATGTTTGTGATTTTCGCCCGACATATAAACCCTTGGGGCATCCGTAAATTTTCCCAATTCCTGCAAACCATCAAAGTCTTCCAATTTCTCTGTATTTATCTTGTAAAACGGCGTAGGATTATCCCCTGATGTTCCATTGTCCAATTGCCATTGTCCCTTGGAATAATTGCATCCTGCGATTGTAAAGAGTAGAAGCAAAACGGGAATTCTCATTGATTTCCCTTTCTATTGGATGGCTTTACGCTGAACAAATGGAAACCTGAGGCAATATTGATGAAGATCTGGTTGCCCTTGAATTTGCCCATAGGTCCGCTGTACTGATTGTTTACACGCCAGCGTTGATCAGTAAAATCTCTGCCGTAACCCACCTCTGCCGTGAGAAAAAATCTCGAGAAACTTGTCTCTCCTTTTGCGCTAACACCAAATATCAAAACCGGTTTTACGGCTCTGGTGGGCGGGGGATATCGGGAAATAAAGATGGTGTCATCCAGCGCGTTCGGATTGTTCACAAAATGCTGTTGGTAACTGATATTTATGCCTAAACCTGCTTTCAGCCAAGGGGTAGCTTTGTAAAATGCATTGGTTACGGAAATGTATGTGCCCCGGTAATGGTAGGCTGAACCGGGTGTTTTTGCACGCTGAAAAAAGCCTGCTTCATACACAAAATTTTCTTTGTCGCGTGTTGAGATATTCAATCCGTAATCAGGCACCAAATCAATGCGGGGTAAGCCATATCCTGCCATCAGATTACTGAGTGTTTTAATATCAACCCTGTGAAAACCCATACTAACACTGGCACTGAAAACAGATCTGGGTTTTATGCGGGTCGTTATTTGTGGCGAAAGATTGCCGGACCGCCCATCGCTGTTGCCGGTATTTCCGCCCATAACAAGCATAAAATTAAAAGGCTGTAGAGTATGGCCATTACCGCATAATAACAATGCAGCGGATGAGGCACTAATCTCGGAGCGGATAGTGCTAAGCATTGATTTTATCACCTGAGGTTCATCGTCTGTATCAGTTGCATCGCTGTAATAAACACCCACATTAAAAAAACGATTGCCCAAAAGACTGTCTTCGCAAAGTTTACTGCAAATCGGTGAGAAGTTATACAACTGGCATGAGCCCTGCAGCCATGTTTTGGAAGCATAGCAGCGCCCGATTAACGAAACAAACCTTTCATTGGGAAACCTGAGCATGGTATTTTTTATGGATTCAGTTACCTGCTGCACCCTGTAGGGATCCTCAAAGGCTGTATTTTCAAGGGTTTCGTAATAAATGCTTGCTTTAAGACTGTTAACCAATGCTTGTATTCTAAACCACTCAGAATCGCCCAGCCAAACTTGATAAGCATCGCGGAGCGTATCGAAACTTCGGCTAAAATTGCGGAATGTATTTTTAACAGAAAAACCACTTTCCTTTCCGTAAATGTAGGATGAATCGTTCGTCAATTGCTGGTATCGAATGGCACCCTGCAGGGCTTCAACAGGAATGCGGAGTCTGTCCGGCGGATTTTTGTCTTTTAGCAAATTGTATATACCTAAAGCGGGTGTCAGACTGCGGTTGTCGGTATCAACACCAATTATCCGGATTTTAAGACTATCCGAAATGCCTTCATTAATTTTGTTGAGCCGCTTGTAGAAAAGCATATCCTGAGGTTCTAATACCAAACTCAGGTCATTCAGGGCAGAAAAGTCATTTTGGTAAACAAAGCGGTCCAGCCATTCTCCACAAACGGGCGAAACCGGTGCCAGAAAGTATCGGTAGTCTGCTTTTTTTCTGGCATATGAAATGAATTTTACACTTACGGTTCGGGTTATTTCAGGGTAGTAGTGGTTTACTCCCAAAACCATCAGACGGTTGGTTTGCAGGGCAGAATCAAGAATTTGCATTCCGCTAAAATCCCTGGAATCGGTAAGGTTGATGAATTGACGCGGCAGTCTTTTGTTAAAATTCTGCCCAGATTGACCAAACAGCGGGTAAATTCCTACCACAATAATGAGTATGAGCCCGCTTTTTAAATTCATTCTGCCAAGATACAATGTTGGCGGGAATTGTCTATGAGTTCCCTGTAGCGAAAGCAGGTTGTAAGATGGTCATTTACCATACCTGTTGCCTGCATGTGTGCATACACTACCATACTGCCCATGAAAGCAAATCCCAGTGCTTTAAGTTCCTTGCTTATGAGGTCGCTGAGCGCTGTCCTGGAAGGAAGCTCACTCAATGATGAATAATGATTTATCAGTGTTTTGCCTTCTGTGAACTGCCATAGGAATTGGCTCAGCGGCTTGCCCGCATCCTGCATCTTAAGGTAGCATCCTGCATTGTGGATGGCGGCTTTTATCTTGGCAAAATTGCGAATAATACCCGGGTTGTTCATAAGTTCAATGATATGTGCTTCCTGCATATTGGCCACTTTTTCGGGACTAAATTGCAGAAAAGCATTTCGAAATGTTTCCCGTTTTCTCAAAATCGTTATCCAGTTCAGACCGGCCTGAAATGTTTCCAAGATTAAGGTTTCAAACAATTGTTGTTCATCTTTGACCGGCACACCCCATTCGGTGTCGTGGTAACGGCAATACAACTCATCGGTGCCGCACCATCCGCATCGAACAGTTTCCATTTAAACGATGTTTAATACCTGCTCTTTGATTTGTTCAAGTTTTTCCTTCATAAGCACCACCGCCTGCTGCATTGGGAAGTGGTTGCTTTTAACCCCCATCGTGTTCATTTCCCTGCCCATTTCCTGCGAAATAAAATTGAGTTTGCGGCCCAGCGGCTCTTTTTTCAGGCATTCATCAAAATAATCAAGATGCTGTCTAAGGCGCTGTTTTTCTTCGGCAATATCCCATTTTTCCACGTAAAGCAATATTTCCTGCTCCAGCCGATTCGGGTCTACAATATTGTCGCGTACATGTTCTACTACAGAATTATTGATTTTGTTTCTCAGATTTTGTCTGCGAGGTTCCTCTTCAGACTCAACAACAGTAAGCTGTTTTCTTATTTCTGCTGAAGCATCTGTAAGTTTTTTCAGGATGGATTTACCTTCCTGTTTTCGAAACTCAATGAGCTTTTTCAGAGCTTGTGCTGCGGTTTGCAGAATGCAATTCTTGGCTTGTGCGCTCAGCGTTTTTTCGGCACTGCCAACCACTTCAGGCATTCGGATTATCTGGTTGAAAGGATCCCTGAAATCCAGGTTTAATGACTGGCTTAGGTGGCTTAGCTTATCCAGGTAGGTTTTGGCCATTGGGTGGTTGATGCTTATATCCGGAGCGTTTTCATCGCCGGTAAATTCAATGTTGAACATCATAGTTACCGAGCCCCGTTCCAGCTTTTCCTGCAGTAGTTTGCGGAGAGCGGCATCAAGTTCATACAAGAAACGTGGCAAACGAATATCAAGATCCAGGTATCGACCGTTTAATGCTTTAATTTCACAAACTACTTTTATGCCAGCATCTGTGGACTCGGAGCGGCCAAAACCGGTCATGCTTTGAATGGCAGTATTTTCCAATGATGCGAATATACACCATGTGGCGCAGTGGTATGGCAAACAATAAATTTTCAGCAATGCAGTGCAAATCAATTTATCTTTGTGGTAGAATGAAAAAATTGTTTTTTTTGATTTTGCCGTTACCGCTGATTTGGTTTGCAATCAGCACCTCATCATGCACTGGCACTGAGGATAAAGAAGATGATACTGTCACCTCTGATGTTTCGGTAATTTCTCAAAAATATCCTGATTTTTCTGCTGATTCCGCTTTTGTTTTTATGCAAAAACAAGTAGACTTTGGCTACCGAATTCCCGGAACACAAGCCCATGCCCGTTGCGCAGACTGGCTGTTTGCAAAATTGAAGTCATATTGTGATACTGTACATTATCAAAAAACAACTGCAGTAGCCTGGGATAAAAAGACTATTCCGGTCTACAATATTGTCGGGGTATTTAAGCCTAAATCCATACAGCGTGGCGTTTGGGCATCGCATTGGGATTCCAGGCCTTGGGCAGACAATGATACTATCCGGAAGAACGAACCTATAGCTGCCGCAAATGATGGTGCCAGCGGGGTAGGTGTTCTGCTGGAACTGGCGCGTAATCTGAAGAAAAATCCGCCTTCTTATGGTATTGATATTGTCTTTTTTGATGCCGAAGACTATGGCAAAAGTGAATATGAAAATTCATTTTGCCTAGGCAGTCAGCACTGGGCTAAAAATCCACACACACCAAAATACAAAGCGCAGTTTGGTGTATTGCTGGACATGGTGGGCGGAAAGGATGCTGTTTTCGGGCGTGAATCCCTCAGTATGCAGCAGGCCGGCTGGGTAATGAATCATACCTGGGCTATTGCTGAAGAACTGGGATATGGCAGTACGTTTACCAATGAAACCGTATATCCTATTACGGATGATCACCACTATGTTTTTCAGGGCAGTCAGATTCCGATGATTGATATTATTCAACATGACCCCGAACGAAATACTTTCGCGTATTACTGGCATACCCATGCCGATGATATGTCTGCGGTAAGCAAAGAAACCTTACTGAAAGTAGGGAAAACCATGTCCGCTCTTATGTTCAATCCTCCCATTCAGATCCAGCCATGACAGATATTATGGCTTTCGGTGCTCACCCAGACGATGTGGAACTAGCTGCGGCCGGAACCCTCATCCATCATATTAAAAATGGCGCTAAAGTGGTTGTTGCAGACCTGACCGCAGGTGAACTGGGCACCCGTGGCACTGCCGAAACCCGCGCTGATGAAGCGGAACAGAGCCGCAAGATTATGGGAGCACACATGCGTGTAAATCTTCAGCTCAAAGATGGGTTTTTTGAAAATGATAAGGCAGCCTTGTTAAAGGTGGTGACTGCTATCCGCAGGTTTCGGCCCCGCATAGTACTTGCCAATGCCGTTGCAGACCGCCACCCCGACCATGGCAGGGCCGCTGACCTTGTCAGCCAAGCCTGCTTCCTTGCCGGACTGGCAAAAATCAGTACCAGATTCGAAGATGCTGAGCAGAAAGCTTGGCGTCCAAAAGTTGTGTACCACTATATCCAGGATCGTTACATAAAACCCGATCTGGTGGTAGACATCTCGGATAGTTTTTCCGAAAAAATGCTAGCTGTCCGTACTTTTACTACCCAGTTCTACAAGGAGGGTGATGAAAGTCCGCAAACCCCAATCAGTTCTGCAGAATTTTTAGAATTTATTGAAGCACGTGCACGCGAATTTGGGCGGTGTATTGGGGTGGAATTTGGCGAAGGTTTTACTTTGGAAAGACCATTAGGAACGGATAGTTTGTTGTCATTCAAATAAATTTAATTCAATTTGCGTTATGATTTTTATATTGAAAAATACAAAATTCATAGTGTTACTTTTTTTAGGCCCGATATTTCAGTTGCTTACCGCACAAAAGGTAAGTATTGACCAACTGATGACGCTGAAGGCGGTTGGTATCGGCACACAAAAAGTAATACCTTATCCCGGTATGATTTACCTTCCTATGCCCTTTTCTTCGGCTGAGTTTAAAGATATATCACAACTTGACGATATACCCTCTCCAGACAGAATTCATACCGTAGTGCTCGTTTACACACGATTCAGGGAGGTGGATACTTTCAATCAACCCAGGCTTAATTATTACCGGTTTATAAACTTGAAAAAGGTTTATCCGGTTGTGTTTGAGGATACTTCAATTCAATGGAAAATATTTGAGCAGCTTCAGGCAACAGAAAAAGAGGATGCTGTCAAGTGTTTCCACGGATTTATTATTCTACTTAAAAACGAACCGCCCAAAATTCTTATGGAAAAGGAATTGTCGATGATGAAAACGGTAATTGAAAGTTACCACGACAGTCTGATTTGGGTGCCCGAAAAAATTACCTGGAAAGTAAAAAGGTTAAAAGAAGAAACCGGATTGTTCATACCGGTAAATAAAAACAAAAGCCAGCAGGGTATTCGCTATACGGGCAGTTTTCTTGGCATGCGCGAAAAAGAATATAAAACACGCAGAGACAGCACTGTACTGAAAAGAACGGGTGGTTATTATGCTAAAAAAGGGTACTTTGATACCTCCATTTTTAAAAATGTTCATGAATACAATTTTCTGATTACCCGCTGCTGGAGCAATAGAATGGCAGTGGTAACCGATGTTACAGGTAGCATGGTACCCTACAGCACCCAGATAATGCTTTGGTTAAAAAACCGTCCTGAAGTACTGCGGGATGGTAGGTTTGTATTTTTCAATGATGGTGATGCTAAGCCCGATATACTAAAAAAAATTGGCAGCACCGGAGGTATTCATTTTGCAGCTTCTTCCAGTTACGATTCGGTATACCTGACCATGGACCGCGCCATGCGGGCCGGAACAGGCGGAGATATTCCGGAGAACAACATAGAGGCTGTTCTGGAAACCCTAAAACAATGGCCTGATACCGATACTGTATTGATGATAGCTGACAATGATGCGTCTGTAAAGGATATATCCTTGTTGAAAAAAGTGAATAAACCCGTGAGTGTAATGCTTTGCGGCGCGACGGAAAAAATAAACAAAGACTACATAGAAATTACCAAAGTGACCGGTGGCCGATTGTTTGTACTCAGCACAGAGCTGGCAGAAATGAAAAAATGGCAGACAGGCACAGAGGTAAAGCTGCGCGGCAAAAAGTTTGAATACAAAAATGGAGAACTGGTCAGGAAGAGAACCTGATTGTTTTAATATCACCATCAATTACAAGACGTCCAAGGGTTCTGGCCCTTATCTCATCCAGTGTAACGTCCTCGGCAATTTCGCGAAGCTCAAAACCACGGTCTGTAATATCGAAAACACCTAGTTCTGTAACTACTTTTTTCACGCAACGCAGTCCGGTAATAGGTAGTGTACACTCCCTCAGCAGCTTGCTTTCTCCGGCTTTGTTGGTATGCTGCATGGCCACAATAATGTTTTTGGCGGAAGCTACTAAATCCATGGCTCCACCCATACCTTTCACCATCTTGCCCGGTATTTTCCAGTTGGCGATGTCACCTTTATCACTTACTTCCATGGCACCCAGTACGGTTAAATCAACCTTGCCGGCACGTATCATTCCAAATGAGGTGGCACCATCAAAGAAGCTGGCACCCTTGGCTGTGGTGATGGTTTGTTTTCCGGCATTAATCAAATCCGGGTCTTCATCACCTTCAAAAGGGAAGGGGCCCATGCCCAGCAAACCGTTTTCACTTTGCAACACCACTTCCACGTCTTCTGGTATGTAGTTAGCTACCAGCGTAGGAATACCGATGCCCAGGTTTACGTAGTATCCGTCCTGCAATTCCTTTGCTATGCGCTTTGCGATTCCGTACTTGTCAAGCATATTGAATGCAAAATTCCGAAAAAAAACTGAAAGCCGTATGCCTTATATCACAACTTGTCCAGCATTTCTCTGGCATCTCGGTTGTCGGGTCGTATCCGCAGAGCCTCGTAAAGTTGTTGCTGGGCCAGGGTTTTATCGCCAAGTTTCTGGTAAATTTCTGCCAGATAAAGTCTTGCATTTTCGTTGTCGGGGAAAAGCGTGACCGTCTCCTTTAAGTAAACCAGCGCCGCACCGCTATTCCCTTTAAGCCATTCTGCAACACCCAGGTTAAGCAGGGTGAGTTCGTGTTTGTTTTGCTGTTTTATGGTTTTGGAAAGCACATCGACGGCTTCT
>VGGQ01000063.1 GCA_016868535.1 Bacteroidota bacterium | reverse complement strand
CCTTAAATACAAACATCACCACCAAAGTAAATATCAGCATAGGTATGATTTCCCCGGCTGAGAACGCCACATTAAGGCCGTCAGGGCGAAAGGTATAGCCTGTTAAAAATGTGTAACCTCCCAGCGGGTAAGGAATAGCCTTTGCCCCGACAACATCTGTCTGTGCTATTTCCAGCGCAGATAAAGATCTTTAATTTGCACCAAAACGATATTCAGTCCCGGCATAACATTGAGTAAACACCTTACCAGGAAAAATGAAGCGTATGGACGTAACTGCTGCCGTCAGCAATACATATTTCCCGGATAAACTCAATTATTCTTCGCAAAGAAAAGAATACCGGTAATCTTTGGGCGGAACAAATGTTTCCTTTATGGTGCGCTGGTTGACCCAGCGAAGCAGGTTTACCTTGCTACCGGCTTTATCATTGGTACCGCTGCCCCTTGCTCCGCCGAATGGCTGCTGACCTACCACTGCACCTGTGGGCTTATCGTTTATGTAAAAATTACCCGCTGCATTTCTTAAAGCGTGCGTTGCATTGGCTATTTCGTTACGATCCTGGCCAATTACTGCACCTGTGAGCGCATATTCACCAGTCTTATCTATGGTTTTGAAGATGGCAGGCCATTCGTTGTCGGCATAAACCCAGATGGTGAGAACAGGTCCAAAGATTTCTTCGCACATGGTCCTGTAATCAGCGCTTGGCGCCATGAGAATGGTGGGTTGTATGAAAAATCCTTTTGATTTGTCATAGGTTCCGCCGCAGAGCACTTCTACCCCGTCTTTTTTAGCCTGATGAATGTAACTGCTTATTTTATCGAATGCTTTTTCATCGATTACAGCATTCACAAAATTGCTAAAATCCTCTGTGGGGCCCACTTTCAGGGTTGCCATTTCATTCAGTAGTTTTTCTTTTACGGCAGGCCAGATGCTTTGCGGAATGTAAACTCTGGAAGCGGCTGAACACTTCTGACCCTGAAACTCAAATGCACCGCGAACTATGGCCGCTACCAACACATCCACATCGGCACTGTTGTGGGCAAGAATAAAATCCTTACCGCCGGTTTCACCCACAATTCGCGGATAGCTCTTATACTTGGCTATATTTTGTCCAACAGTATTCCAGATCTGGCGAAACACACCTGTGCTGCCGGTGAAATGTATTCCGGCAAACTCAGGATGATTAAAAATCACATCTCCTGCATCGGGGCCTGAAACGTATACCAGATTGATAACACCATCAGGCAATCCCGCTTCTTTAAACACTTTCATCAGCACATTGGCGCTGTAAATCTGTGTATGGGCAGGTTTCCACACCACTACATTGCCCATCATGGCCGCGCTGGTTGGCAAATTGCCGGCAATAGCTGTAAAATTGAATGGTGTAAGTGCAAAAACAAAACCCTCCAGCGGACGGTATTCCAGACGGTTCCAAATTCCTTTGCTGTTGGTTGTGGGCTGTTCGCTGTATATCTCTGCAATGTAATGCACATTAAAGCGCAGAAAGTCAATCATTTCGCAGGCAGCATCAATTTCAGCCTGATAGGCATTTTTACTTTGTGCCAGCATTGTGGCGGCATTTATTTCATAACGGTAAGGGCCGGCCAGCAACTCAGCTGCCTTCAGAAAGATGGCGGCGCGCTGTTCCCATGGCATATTTTCCCAAGATTCTTTGGCTTTCAACGCTGCGTCAATGGCTTGCTGCACATGGTCTTTATTGCCAAGGTGAAAAAATCCTATTTTATGGGCTCTGTCATGCGGAGGGTAAATTTCAAAAGTATTTCCGGTACGCACTTCGTTGCCATCAATATACATGGGGATTTCTTCGATGCGGCTTCGGGCACTTTGTAATGCATTTTTGAGGGCAGCGCGCTCTTTGGAACCGGGAGCATATTCATTCACAGGCTCATTGGCCGGAAAAGGTATTTTAAAAAATCCGTTCATAGAAATATTTGCAAATTTAAGATAAAAACACGGGGAATATGTCAAATATATTAACGGGTAATAGAATGAAAAAGCCTCTTAATATCAACATATATGGCATACTTTTGAATTATGAAAAACTGGGTAATTGCCTTACCATTGTTCTTAGCTTCTAACAATGTTGATGCAAACAGTATAAAACCGCGCAAACCAAAAAATATCATTCTTATGATTGGCGACGGAACCGGTTTGGTTCATTTGTATGCAGCCTATACAGCCAAGGGCGGGCAGCTTAATATCTTTGATTATGCAAAAGCTGTAGGCATTAGCATTACCGCTGCTTTGAATGACTACATTACCGACAGTGCTGCAGCTGCTACGGCTTTCTCTACGGGACAAAAGACCAACAACGGCATGATAGGCATGGGACATGACAGCGTTTCGCTCAAAACCATTGCTGAGTCAGCCTATGAAAAAGGATTGAGCACCGGTGCAGTGGTAACATGTGAGCTACCACATGCCACACCGGCGTCTTTTTATGCGCATCAGCCTTCCCGAAAAATGTATGCGGAAATCGCTAAAGACATGACTTACAACCAGGCAGCGACGATACTTGTTGGCGGCGGCCTCCCCTATTTTGACACCAACTCGCTCAAAACAGCCGGATACACCGTTTCCGTTGGTATCAATGCCATGCAACAAAACAGGGGTGCAAGGCAGATTTGTTTCACAGATACTTTCAAGGAACCGCTCCCTGCTCCTCAACGGGGACCAGCGCTTGAAAAAGGTTCCATGCATGCCATTTCCCGGTTGTCAAAAAACAAGAAAGGGTTTTTTCTGATGATTGAGGGAAGTCAGATTGACTGGGGCGCCCACAAAAACGACAGTGCACACACCCTGGCTGAAACTTTAGACTTTGACAATGCCGCCGGAGTGGTATTACAATGGGTAAAAAAAGATAAAAATACGCTTATCATCATTACGGCTGACCATGAATGCGGCGGACTTACCCTGCATGGGTATGACTCATTAAACAAACGTCCGGTTATGCATTTCAGTTCGGGTCATCACACAGCAGAGCCTGTGCCGGTTTATGCGTATGGGCCGGGAGCAGAAACATTCAGTGGTATATACCAAAACACAGCGATTTATGATAAAATGATGAAGCTGCTTAATTTGCAGTCAGACAAATAGTCTATTTTCGCTTGATGAAATTCTGTATTCTCATCCCCGCAAGATATGGCAGCACAAGGTTCCCGGGCAAACCGCTGGCAGATTTGGGCGGGATGAGTATAATACAGCGTGTTTGGGTTGCAGCCGCTTCCTGTTCCGGGCATTCAGGTATTGCGGTAGCCACGGATGACGTGCGGATTGAGAGCCACGTAAATTCATTTGGTAAGGCAATTATAACAGATACACATCATCCCAGTGGAACAGACCGTTGCATGGAAGCCTATGAAAAATCGGGCTTTGAGGCAGATGTCGTTGTTAATTTACAGGGCGATGAACCTTTTATCAAAATGGAACAAATTATGTCGCTTGCTTCCATGTTCGAGAATCCGGAAGTTCAGATTGCCACGTTAATGAAAGTCATAAAAACTGCATCTGAGGTCGATAATTCAAATGTAGTAAAGGTGGTGACCGATATTCACAACAAGGCATTGTATTTTAGTCGCAGCCGTATACCATTTTCAAGAGAAAATGATTCTGAGCCAACGTACTACAGGCATATTGGCATGTATGCTTACAGAACAGATGTCTTGGGTAGTATTACCCGTCTTCGGCCTTCACGATTGGAACTAACCGAAAAACTGGAACAGCTGCGCTGGTTGGAGAACGGCTATCATATTGCCGTAGCAGAAACTGGATGGCAAAGCCCGGCTGTGGACACACCAGAAGACTTAGAAAAGGCAAAAGATTTCCTGACAAACCAACCTTAATCCGTCCGGGTTTATGTTCTGATTTTCTGCATAAGTGTGCCTTTCTTCCGTATATTTGCACCCCTAATGGTCGGATGGCCGAGAGGCTAGGCACGGGTCTGCAAAACCCTCTACACCGGTTCGAATCCGGTTCCGACCTCAACCCACAAGAAATACTCCCGACGGAGTATTTCTTGTTTACAAAGATTGGGATTGTATAATCTGCCAAAAAGAAAAAACACCCTGATTATAGGGTGTTTTTTGTGTGATGCATTCAGTGTATTTGGTTAAGCTCCAATCATAGCCTTATAATCGGCAGCAGACATGAGTGCGTCAACCTGTGAAGCATCACTGAGTTTTACCTTTACCATCCAGCCGCTGCCGTAAGGATCGCTGTTTACGCTTTCAGGGGCGCTTTCCAGTCCGGCATTCACCTCCAGAATTTCGCCACTAACAGGCATGTACAAGTCACTCACGGTCTTTACGGCCTCAACGGTTCCGAACACATCGTGCTGGTTCAGGGTTTCGCCCTGGGTTGAAATGTCAACAAATACAATGTCACCCAGTTCAGACTGAGCAAAATCGGTTACTCCTACGGTGGCTACGCCGCCTTCCACACTGATCCATTCATGGTCTTTGGTGTACTTTAGGTTTTCAGGAAAATTCATATTCAGTTTGTTTCTTCTTTGGTTGTTTTTTTATCCCAGATTAACTGCAACAAATTGCTGAGGGTTTCTTTCAACTGGGTTCTGGGTACAATAAAATCCAGGAATCCGTGTTCGAGCAAAAACTCAGAACTCTGGAAACCTTTGGGGAGGTCTTTGCCTATTGTTTCACGAATTACACGCGGACCTGCAAAACCAATCAGGGCTTCGGGCTCGGCAATATTAAAATCGCCAAGCATGGCAAAAGATGCGGTAACACCACCGGTTGTGGGGTTGGTCATAAGCGATATATATGGAACACCTGCTTTGTGAAGCAATGCCAGTTTAGCGCTGGTTTTGGCCATCTGCATAAGGCTGAAAGCCGCCTCCATCATACGCGCACCACCACTTTTGGAAATCATAAGAAACGGAATTTCATGCTTCAAGGCATAATCTATTCCCATTGCGATCTTCTCACCCACCACACTTCCCATGCTTCCTCCGATAAATGCAAAATCCATACAGGAAACAACAATTTTATGGTCGTTGATTTTACCGGTAGCCGTGCGAACTGCATCATTGAGACCCGTCTTTTTACGGGCAACTTTAATCCTGTCTTTATAGGAAGCGGTATCGGTAAATTCAAGCGGGTCGCCACTGCTGAGATCTTTTGCTATTTCAGTAAACTTCCCCTTATCAAACAAAATTTCGAAATACTCGTGGGAACCTATGCGGTCATGATAATTGCACTGCGGACAAACATAATGGTTATTCATCCAGTCTTTGCTGGGCACGATTGCTTTGCACCGACCGCACTTTTCCCAAAGCCCGTCGGGTGTGGCCTTTTTATCTTTGGTTTTGGTGAGGATTCCCGATAAAGTGCGTTGATACCATTTAGTACTTTCAGCAGCGTAATCGTCCTCTTCGTATTCCATCATGCGGAAGCAATTTTACGCAAAATAATTAAGCAATGGTAATGCTGTTTTCAAGATATACATCCTGAATGGCATTGAGCAGTGCAACACCTTCGCCCATGGGCTTCTGGAATGCCTTGCGTCCGCTGATTAGACCGGTACCGCCGGCGCGTTTGTTGATAATGGCTGTGCTAACCGCTTCTGCCATATCTCCGGCACCTTTGCTTTCGCCACCACTGTTAATCAGCCCTGCACGGCCCATGTAGCAGTTGGCCACCTGATAGCGGCAAAGATCGATGGGGTGATCGGTGGTAAGTTCGCTGTATACTTTGTTGTGTGTTTTACCGAAGTTTATGGCTGTGTAACCGCCATTGTTGGTAGGCAGTTTTTGCTTGATGATATCGGCCTGAATGGTCACACCCAAATGATTTGCCTGACCTGTAAGATCAGCAGCTGTGTGGTAATCTACACCATCTTTTTTGAAACCATTGTTGCGCAGGTAACACCACAGAATGGTGCTCATACCCAGTTCATGCGCCATTTCAAAGACAGTGGAAACTTCCTGAATCTGGCGGGCACTTTCTTCGCTGCCAAAATAGATAGTGGCTCCTATAGCCGTAGCACCGAGGTTCCATGCCTCCTGAATACTGCCGTACATAATCTGGTCAAACTTGTTCGGATAGCTTAGAATTTCATTGTGGTTGATTTTTACAATGAAAGGAATTTTGTGTGCGTATTTGCGTGAATTAGCAGCCAACACACCAAAAGTGGAGGCAACGGCATTGCATCCGCCTTCTATGGCAAGTTTGATAATATTCTCCGGATCAAAATAAATGGGATTTGGTGCGAATGACGCGCCGCCGCTGTGCTCGATACCCTGATCTACGGGTAGAATGCTCATGTAGCCGGTGCCTGCCAGACGACCTGTGTTGTATATGTTTTGAATGCTGCGCAATACCTGAGGGTTGCGGTTGGTCTGGGCAAAAACCCTGTCTATAAAATCAGGACCGGGCAGATGCAGGTGTTCCTTTGCAATGGTTTTACAGGTGTGGTTCAGCAGGTTGCCGGCATCATTGCCGAGCAGGGAGATAATATTTGAATTGGCCATGTTTAGTACTTTTTGCGGTATTTTTGAACAATTTCACGGCAAAAATACAAAAAATGACAGAAGTAACCCCAATTCTAAGCGCAAAGGATATGGGGCAGGCCTTTGAAATACGCCGTCTGGTATTTGTGATTGAGCAAAAAGTGGATCCGGCCGAGGAATATGATGAGTATGAAACCTCCTGTGAGCATTTGCTGGCAAGGTTTAATGGGGTTGCCTGCGGCACAGCCAGAATACGTAAAACAGAGAATGGATTTAAACTGGAAAGGTTTGCTGTGTTGTCTGCATATCGTGGAAAAGGAGTAGGTGCAGCGCTTGTTGACGCCTGTCTACATCGACTGGAATCCGGCACATATGTCTACATGCATGCTCAGGAACATGCTTTGGAATTTTACGCAAAACATGGTTTTCAGCCAATCGGTGAAAGATTTTGGGAATGCGAGATTCCCCACTTTAAAATGTGGAAAATGATTTAATCGGCTTCGCCAATTTGCTGACGCCACATCGCATAATACAGTCCTTTTGAAGCCAGCAGTTCATCGTGGGTTCCCTGTTCGGTGATAAGTCCTTTTTCAAGCACATAGATACAATCCGCATGCATGATGGTACTTAGGCGATGGGCTATCATTACATTAATCCTGTCTTTCTGGCTGCTGATTTCGCGGATGGTCTGGGTAATTTCCTTTTCCGTCAAACTGTCCAGTGCGCTGGTAGCCTCGTCAAAAACCATTACGTCCGGGTTTCTGAGTAATGCACGGGCTATGGAAATGCGTTGTTTTTCACCACCTGAAACCTTAATTCCCCCCTCACCTATGGTGGTGTCGAGGCCGTTTGCACATCGTTGAAGAAGTGGCTGAGCTGCCGACTTGGTAAGTGCTTGCTGCATTTCATCATCCGTCGCATCGGGATTCACAAATTGAAGATTTTCCCTAAGTGTACCGCTAAATAACTGGCTTTCCTGACTCACTACTCCCAGCTTCAGACGGAGTTCGGACAAACGAATATGGGCGGCAGGAATATCGTTGTATTCCAACTGCCCGCTTTCAGGTTTATATAAACCCACCAGCAGTTTCACCAGCGTGCTTTTGCCGCTACCACTGGGACCTACAACGGCAATGGTCTCACCTTTTTTGAGTGTAATGTTTATTTTATCCAAAGCCAGCCTTGTAGAGGAACGGTGGCGAAATGAAACGATTTTAAATGCTATTTTCTCCACATTACCCAATACATATGGCTTTTCAGGTTCTGGTTCTTTGGGGGTATCAAGCAATTCGCGATAGCGGCTCAAACTTACCTGTGCCTCGCGCCATGTTTGTATAAACGTTCCCAGCTCCTGCAGGGGATTGAAGACAAAAAAAGTGTAAAACAGAAACTGAATATATATTCCGGGCGTAATCCTCCCCGTAAAAACCATCCAGCTGAGAAAAAGCAACAGCAAATTGCGCATGAGGTTCACGGTTGTACCCTGCACAAATCCCAGCGTTCTTATTTTTTTTACTTTGATGAGTTCTAATCCCAGAATCTTCAGGGTATTTATGCGTATGCGGCGAATCTCCTGACCAATCAGGCCCAGACTTTTCACAAGTTCAATATTTCTGAGGCTCTCTGTGGTAGTGCCTGCCAGTGCGCTTGTTGCTGCTACAATATTTTTTTGAACATGTTTAATCTTTTTGCTGAGGAATGAACTGGAAATGCCCACCACCAGCATAGCAAGCAGAAATGCCGGGGCAATAAGCCAGTGGACCATAAAACTTGCTAAAAAAACCACACATACACCCACAATACTGGCATAGAGCAGACCCACCGCCATGGTCATTAATTTCTCTGTATCGGTGCGCACCTTTTGCAGGACGCTCAGGGTTTCACCGCTACGGTGGTCTTCAAATACTTCAAACGGCAAATCCATAGTGTGTCTTATGCCGTCCATAAAAAGATTGGCTCCCACCTTCTGCATGGCTACATTGATAAAATAATCCTGCAGGTTTTTGGCAATACGGCTCGCCATAGCGAACGAAATACCCAGCAATAGCCAGCCCGTTACACCATAGGTAAAATCTGACTGGGAATAACCGGTGTGTTTCAGCAAATACTGATCAATGATATTTCTTCCCACCCAGGGATCTAACATGGAAAACACCTGTGAAACCGAAGCGAGAAAAAGAGCTAGCAAAACCGTGCCGGATTGAGGCCTGATATATTGAAACAGCAACTTCAAAGTTTGTTTCAACAAATATACGTTAAATTATTCAGACTTCAATTTGATGGACAACCAGGACGACAGCGCGCAGATGATAAGTCCCAGGCTTTCCCTTGCACGTTCTGTATTGTCAGTCATCATTGTTTCTCCTATCCCTTCCCATTTTTCGGGCCACTGCAAAAAGGCAAACACCAACGGTATCATCAATACAATAAGATACCAAATTGTATTCAGCGGCCTGATTACGGCAGAAATAACGACCAATGCGTAGATTACATAAACCATAGTCCAAAGCCAAGCATCCGGATCGTTGTGTTGCACAGCGGCAAAACAAAGAAGCATTAATGTAAGCAAAATAAGAACAAGCCTTTTCATGGTTTTTTCGTTTTATTTACGAGCATTATAAGCGGAGTTCCTTTGGCAAATCGGGCAGCGTCTTCTGTACTCATAAAACTTTGCGGTCCCTGGCTGAAATTGCCCAGAACCACATCTTGATCGCCGTCACCATCCACATCGCCGGCATCCATAGTTAGCCACCTTCCAATATTGTATCCTTTTATCCTGAAAGGTTTAAAATTGAGGCTCCCTGTATTTTCAAAATAAACCAGCGCTTCTTCGGGTTGCTGCAGGTAATCGGCAAAGTATGAAATACTTACCATATCAAGGTCGCTGTCCAGATCAAAATCCCTCAGCATAAATCTGTATGCACCATTTATAGGATAAAACCAGGATTGCTTAAAATTGTCTGCACCATCATTCAAGTAGATATAAATTCCATGGTAAGGCTTAAGAATTACGGAATAGTCTGCATTATCGCCACAGGCATATACAATATCGTGATGACCATCTTTATTTACGTCTTCAATTTCAAACCATGAAGACCCATTTACAGGCAGCAACTGTATTAAGCACTTCTCCTCATAATTACCATTTCCTTTATTGGTGTAGAGATAAACCCCTTCCACTCCCTGCGCAAACATTGCCAGTACGTCTTTTTTACCATCATTATTCCAGTCAAACAGCAAGGACCTTATGCATCCGGGTTCTTTGCGAAGTACTTTAGAAACATTACCGTTCGGGTTATAAACACTTAAATCACCGGCCAGGTGTCCAAAATTATTAACCAGATAATCGTTGCCCATGCGAAGTGCCTGAACCGGTCTTGCCAGTTTAGCAAGCAGCGGCATACCGAACTTTTGTATAGCGGGATTAACTGCCAGCAACTGGCCTGACTTATCATTATTGGGGAATACAGAGCCCATGCATGTCAGCAACCACTGATCGGGTCTGGATAAATCGCACCATACAGGAGCGCTGGGAACGTCTAGTATCCATTTGGCAGAAAGATCATTATTCAACACCACCAATTGATTAGAAGCCCCTGAGATTCCGACCATAATCTGTTGTTGAAGTGGCAATACTTTTACGAATGTTGCAATAGGTGGCCCACTTTGCTGAACAGAAGGAATCATGGCATCAAAGAGCTGTGTCTCTTCCCCTATCGGCAAGTTTCGCTGCTGAGTCGGCAATGTTTCAGGTGCTTTTACATAAAAATAATTGAATATTTTACGCATCAAAGCCGGCTCAATCGTGGGTTTTTCAGGGTAAATACCGGCAGGAACTTTGGGGTCATTTTTTTCACTATAAAAAGTAATGCCATCCAACTCATAAATCCCCATTTTGGCCGCCATAACAGGCAGTACTTTCTCTTTCCAGGTATACTTATCGAGTTTATCGGGCGGAACCCACATATGGCAGGAACTGCACACGGCTTTCACAGTAGCTTCCAATGAATCTGCCTGTCTCACCAGCGCTTCATCC
>VGGQ01000062.1 GCA_016868535.1 Bacteroidota bacterium | reverse complement strand
ATGACTTTATCATTAAAGGATACAAAGGTGCCCATCCGGCGTTACCACACCAGGCTCCGGGCCAGTCGGGGCAGGGGATGAGGTTGTGGCCCTTTTCGGCAATTTGCAGGTACAATCCACTGTCCCAACGGCTCCAGCATTCTGCTGTCCAACCGCCACAGCACTGTGATTCAATGCCCATGAAATGCGAAGCCATACGGGCTAAAAGCCACACGGCAAGCGGAATGCCAATTGCCGGTTTTAGTACATTCTTCATTCCAGTGACCGCAGCGCGTCTTCAAGAAAGGCAAACAGCGATTGAATATAGTTTGCCGAAAAGTCGAATTGAATGCCCGCGGTACGGTAAATTTCAGGAATGCTGCAGGTATAACCCAGTTTTAGCGCTTCCTTGTAAGCATGCAGTCCTGCTGTTTTATCGGTGTTGCAGTTTTTCCAAACACCCAGTGCACCGAGTTGAGCGAAACCATATTCCACATAGTAAAATGGCACTTCAAAAATGTGCAGTTGCTTGTGCCAGCTGTAGGCCAGTGCATTTTCACATCCGGTGTAGTCCACCATGCCGGTGCCAAACCTGGCAGAAAGTTTCAGCCACAGTGCTTTGCGCTCATCTTTATTGTGTCCCGGATTCTCATAAATCCAGTGCTGGAAAGCATCAACCTGTGCAATCCAGGGCAGTGTGCCTATAATGCCTTCCAGTTGCTCGGTTTTGGCCCTTTTCAGTTCATCGGAATTGCTAAAATAAGCATCCCAGCCTTTCATGCTGATGAGTTCCATACTCATGCTGGCCAGTTCGGCCACTTCGCTGGGCGTGTTTTTGAAAGCGTTCAGGTGCAATGGCGCCATGAGAAAGCTGTGTACAGCGTGTCCGCCCTCGTGCACCAGGGTTTCTACATCGCGCAGGTTGCCGCTGGCATTCATGAATATGAAAGGCAAATTGGTTTCTGCCAGAGGATAATTGTAGCCACCCGGAGCTTTGCCCAGCCTGCTTTCCAGGTCCAGCAGTTTCTTTTCCTGCATGGTTTGAAGGCATTCGGCAAAAAATGCATCGGTTTTGCGCAGGCAATCCAGGCTTTTATTGAGCAGGTCTTCTCCATTTGTAAAGGGTTTCAGCGGTTCCCGGCCCTGTGGGTCTACCGATGTATCCCAGGGTTTCAGCATATTCAGCTTTAGCTGTTCTTTGCGCTTTTGCGTGATTTTTTTCAGCAGCGGAACCACGTGCATTTCGATGGCATCATGAAACTTTTTACAGTCTTCGGCGGTATAGTCATAACGGCCAAGCGCCTTGAACATGTAATCACGGTAGTTTGCAAAGCCTGCATTCATCGCCATCTGATGGCGTTTTTGTACCATATTGTCGAAAAGTGACTCCAGTTTTTCGGTATCCTGTTGTCTGCGTTTGTTCATGGCAGTCCACACTTTTTTGCGCAGGGCACGATCGGTTCGGAGCAGGAAATTTGAAGCCTGCTGCATAGTATAGGTCTGCCCGTCAATATCTACAGACATTGCACCTTGTATGGAGCTGTATTCCTGTGCCAGGGTTTGTAGTTCGGCCTGTATGGGAATATTCTCCTCTCGGTAAAGCTCAATCGCACCGCGGAGGCTGCGGAAATAAATGCGCACTGCTTCATCCTGTTCTGCTTTTTTGGCAAAGGGAGATTCCACTACCTTGCGGTTCAGTTTATCTTCCAGCGGCGCCAGTTCGGGCTGAATATTCTGCACAAAATCCAGGTAGGCGGCCTCGTGCTCTTTGTTGCTTGTATCGCAAGTCATGCGGATATAGCGCCAGGCGAGGTCTTCGGAAACCGATGATTCCAGGTCCGAAATTTCCTTCAACCAGCTTGCAAAATCTCCCTTGCTGCTGGCTTCAAAGGCTATCAGCCGGTTGAAATGTTCAATCAGGGTGGCTGCAGTTAGTGGTTTTTCAATTATCATTCAATTACAAAATTACATATTGCAAGTGGGATGTAAGGGTTGTAATTTTATGTAAGCGAGACTTTACCGCTGCCTAATTTTCTTAACCGCGCTTACCATACCAGCGGCGGCGGGGCTTGGCGTCACCGCGACCTAGAATATTTCCCCGCTCTGAATTTTCATTTCGGGGACTGTTTCTGTCAGCATACGCTGTCTTGCCCTGCGTAGGTGCATTTGTTTGAGCCGATGACGGCGCAGTGGTAATTGAAGCAGAGTATGGGTTGTGCTCAGCCAATGGAATGGACTTGCGAATCAGCTTTTCAATATCACGTATGTAGGGTCTCTCTTCCTGTTCGCAAAAGGACAGGGCGGTTCCGCTGGCGCCGGCCCTACCTGTCCGGCCAATGCGGTGCACATAGGTCTCAGGAATGTTGGGGATATCGTAATTGATTACCCATGCCAGTTCGTCAATGTCAATGCCGCGGGCAGCAATGTCGGTTGCCACCAGCACGTGTGTGGTTTTGTCCTTGAAGTTACTGAGTGCCCGCTGTCTAGCACTCTGTCCTTTGTTGCCATGAATGGCTTCCGCACGGATTCCGGCCTTAATCAGCATTCTCACCACTTTATCGGCACCGTGTTTGGTGCGGGTAAACACAAGGGCTGTTTCAATGCCGCGATCTTTGAGGATATAGGTGAGCAGCTTGATTTTATTTTGCTTGTCTGTGTGATACAAAAACTGTTGCACGGTATCTGCGGTGGATGATACGGGTGTTACGGATACCGATTCCGGAATGCTGAGGATGGTATTGGCCAGGCTCACAATTTCAGTGGGCATGGTGGCCGAGAAGAACAACGACTGCCTGCGATGGGGCAGCGCCTTGATGATTTTCTTTACATCGTGCACAAAGCCCATATCCAGCATGCGGTCGGCTTCATCTAGCACAAAATATTCAATGTCGCGCAAGGTGATGAAACCCTGGTTCATCAGGTCCAACAAGCGGCCGGGCGTGGCAATGAGAATGTCGGTGCCGCGCTGAATGGCATCTGTCTGGGGTTTTTGTCCTACACCGCCAAAGATCACCACAGATTTCAATCCGGTATAGCGTCCGTAAGCCTCAAAGCTCTCCTGGATCTGAATGGCAAGTTCGCGGGTGGGGCTTACTACCAGGCATCTGATTCTGCGGCGGTTTTCATTTGCGCGGTTGTTGTAAAGGTTTTGCAGAATGGGCACGGCGAAGGCACAGGTTTTTCCGGTACCAGTTTGGGCGCAGCCCATTAAATCTTTACCCTGAAGAACGACCGGAATGGCCTGTCGCTGAATGGGTGTGGGGGTGTCATAGCCTTCCTGATGCAATGCGCGCAGTATGGGCTCAATGAGGTTGAGTTCGTTGAATTTCATTTTTAATAATTTGTGACGAGAACAGCTTTACCGGGTTAAATACGAATGGTATTAATTGTCAGCTGCCGATGGTGGTGCAAAACCCGTTTATTAAAAAGAAACAAGCCAATTAAATGCCAGAGATACTAAAACAGATAGAACGGTCGTCTGTGTTGGTACAAATATAGGTAAAATGAGCGGATAATGGGCAATTGTATAACAGGCAGTTGGTCTGCCGGTTAATGAAAAATGTTAAAACTGAGTTTATACGTAATCCTTACGAACCCATTTTGCGGGGCGTTGTGGTCTTTGCCTTCACGCCGCCGGTGGGCTTGGGGGCATAGGTTTTTGCCTTTTTGGCTGCGGCTGCTTTGCCAGCAGATTTTTTTGCGGGTTTGTCGGTGCTGCCCGCCCCTTCTGCACTTTCTTCTTCTTCTTCCTGTCCCAGTTTGCTCCAGTCCAACAAGTCTTTGATGATGTCATACCAGCTGAACAGCTTTTTCATATCGCCGGGATATACTTTTTCGCGGTCGAAGTTGGGAAGCACTTTGCCCATGTAAGATTTGATTTCATCGTTGTTGGCATTGGAAGCGGGCGGGTTTGAACCGACTTCATCCAGCGCTTTCAGCTGTTGAAGTACCTGCCACAATTTGGTTTCGCCTTCGTCGGTAAACATGGCTATGTCTGCCAGTACGCTCACACGCTGCTGCAGGGTGGTGGCAAATTTTTTGCCTGTGCCGATGGTTTCAACAATCAACCCTGTTTTGTTTCTTCCAATGATTTTGTGCAGACCGGGCACACCCGATACCGAAACGATGTCTTTCAATTCCATGAGGTGCAAATTTCGGGTTTTGTGGGCATACCTGCAAACCGACGGATTTTAAATCACGGATAATATAGGGAAAAAGGTGACATTTCCAAATTATTCGCCCATTTGTTTGCGAATAACCACTTTTTGAAATGCCCTTAAAACAGAAGCTTTTGACAGGTTTTCGGTGAATTCCCCGGGCATGCTTTTTACCTTTCTGTATTGACTCTCGCTCAGGTCAATTCTGTTTACAACACGCATCAGGGCAGACGGGTTTTTCTGTTGTAAATCCGCCATAAAGATTTGCAATTCGGCTACCATGTCAGGCAGATTGGGATAGGTTTCTTCCTTGAAGGTAAAATCAGCGATGCCTACATCCTTTTCCAGCTGGGTTTTGGTGGCCAGCAGAATATCAGCATCGGGTTTAAAGGAAGAGAGCTCCTGAAACTCATTCATGGGCGTGTTCCAAACCGTTTTCCCATTTGCTCACCGCTGAGGTAGCAAGGGCATTACCCAAAACGTTGGTCATGCTGCGGCCCATATCGCAGAAGTGATCAATGGGCAAAATCAGGGCAATGCCTTCTGCGGGGATGTCAAACATGGCGCAGGTTGCGGTTACCACCACCAGACTGGCCCTGGGTACACCCGCAATGCCTTTGCTGGTAAACATCAGTACCAGCAGTATGCTTATCTGTGTGCCTGTGTCCAGCGGAATTCCATACGCCTGGGCAATAAAAATGCTGGCGAATGTCATATACATCATGCTGCCATCCAGGTTAAAACTATAGCCTAGCGGCAATACAAAACTCACAATATTGGGTCGGCAGCCAAAGCGTTCCAGTTCTTCGGTGAGTTTGGGAAAAACCGCTTCGCTGGAAGTGGTACTAAAGGCTATGAGCAGTGGCTGTTGAATGCGAGAAAGCAAAGTTTTTAGGCGTTTTCTGAGAATGATGAAACCAGCGGCTAGCAATACCAGCCACAAAAAGCCCAGTCCCAGGTAGAAACTGCCCATATATTTGCCATAAACGGTAAGAACCCCCAGTCCTTTTTTGGCTACAATGGATGCCACACCGCCCAGCACGCCCAACGGGGCAAACCACATGATGTAGCTCACCATTTTTAGGCACACGTGCCCAATGGTATCCAGCGCGCGGGTGAGGGGAGCCGCTTTTTCGCCCAGGGCCGTCATGGCTACACCAAAAAAGATGCTGAAAACCACCAGTTGTAATATCTCATTGGTGGCCATGGCTTCAATGACACTTTTTGGAAATACATGTTCTATGAAGCTCTGTAAACTGAACCCCTTGCTGTTGCTCAGAAAATCCTTGGCGCCGGCCACGTCGCCTTCGCCCAGATTAACGCCCACACCGGGTTTGAAGATGTTTACCAGAACCAAGCCCAGCAAGAGGCTGATGAGGCTGGCACTAATGAACCAAATCATGCTTTTTCCACCAACTCGGCCCACGGCTTTCAAATCGCCCATTTTCGCAATACCGGCGACCAGGGTGCTGAATACCAGCGGCGCAATGATCATTTGAACCAGGCGCAGAAAAATGGTGGTGAGCAGTTTCATCCGGTTGGCAAACAATAGGGCATCGGGTTTCGTGCTGCTTAGGTAGATCCATTCACCCAGCGCAATACCCAGCACCATGCCGAGAATGATGAGAACTGTCAGTTGGTGTCGTTTGGCAATCATATCAGATTTCGTTATTGCAATAATACTCACTTTGCCCCGCAAGGCGGATGCGTTTGAAGCATAAATAGGCTGAATCGACTTCCGTTTCCATGCAAAACCGCTGTGAATACTGTATTTTTGACCCAATGATTGTAGTTACCGGAGCAGCAGGTTTCATTGGTTCGGCTATGCTGGGGCATTTGCAGGCACTGGGTTACGGTGATCTGGTGGCAGTCGATGATTTTTCCAATCCAGAAAAAAGTTATAACCTGGAAGGCAAGAAACTAAGCCACTTTGTGCACCGCGATGATTTTTTTGCCTGGTTTGAACACCATGCCGAGCGCATTCAGTTTGTGCACCACATAGGTGCCCGCACCGATACTGCCGAATTTGGTGAGGATGTGTTGAATTGCCTGAATCTGGAATACAGTAAGCGTGTTTGGGAGTTGTGTGTAAAGCACTCAGTTCCGCTGAACTACGCCAGCAGCGCTGCTACCTATGGCGCCGGCGAACATGGTTTTTCAGATAGCCCTGAACTGTTGCAAAAATTACAACCGCTCAATCCCTACGGACTTAGCAAACATAATTTTGATCTTTGGGTAATGCAGCAGGAGCGCACTCCGCCATTTTGGGCAGGCTTCAAGTTTTTTAACGTTTTTGGTCCCAACGAATATCACAAAAAACGCATGGCCAGTGTAGTTTACCATGCCTACAAACAAATCCGTGAAACGGGTTCTGTGCAATTGTTCCGCAGTTATAAGTCTGATTACAGAGATGGTAAACAACTTCGCGATTTTATTTATGTGAAGGATGTGCTGAAGGTACTGACGTTTTTCATGGAAAATCGGAAAAACAGTGATCTGTATAACCTTGGTACTGGAAAAGCAAGAACTTTTCAGGACCTGGTTATGCCAATTTTTATGGCGCTGAACGAAATGCCTCAGATAGAATTTGTGGATATACCTGAAGATATTCGTGAAAAGTACCAGTATTATACCTGCGCCAACATGGAAAGGCTTATAGAAGCCGGATACAATCAGGGTTTTTATGAGCTGGAAGATGCCATCCATGATTATCTGTGCAACTACCTTATGGTGGGCAAATATATGTAAAGCAATATGGCAAATTGGTTTCACAAACCCGGACTGGTATGGATGATTGCAGGCTTACTGCTGTCGATTTCGGGTTATGTGCTGATGCTTCGCAACCAGAATCTGGGACCGGAGGCTGCACTTCAGAAAGAGTCTTCAAGGATTACGGAATTATTGCAGGAAGCCCGCGATTTGATACGT
The DNA here is from genome assembly GCA_016868535.1 of Bacteroidota bacterium. GTDB lineage: Bacteria > Bacteroidota > Bacteroidia > NS11-12g > UBA955 > RGEC01. Next base: position 3,473 of record VGGQ01000062.1, on the reverse strand, counting down.
GAGGAATGGACATTTGCCGCCAATCCAGGGCGAATTGACGAGCGCAGAGCTACCGCTCTGCAGTTTAAAAAAGCGGGTGTGGAGTTTTTTATTTTTCGGGGGAACAGTCCCGTTTACTGGACTTCCAATAGTTATAATCTGCAGCCCAAAGGAAGCGATGGTGTTGAAATTCAGAAACATTACGGGCGCTATCTGGCTGTTTGGAATATACATACGGATTCGCTGGATTATGTATTTGCCCGCGACTTAATCCGTAACCCGGAATTGAAGGCACTGGGAACCGCGATGTTGGCGGAAGAAAAGGACAATAAATTTTCATTGTCTGCAAACCCAATCGATAATAGTATTCCGGTGGAAATTGCTGCTATGCCCCTGTTTTATCTGGTCATAGACGAATTCAAGCCGGGAATTCCATTTGATGTAATGACAGGCATTGGGCTTCTGCTGATAAGTCTCGGTTGGGCTGGGTTCGCTTCACGTCGCGAATGGCATTTGCTGAAATTGCCGGTAAACCTTGTGCTATGGCTCATTACAGCTAATTTATACATCAGGGGTTATGCATTTTGGAATCTTTCTGCTACGGCACTCTTTGCCCCGGAGCTGTATGCCTCATCCGCTTATTTTCCTAACCTCGGAGTTTTATTGTTTGTCAGTATCTGTGGTTATTACTTTGTTTCCTGGCTGAATCGTCTTACCTCTCATTTTTCGGGCAGATTGCCCATCTGGCTGAAGCTGTTGCTGTTGGTTCTAACCCTTTTTGCACTATATGGTTCTTCTTTGTTTATTTTGTCTGAGACCGCAAAGCTTGTGCGTGACAGTTCTGTTAATTTTAATTTTCACGACATACACCTTGTAAACATATTTTCACTGCTTGGGCTCGCTGCCATCGTTATCTGGTACATAGTGTTATTCAGACTGCTGCAGCAGGTGAAATTATTTGAAGCGTATTTCGGAATAAAAACACGTCGCTTTCTGGCTGTTTTCAGTTTTACACTGTTTTATCTCTGGGTATTTTATACGCAACCTTTGTGGCTTGCAGTTTTTCTTCCGGTAGTTGTGTCAGGTTTACTGTTATACGACCTGGTATTCAGAGAACACAAAGAATGGATAAGGGTTGGACTAAAAATTGTCATTCCCAGTCTGGTTACGGGACTGATTTTTAACCGGCAGATTGCGATAAAGGAACTTGAAGTTCGTGAGATTCTCGCTGCCAAATTGTTACTTCAAAACGAAAAAGAGCCTTATAATTTATTGGTTTCAACAGAGCAAAAACTTTTGTATGACAGAGGCGTAGTAGATTATTACACCTGCACCGATGAGACGAAAAATGAATTCGAAAAGAGACTGCGTCAGCTGTATTTCTCGGAATACAGCGAAGATTTCGAGATGCTGATTTTTGATTACAATTCGTCCGGGCGAGGTTATCGCGAACAAAATCCATTTGACTACACAACCATTAACAAACTTTTCTACAGCGATGTTTGTAAACCCATTACCACACGTTTTGCCCTGGTAAATGAGCGTAAGTTGAAAGGCAGTTATCTGGGACGTTTTGACGTAGGTGACAGCGGCGTGTATCTGGGGACCTATTTTGTTTTGCTGAAACCCCGTATTTCAGGCACACAGGGTCGTCTGGCCGATATGTTCAACAAATCACCATTGGAAGGTTTATTTACCGAAAACGGCTATAGTTATGCCATTTACAGCGAAAACAAGCTGGGCAGGCGTTACGGACAGTTTAACTACGCTGTTTCGTTCCCGGATTGGGGAAAGGATACCTTACTGACAAAAGAAGGATATAGCCACCTTACCTATTCCGATGAGCTTGGTAATGAAATTATCATCAGCAAACCTTCTGTTTCTGTTCTTGAGTCGGTTTCCGGATTTACTGTACTGGGTATAGCCGGGTTATTCCTCACTCTCTTGTATTATGTGGTAATTCTTCTCCGCGAGTTTTTGCTCAGTCTGCAAACCGCTACGGAGACCAGACTCAGGGTGCTGAAGATGCTTAAAAACAGCATCCCGTTTACTTCAGGACGAGAACTTTTTCTCAGTTCTAAACTACAGGTTTACGTTACCCTTGTGGTATTTGTGACTTTTGTGGTTGTCCTTTTTGTTACCATCAACTATTTCCGTAGCAATTACACCCTCCGACAGAGGGAAACACTGTGGAATAAAACCTCAGAGATAGCCAATGCCATTGGCACGCAGGCCAGCCTTGACGCATTGTTTAATAACTTTCAAACCGGGCTTGTTTATGACTTGAGCAGTTACTACAATACCGATATCAATTTGTATGATGCCCGCGGTAAATTGCTGATTTCAAGTAACGACAAGATTTATGAGCAGGATATTTTGGGAAACCTTATGAATCCTGAGGCTTACAAACAATTAAACAATGGCAGTTCCGGATTTGTGCTTGACGAACATATTGGTGATTTGACCTACATTTCAGCGTATTACACCATTCTCGACAATGACCTGAACATCAAAGGCTATCTGAATCTGCCTTATTTCTCAAACCGAAAGGATCTGTATCGCGAAATTTCAAATTATGCAGTAACCATTATCAATCTTTTTGCCCTCGTATTTGCTCTGGCAGCATTGGTGGCCTACATCTTGGCGCGGCGCATAACAGGACCGCTCAATTTAATTCGTCAGCAAATGGGATTGGTAAAACTGGGTTTGCCAAACTCGCCAATTGAATGGCAGCACAATGACGAAATCGGTTTGCTGATTTCTCAGTACAACAAAATGATTCTGGAGTTGGAAGAAAGTACTTCCCGTCTTGCAGAAGGCGAAAGACAGGGTGCCTGGAAGGAAATGGCAAAACAGGTGGCTCATGAAATTAAAAACCCGCTTACACCCATGAAGCTGAGCCTTCAGCATTTGCAGTACGCTATTCAGCGAAAAGATGAACAGCTGGAAGAAAAAATCAAAAAAACTACGGAGATTTTGATTACCCAGATAGATTTTTTATCAGCCATGGCTGAAGAATTTTCATCTTTTGCCAAAATGCCCGAACCCAAAATGGAGAAGACAAATTTGTCCATGGTTCTGGATTCGTTAATTCAATTGTTTAGTAAAGAAGAAAGTGTTGTTTTTGATTATGTCGCACTGCCGTCAGAAACCTTTGTGGTGGCAGATCAGCATCAGCTGGGCAGGGTGTTTACGAATATCATTAAAAATGCAGTACAAGCCATTCCTACAGACCGTAAAGGACTGATAAGAATACGTTCACACATCGACAAAAGCTGGGTTGTGGTTTCCTTTGAAGACAATGGTTCGGGAATCCCGGAAGCGCTTCGCAAACAAATTTTCAGCCCGAATTTCAGCACTAAAAACAGCGGAATGGGGCTGGGTCTGGCCATCAGCAAGCGCATTGTGGAAATGTTTGGCGGCGTTATTGACTTTCATAGCATTGAAGATAAAAGTACCACCTTTGTAGTACAGTTGCCCCTGATGGAAACAGC
>VGGQ01000061.1 GCA_016868535.1 Bacteroidota bacterium | reverse complement strand
AAGGCATACGATGTGCCCTACGTGAACATGGCTACCAAGGTTATGCTGGGAACCAATAAAATTAAAGACTTTACCATTCCGGCGCGTCCGTCCGGTTATGCCATCAAGCAGCCCGTTTTTTCATTCAACAAATTCCCCGGTGTCAGCCGCGAGCTTGGCCCGGAGATGAAAAGCACCGGAGAGAGCATACTGTTCATCAAGGACCTACTGGATCCCACATTCCGCGAAATGTATAAGATGAAGAGCGTGTACTTGAGTTACTAACATGAAAGTCCTCATCCAGCGCGTGTCTTCTGCCTTTGTTGCTGTGGAAGGAAACAGCGTGGCTGAAAGCAATTCTGGAATATTGATATTCTTGGGCGTTTCTGAAACTGACACTCCAAAAGAGGCAGCGTGGCTGGCTTCCAAGGTGGTGAATATGCGCATTTTTAACGATGAAAAGGGCAAAATGAATCTAAGTCTGCTTGATGTGGGAGGGGAAGCGCTTGTGGTGAGTCAGTTTACCCTGTATGCCGACGTCAGAAAAGGAAACCGTCCATCCTATATTCAGGCAGCAAGGCCGGAAAAGGCCAAGTCCCTGTACGAATTATTTGTGGTGGAACTTGAAAAATTGCTTGGAAAAACTGTCCCTAAGGGTGTTTTTGGCGCAGACATGAAAGTTTCGCTCACCAATGACGGGCCTGTGACTATCTTATTAGAAACATAACCATAACAACCATAAACAAAAAATTTTTGCGTTAACGGAAGTGCTTTTTGGCTGAACCCATGAAACAAATTAAAGTGCAAATAAAAAATTTAAATCACCGAAACGGATTGCTGCATTTACTTACTGCGCGTTTGAGCTGAGTTGCTGACCTCTCCCCCTGATTTTAGCCTCGTATCCAAATTGGAATTGTTGGTGGCTGCATTGACCAGGTTTCCGTTATGCCTTACAGCACTGGCATCTACTCTACATCTCCTTCATCATCTATTTTATCCATTTCTTTTTCAAATTCCTTATCTATTTTATCCATTTCTTTTTCAAATTCCTTGTTAGATTTATCCTCTTCTTTTTTATCAAGATCGTCTTCTATTGCCTTCCATTTTCTGTAGCCTTCCTCATCACCCGCCTCTTGATAAAGCATAGAAATGAGACCAGCTTGTACACTCGCCCCTACAAAGTCATTATTTCGCATACACATCTCATACTGCTTAATTTCATCGGCGGCAAGATTTTTCTCTAGACCACCGCCCCAGTAATACCAGACACCAACTGCTACAATTACGAGCGTTACTAATCCAGAGATAATTTTTGAAGATGAGGATTTTTCTGTGTTTTCCATTTTTTGCAATTTTTTATCAAATATAGTTGTTTTGGTTTTAAAATACAAAATCAATTTAATGATAACCTAATGACAAATATTCCATATCGGTCTTCAACTGCTACTGTATAAATACCAAAAAGTGTAACTTTGCATATTTAAAGCGCAGGTTTTATCTATTTCTTCAGAATGAAAAGAAACGGCATGAACTCTCTTTCTATATTGTGTGTAAACAATAGCTCATCTAAAGTCAAAATATTTTTCAAATAATAAAAACAAAATTTTGTCCTTCAAAAATAATGTATTATCACATACTGTTGTTGAGGTTGTCTTCTCAAATTTGCACTATATACTCTAAAGCCACTAAATCAGAAGTGCCCTGCTGTATCCTGACCAGGTCATTACAATTATCTCTGTATTCGCTAAAGGGCCGCAATATTTTTTCTTAACCTTTTTATATTTTTTACATCAGCTTTTTTAATCGCCGCCTTGAAGACAAGGAGGACATGGTGGTAAGCCCCCCGATGCCATGCTAATCATTTGGGATTGTGAATCTGAATATGTAACTTTGCCCTGTTATGGAAGACGCTAAGCACAACACCAGATTGTACTGGGCCATCACCGCAATATCAGCTTTGGCCTTAATTATGCTTACTATTTTCCTTCCCCAAGGCTTCTGGCTGGCCTTGCCGACCTTCTTTGGCGGGTTGGTAATGGCCATGGACTGGGTTTAATCCAAAAAACCCATATACTCGCTTCTTAGAGTTTTCGTTCAGGCGGTCATGTGCTGAAACGCCGTTCCGCCGGCAGGTTCAGAACCTGCACTCACAAACAACACTTCCCTCAGCTGACGCTGCAGAGCGTTCAACATCAGGGTAAACACATCTTTGCTATTGCGCGTTTTGGCCACAGCATAGCAACCCTGCAGTTGTCCTATCAAGCTGTAAGCCATGCTGCGTGCATCTATCTGGGGCCTCATTTCACCGGCAGCTTTTCCATTCAGAATAGCCCTTTGGATAATCTTCACCTGCGCTTCCAGCACTTCTTCCAGTTTCAGACGAAAAGTCTCGTCCTCGTTGCTCATTTCTACCATCAGGTTGGCCAGCACATCGCCGCGTTTTACCGACAAATCTGTGTTGCTTGTTTTGATACCCTGAATAATTTCATTCAAGGCAGCCGATACGCCGCGCGTCTTTTCCTCCAGTGTTGCCCAGCGCTCCGTATACTTGGGCAAAATAATTTCATCAATGACCGCGTAACCCAGGTCGAGCTTGCCCGGAAAATAATGGTAAAAAGCCCCTTTGGTAATGCGCAGCCGTTTGATTTCTTTGTCGGTTCGAAGGTTGATGAAACCTCCTTCACAGATGGCTTCAAAACAACTATTAAGAATCTTTTCTCTGGTGATTTTAGTCATAGTGGACCACAAATATACCAACCGGTATGTTTTCTGTTGATAAAAACATGGAAAAAGTTTTTTAATTCACAAAAAACATGTTCATGAAAAAGCTCGAACACCGCAAAACCACTGAAACAAAAGTTTTGTTCACAACTTTTAAAAACAACCCTATGTGGATAGTGTTAACAAAGACGATCTCAATCACTATCAGAAATCCTGAAAAATGGACGCTTTACGTCTGCTTTGTTTGCCAGTTCCAGGCATCGCGCAGCATTTCAGGCAGGCCTCTTTTGGCTTTCCAGCCAAGGCGGCTCTCAGCAAGGCTTGGATCAGCCCATACCGCAACTACATCGCCGGGTCTGCGCGGCCCGATTTTATATTCCGGCTTTAGGCCGGTGGCCTCCTCAAATTTAGTCAGAACCTGCAACACTGTGCTGCCCTCACCCGTACCTAAATTGAACACCTCAAAAGTTTTATGTTGTTTGCCTTCCAGAAGCCTGTTAAGCGCTGCCACATGGGCATCGGCGAGGTCGCATACGTGTATATAATCCCTGATGCAGGTTCCATCTGTTGTTGGATAATTGCCGCCATGTACGGTAAGCGGTGGTCTTAAACCGGCCACAGACTGCGTAAGGTAAGGAATCAGATTGCTGGGGACCCCCAATGGCAGTTCTCCGATTAACCCAGTTGGGTGGGCGCCGATGGGATTAAAATACCGCAGACACTGCGTATTCAGCCAGGCACAATCACGTAAAACAGTTTCGCCCATCTGCTTGGTAGCTCCGTATGGCGATACCGCAGGTTTAATGGGCGATGTCTCATTCACGGGCACATTGTCGGGTTCCCCATACACCGTGCAGCTGCTGCTGAAAACAATGTTGGCAATCCCAAATTGTTTCATGGCTGTGAGCAGGGAAATCAGCCCCTGCATATTGTTGTGGTAATATTTTAAGGGCTGTTCTACGCTTTCACCCACATCTTTAAAAGCGGCAAAGTGAATCACAGCCGCTATTTCACCGGATTCGGCAACAATTTTCTCGTAAACAATAATATCGTTTATATCGCACTTATAAAACACAGGTCTGCGACCTATCAGCTTTTCCAGTCCATCGAGCACATTTTCGCGGGTGTTGCTGAGATTATCCAGAATAATAGGATTATAACCGGCTTCATGCAAACTAACCACTGTGTGTGAGCCAATAAATCCGAGGCCGCCGGTTACCAGGATGTTTTTCATGTGTCTGTGCGAATTACAACACCATTTTCCAGGCGGTAGGTTTGTCCGCTTTCCTGGCACGTGGCATGACCATTTGTATCGAACTGCAGTTTGTGGCCGTATTCGCTCATCCAGCCGGTTTGCCTCGCCGGATTACCCACCAGCAGGGCATAATCAGGTACATTTTTCGTCACCACCGCTCCGGCACCGATAAATGCAAATTTACCGATGTTGTGCCCGCATACGATGGTGGCATTGGCACCAATGCTGGCACCTTTCCCTACGTAGGTTTTGGCGTATTGTCCTCGGCGGTTTACCGCACTGCGTGGGTTGGTCACGTTGGTAAAAACACAGCTGGGGCCCAGAAACACATCATCATCGCATATCACACCTGTGTAGATGCTCACATTGTTCTGAATCTTCACGTTGTTGCCCAGCACCACTTCAGGGCTAATAACCACGTTTTGGCCGATGTTACAGTTTTCGCCAATCACACAGCCTGGCATAACATGCGAAAAATGCCATATGCGTGTGCCTTTGCCTATCTGGCAACCGTCATCGATAACAGCGGTGGGATGTGCGGTATAGTTTTCCATCAGATTTGGGTCCAGTTGGCTTTTTCCATCTGGCTCATCTGCCAGGGGGCTCCGTTGTTTTCCAGGTTGGTAAACATGTTATTCAATTCCGCCGGTGCGGCACTCTTTTCCATCACCTGATACTGTCGCATTTGCACGATAATATCCAACGGATTGATGTTTACGGGACAGGCCTCACCGCAGGCGTTGCAGGTGGTACAAGCCCACAACTCTTCTGCTGAAATATAGCTGTGCAGGTCTTTATCATCGGTAGTGGCCGCATCCAGATTGCGTCCCACCTCTTCCAGGCGGTCGCGGGTATCCATCATAATTTTGCGAGGACTGAGTTTTTTACCAGTAAGGTTGGCAGGGCAAACGCTGCTACAACGCCCGCATTCAGTACAGGTGTAGGCGTCCATCAGGTTTTTCCATGTCAAATCCTGCACATCCCTAACACCAAACCCGGCAGGGGGCTCGTAGCCTTCGGGCGGTGTGGCAGAAGGGTCTATCATCAGTTTAACTTCGGTAGTAACGCTTTTCATGTTGGTGAATAATCCTTTGGGTTTCAGCGGCGTATAATAAACGTTGGGGAAGCTCATAATGATATGCCAGTGCTTGCTGTAAGGCACGTAGTTCAAAAACAGCAAGATGCCAATGAAATGAAACCACCAGGCGCCACGCTCAACAAACACGAGAAATTCAGTACTGAAACCTTCGATCATGGGAACCAAAAAATGACTTACAGGGAAACTACCTGCGTGGGTATAATGTTCAGCTTTACGAGCCTGTAAAATCTGATCGGCCGCATTCATTTTCAGCAGGGCAGCCATCAAAACAATTTCCACTATCAGAATGGTGGTGGCATCCTTTATGGGCCAGCCCTTGAGTTCAGGGGCATTAAGGCGTGGCACTTTCACTACAAAACGGCGCGCAAGGAATACCACACAGGCCACCAGCACCAGCAAGGCAAGAATTTCAAAAAAGCTAATGGCAACATTGTAAATACCGCCCATGAACGAAAACAGGCGGTGGGTGCCCAAAAGACCGTCCAGCAATATTTCCAGCACTTCTATATTGATGAGCACAAAACCAAGGTAGATAAACAGGTGAAAAACAAAGGCAACAGGTCGTTTGGCCATTTTGCTCTGTCCCATAGCTACCCAGAACATTTGTTTCCAACGCGACGCCGGATTGTCTGAGAGGTCTAAGTCTTTGCCCAAAAGTATATTTCGGCGTATAAACCGCACTCTGCCCGCAAAAAACCATATACCGGCTCCGAGGCAAAGCGCAAAAAGGATTTGAGAAATCCAGTGCATGTGTGCGAAAATACAGAAAATGGGTTACAAAGCGGGCAAACTGCCCCGGGTTTGTCTGTATTCATCCATCATTTCACGTACAATCTCTCCCGCCGGCTTAATCTGATGTATAAAAGCACTCGCCTGCCCAATTTCCAGTTCTCCTTCATCTATATCACCTTCAAACATGCCTTTTTTGGCCCTTCCGCGGCCCAGCAGGGCAACCAGTTCATCAGTGGAAGCATCTTTATTGTAAGCCTCTATTACGTCGTTGTAAAACTTGTTTTTTAACAAACGAACAGGGGTTAATTCCTTGAGGGTAAGTTGTGTATCTCCGTCGCCGGCATTGAGTATGGCCTGTTTGAAACTGGCGTGAGCAGAACTTTCAGCACTGGCGGCAAAACGGCTGCCCGCCTGCACGCCTTCGGCGCCAAGGCAAATTGCGGCGGCTATGGTTTTTCCACTGCTGATACCACCTGCGGCTATCAGTGGTAAGTTACAAACTTCACGCACCATGGGAATCAGGCACATGGTAGTAGTTTCTTCACGTCCGTTGTGTCCGCCGGCTTCGAATCCTTCAGCCACAATGGCATCTACGCCCAAACCTTCACATTTTTTGGCGTTCTTGGTGTTGGCCACCACATGCACCACTGTTATGCCGCGCTCTTTCAGCCAGGGGGTCCAAGCGGCGGGATTTCCGGCACTTGTAAACACAATTTTCACGCCTTCGTCAGCAATAATGTTCATTTGGTCCTCAATGTTGGGATACAGCAAGGGAACATTCACGCCAAAGGGCTTGTCAGTATGGGTTTTGCACTTCTGAATGTGGTGTTTCAGCACATCCGGATACATACTGCCGCTGCCAATAAGTCCGAGGCCGCCTGCATTGCTAACGGCAGATGCCAGTTTCCAGCCGCTGCACCAGATCATCCCGCCTTGTATGATTGGAAATTCAATGCCGAGAAGCCGGGTTATTCGGTTTTCCATATCAGTGCTTTATGCCAGCTAGGTGTTCTGTCATTTCTGACTGCAGTTTGCGGGCTTCTTCAGCGGCGGTCTCCGCAAAATCTTCGCCCGAAGAGGCGTACAATATTCCGCGAGAGCTGTTTATCAGCATACCTACATCCTTGTTGAGTCCGGCCTGGCTAATATCTGACAAACTGCCGCCCTGGGCGCCCACACCAGGCACAAGCAGAAAATGTTCGGGTATCATTTTTCGTATTTCCGCAACATAAGCGGCGCGGGTAGCACCTACCACGAACATCAGGTTATCGGGGTATCCCCACCTGCAAACAGTTTCTATTATGCGCTCATACAGTTTTTTGCCTTCGTAGGCATGCGTTTGAAAATCCGCATGACCGGGATTGCTGGTCAGTGCCAGACAGATAATCCATTTGTCTTTAAACTCCAGAAAAGGCCGCAAGCTGTCTTCGCCCATGTAGGGAGCCACGGTAACGGCATCGAAATTCAGGGTCTCAAAAAACGCCCGTGCATACATAGTGCTGGTATTTCCAATGTCGCCGCGCTTGGCATCGGCAATGCGAAAAACAGATTTTGGCAAATAATCCAGAGTTTGTTCCATCCACACCCAGCCACGCGCGCCGTACTGCTCATAAAATGCCGTATTGATTTTATACGATACGCTGTATGGCAATGTGGCGTTGATGATCTGTCTATTAAACTCCACCATGGCATCGTCGTTTTTGGGCAGATGTTGGGGGAGTTTTTCCATTTCCGTATCCAGTCCGGTACAGAGGTAGCTGTTTTTTGAAAAGATTTGGTATACCAGTTCTTGGCGGGTCACGTTGCGAAGTTACGGAGTATTTTGCAACGGATGCCAGACCTTCTTCTAGGGTTTTCGGGCTCGCACGCGTTTAACCCTAACCTCGTCAACACTGCAAAGCTGCCGCGATACCGGCTGGCTAAATATCCCCAATCGAGTCTTCTTATTCAACGTTTTCTGTATTTGCAATCCATTGAGCATAAATGAAAATATCCATGGTTTTATGGACGTTTTGCCAGCGAAAAGTATATAACTTTATCTTAATGAATTCTGTTATAAGATCAAGGTAAGATACTTCAGAACTATCAAAAAAAGCCCGGATTTTCGGGCTTTCTCGTTGGTTTTTTATTAGTGCGCAGCAGTATACAACTCAGCCGCTTTTTTCCAGTTTACAACGTTCCACCATGCGTTGATGTAGTCGGGACGGCGGTTTTGGTAGTGGAGGTAATATGCGTGTTCCCATACATCAAGACCAAGAATGGGTGTACCTTTCACATCGACAACATCCATCAAAGGATTGTCTTGGTTAGGTGTGCTGGTTACCACCAGTTTTCCGTCGTGCACTACCAGCCAGGCCCAGCCTGAGCCAAAGCGTGTGGTAGCTGCATTATTGAACTGCTCCTTGAATGCCTCCATGCTGCCAAATGTTGCGGTGATGTCCGGCAGCAGTTTTCCTTCGGGATTTCCACCGCCTGCCGGGCTCATCAACTGCCAAAAAAGGCTGTGGTTCCAGTGACCACCGCCATTGTTGCGCACAGCCATGCTGTATTTGCTCACATTCGCCAAAAGCTCTTCCAGGCTTTTGCCTTCGCCGGCATTGCCTTTCACTGCATTGTTTAGGTTGTTTACATACGCCTGATGGTGCTTACCGTGGTGGATTTCCATGGTCCTAGCGTCGATATAAGGCTCTAGAGCTGCAAATTCGTAGGGGAGTGATGGTAATTCAAACATAATTAGGGTTTTATTCAGGCAACAAAGTTACGCAAGTTTGGTTCGTTGTGCACATACCCTGATTTTTGCATACAAATTGCTGTCCGCCGCCGATATCGCCCTGCTGCTGGAAATCGCCGCCGTTGTTCTCTCACTGGCTGGGGTAATGCTTGCCGTTAAGCCATACACGGCCAACTGGCCCGTGGCCATGGCCGGAACGCTTCTCTATGCATGGATTTTTTATGATGGCCGTCTTTATTCAAATATGGTTTTGCAATTCGTTTTCATTGGCGTTCAGACCCTCGGATGGTGGCAATGGTCTTTGAAAACCACAGCTAAAAATCCCGTTTCATCCTTTACTCCGCGCCTTTGGCTGACTGAAGCAGTGTTTTTTCTGTCAGGATGGTATTTGTGGACCAGGCTTATCTTTTTTTGGGCCCCCGGAGACGTCACGCCGTGGCTCGATAGTTTTACTGCATCGCTCAGCGTGTGGGCTATTACCCTGCAGGCAAGACGTAAATGGGAAAACTGGATTTTGTGGCTACTGGCAGAAATAATTTATATTCCCCTTTTTGTTTCTGTGGGCAAACCCTTGACTGCGGGGCTTTATGCGGTGTTTTTAATATTGGCGGTCATTGGTTTGCGGTCGTGGTATCGTCAGCGGGTGTGAACTTTTATCCCTATTTTTGCGAGATACGTACAGAAAAATAAATTTGTACGGTGTTTTTCGATTAATTAAAGAATATGGGATGTTCATCTTGTGGTACCAAATCTGGAGGTGGTTGCTCGCCTGCCGGTTGCAAAAGCAACGGCACCTGCGGCACATCGGGGTGCAATGCCCTGAATGTATATGACTGGTTCAGGGACATGAAGCTCCCCGACGATTTTGTAGCCTTCAATATTGTAGAAGTGCGGTTCAAGGGTTCCCGCAAGGAATTCTTTAGAAACATCAACAACCTTGACCTTTACACCGGAGACTATGTGGCCGTGGAAAGTTCAGTGGGCTTTGATGTCGGAACCGTTTCCGCCACCGGCGAGATTGTGCGTCTTCAACTAAAAAAATACAGGGTTCATGAAGATTCCGATCGCATCATGCCCATCATTCGCAAGGCAACCGACAAGGACCTTGAAAAAAAGGATGAGGTAAAACTAAAAGAAAACGCCACCCTGGAAAGGGCACGCACCACAGCTTTCAGGCTCAATTTGCAGATGAAAATCAGCGATATTGAAATTCAAGGCGATGGCCGCAAGGTAATTTTTTTTTATACCGCGGAGCAACGGGTGGATTTTCGCGAATTGATCCGCTTGTATGCTGATGAATTCCGCATGAAAATTGAAATGCGCCATATCAGCTACCGCGAAGAGGCTTCTCGATTAGGCGGCCTAGGCGTTTGCGGCCGTCAGCTTTGTTGCAGCACCTGGCTCACCGATTACAAAATGGTTACTACCGGAGCGGCACGCGTGCAGAACCTGAGCATTAATATGGAAAAACTGGCAGGTCAGTGCGGCCGTCTAAAGTGCTGCCTGAATTATGAGCTGGATTTGTATGTGGAAGCACTGGACAAATTCCCCAATGCCAAGGTAGTTAAGCTGAAAACAGTCACCGGCGTTGCCTACAGCCGCAAAACAGATATTCTCAAACAACTGATGTGGTTTAGCTATGAAGACAGCCAGACCTGGATTGCCCTTGCGGTAGATAAAGTAAAGGAGTTCGTGGAAGACAACAAACAGGGCAAAACCATTCCCCCGCTGCAGGATGTAGCCGCCGCAAGTCAGGTGATGGAACAAGTCGCTGCAGCACAAGCACCCGAATTTATCGGAGGATCCGAACTGCTTGAAGACAGGGAAATGGAAACCGAAATCCGAAAAGGCCGCCAGGGCAAAGGCCGCCATCAGCATCCGCACAATAAAGGCGGTCAGCAACACAGGCAGCACGGACAAGGAGGCGGTGGCAATCCCCAGAGGAAACCACAAAACAGCGGCCCCGATAACCGCGGAAACATAAGGGATAACCGAGGTCCGCGACCGCCTCACAAGAACCAAGGGCCAAAACCAAACAATCCGCCAAATACCTGA
>VGGQ01000060.1 GCA_016868535.1 Bacteroidota bacterium | reverse complement strand
CTTCGGTGTTAGGAAAATCGGAATTGGGCTCCAGCAGGCCACATTGTGCATAGGCTCCGGAGGAGATGGTTCCCAGCAAAGGGTCGTTCATGCTACCCAGCAGCACATAGCGCAAGTTGTTTCCGGGAAGAGAGTCTTCGCGAACTGTCACTGCCGTAAGGCTGAGCGTATCTGTTGTAAACAACTGCATTTGTCCGGCATTGCCCTGCCCAACCAGCATGATATTACCGTCCTGTCTTTTGCAGGCAACAAGCAACAGCGCAACCGGGAGTAACCGAACCAGACTTTTCGTCACGGGGGCAAAGTTCGCGGTTTTACAGCGTTTGTGAAATCACTTTTTCGTAAAAGCTCACATATTGTTCTCCGATGGGATCGTCGGAGTGTCGCATAACCGGCTTAGTGCTGATGTGATCTTCCACGCAGCGGAGAGCCTCGTCGCATGCTGTTACAATTGCGTCGGCATAACTTGCGGCACCTTTGTGCAGACTTTTAATGTTGCCATCGGCAAAGCACTGCATAGTAGCCTCCTGGATTTCGTTAAGGCGGGCTTTGCGTGAGAAATCAGAGCCCAGACAGGCTATGTTGTCATTGTATACGCTGTAAACCACTTTGGCATTGCGAAACACAGGTTCATCCTTGTATACGGTTTTTAGATAAACTGGAATCAGGCTGGTCATCCAGCCCTGACAATGGATAATGTCGGGAGCCCAGCCAAGTTTTTTCACTGTTTCCATTACGCCTTTGCAGAAGAAAATGGTACGCTCGTCATTGTCATCAAAAAACTGCCCTTTGTCGTCCTGATAAACAGCTTTACGGTGGAAATAATCCTCGTTGTCGAGGAAATACACCTGCATTTTGGTCTGTGGAATACTGGCAACTTTGATAATCAGGGGATTGTCGTTATCTTCAATGGAAATGTTGATGCCGGAAAGACGAACTACCTCGTGAAGACGGTTTTTTCTTTCGTTGATCACACCGAAGCGGGGAACCAGAATGCGGATTTCATTGTCGCGCTCCTGAAGCGCCTGGGGAAGATTTCTTGCGATGATGGCCTGTGCACTTTCGGTTTCAAGGAAGGGGGCCATTTCTGAACTGACAAACAGAACGCGTTTTTTGGTGATGCTCATGTATAGAAACTCTACTGGAAAAAGTACGAGTTACAAAATTAACAAAATTTTCCTGAAATTCAAAACTTTTATGCTCAAAAACCTTTATTTGCATAGATATTTTCAGTTTTCGTTGAAGGTTTTCTATTATACCAAAGAGATTTCCCGCTGGGCTAAATGTCAAGATGACGTTTTTTCTTTTGTACCGACCATGGGTGCACTTCATGCGGGGCATTTGTCATTGGTGGAAAACGCCAGGGCTTTGAGAAAGCCTGTATTGGTTAGCATTTTCCTGAATCCCGCTCAGTTTAATAACGCAGAAGATCTAAAAAAATATCCGCAGACACTTGCACAGGATTTAAGCCTGTTATCCCGGACCGGAGCCGACGCTGTTTATTTGCCGGTTACACATGATCTTTACCCTGAAGGACTTGCAGAAGTTGTTTTGGATCTGGGGATACTGGATAAGGTTTTTGAAGGCCTGCAAAGGCCGGGGTATTTTAAAGGTGTGGTAAAGGTGCTGCACCGTTTGTTTTCGGTGCTAAATCCGGCAGACGTGTTTTTCGGTCAGAAAGATTTGCAACAATGCCTGGTGGTGGAAAAGCTTATTGCCGCTTATTTTCCGAATATAAGGCAACACAATATTCCCACTCAAAGGGATTCTCAGACAGGCTTGGCACTGAGCAGCCGCAATTTGAGGCTTTCAGACGAAGGTTTGTTAAAGGCAGGTTACATCAATAAGGCGTTGAAAATGGCTGCCGAAATGTCTTCCACAGAAAAGGCATATAATATGCTGACCAACAAGGGGATTGATGTGGAGTATCTTGAGAGGGTAACCTTACCTGACCTGCAAACGGCAGATCCGGATTCTCCGCACAAAGCGGTAGTTTTTGCGGGCTATGTGGAAGGTGTGCGGTTGATTGATAATCTGCTTTTGCATTGAGCGACAGGCCTGAACATAGTCAGTTAAAGTCACTGAACGCCTTCACCTTGCACAAATAAAAAAAATCCACTACCTTCGCACTCCCAAAATTGTCCGATGGTGTAACTGGCAACACGTCTGGTTTTGGTTCAGAAGAGTCTAGGTTCGAGCCCTAGTCGGACAACACAACGCTGATTTGATGATATCTGTGCTTTACTTTTGTTGGGCACAGAGACAGTAAAATACAGAGAATATGTTATCACTACTTAACCCAGTAAAAATCTTCGCGGGCAGTGCTTCTGCCTCTCTCACCAAAGGTATTTGCGAATACTATGGCCTGGAATCGGGCGATCTTACCGTAAATCGCTTCAGCGATGGTGAATTTCAGCCGGTGTTTAATGAAAGTGTTCGCGGATGCGACGTTTTCATTATTCAAAGTACCTTCCCGCCCACCGACAACCTGATAGAACTTCTGATGACTATTGACGCGGCCAAAAGAGCCAGCGCCAATTACATCACGGCAGTAATTCCCTATTTTGGTTTTGCCCGTCAGGACCGAAAAGATAAACCCCGCGTTTCCATAGCCTCCAAAATGATTGCGGATCTTTTGAGCACTGTAGGTGCCAACCGTGTGATGACCATGGAACTGCATGCACCACAAATTCAAGGCTTCTTCAATGTTCCGGTGGATCATCTGGAAGGATCCATCATTTTTGTTCCCTACATACGCAGCCTGCCCCAGGACAACTTAGTAATAGCGGCACCTGATGTAGGAGCCAGCAATCGTATCCGCGAAGTCGCTAAGGCGCTGAATCTGCCCATGGTTATTTGCGACAAAGAACGCAAGAAAGCCAACGAAATCGCCAACATGACCGTAATTGGAGATGTGCAGGACAAAGACGTGGTGCTGATAGACGATATTATCGATACCGGCGGAACACTCTGTAAATCATCGGCCACGCTGATGGAGAAAGGTGCTCGCAGCGTACGCGCCCTTTGCTGCCATCCCGTATTGAGCGGCAAAGCATACGAAAATATTGCCAACAGCGTGCTTACCGAGCTTGTGGTAACCGATACCATTCCCCTGCAACAACATCTCGATAAAATTAAAGTACTGTCTGTAGCGCCCCTCTTTGCCCGTGCCATCCGCAATGTACACGAAAACGGAAGTATCAGTTCGCTTTTTAGGCAAATACACAACAGTCAGACCAACCTAGACCTTAAAAGCAACTCAAAGTTAAAATAAGCGTAACTACTGAATATGAAAACCATTTTGTTCAAAGCAGAAAAAAGAGAAGGCAGCGGCACCTCAAACGCCAAAAGCCTCAGAAATGCAGGTAAAGTACCCTGCGTTATTTATGGTGCAGGAGAAAATCTGCATTTCACTATTTATGAATCCGACTTCAAAAACCTGGTTTACACCCCCAACGTGTACAAAGTGAAGATTGATCTGGAAGGCAATTCTTACGATGCTATTTTGCAGGATCTGCAATTTCACGCTGTGTCAGAAGCCATCATTCACGCCGATTTTATGGCTGTTGATGATTCACGTGCCGTGGTTATGGATATCCCTGTGCGTGTGGTGGGCAACTCGCCCGGTGTGCGTGCCGGTGGTACGCTGGTGAAAAAAATCAACCGCCTACGCCTGCGCGGACTGGTGAAAAACCTCCCTGACTACATCGATGTCAATACCGATACCCTTGAAATTGGCCAGAGCGTGAAGGTGAAAAACCTTGTGCCCGGAGAATTTGAAATCCTGGATGCCAAAGAAAACGCTATCGTGAGTTGTAAAACCACAAGGGCGCTGATGCAGGAGGCCGCTGTGGAAGAAGGAGAATAATCTTGAAATACCCGTTGCAAATTTAATCATTGATAGCCTCGGGGACATAAATAGTGACGGCTATGTTGATCTACTGGTTAAAGAACGAACTAAGGTGGGGGAGTGCACAGGTAATTATTGGAATCTGTTTTGTCTCGACCCCTATGAAAAAATTTTCCATATGATTGAAGGTCTTGAAACCATCCCGAACCTGCGTTATGAGCCCTCAACCAGGATGTTTTATGGTTATCAGGAATGCAAAGGAATAAAAGAAAAATACCAGCTTAAGTGGAAAGAAAGTTTTTTACTGTTCGATACGATTGTTAAACCACGCTGGCGCTAAGGTTTTGTAATTACATCGTATAATACTGCGGCCAAAACTGCGCCGATGATTGGCCCTAATACAGGTATCCAGCTATAGGCCCAATTACTGACACCCTTTCCTTTTATGGGTAATATCGCATGCATAATGCGTGGTCCGAGATCCCTGGCAGGGTTGATGGCATAGCCGGTTGGTCCACCCAGACTAACACCAATTCCCAATACGAGTAGAGCAACTGGTAATGCATCTAAAGCACCTAAACTATTTTGCGGGGCTGCGATAAATAAAATCCCGATCATTAAAACAAATGTTGCTATGGCTTCAGTAAAGAAATTCATAAGGCTGTTATCTATTGCAGGCGTGTTACAGAAAGTAGCTAGTTGGTCGGCAGGATTTACTGTTGCATCATAATGTTGTTTGTATGCCACCCACACAAACGTTGTTCCTGCCATGGCTCCCAAAAACTGGGCACAAATATATTGCGGTACCAGCGACCAGGATATTTTTGACAGTACAGCCATGTATAAATCATTTTGTGCGAATTTTACCCATTCAAAACCCCAATCTGCGTAATTTGCGCTGTCTCAAACCATGTCGGAAGCCATCCTATACATTCCCGGATTAAATGCCCGAATTGCCTATGCAGTGGCGGAAGTTTTCCAGCGCAGCATTACAGGCCAAGTCCACATTACTGAAGATGAAAACGCCTATCTGAATTCCGCTGCACGGGTAAAACTGCACTACACAAATCTTGAATTGCCTGGCAACCGCATTTATCGCTCAGGTTTTTTAGATGAAACCGGAATAAGGCAAGGATTTACTCCAAACACAGCCTGTATGGGCAATGTTTTCTGCCTGTTTTCCGATGATTCGAGGCAGCAATTTGACTTATTTGCCATGGTTTTCTGGTGCCTGACGCGGTATGAAGAATATCAGATATTCACCCCCGATCAACACGGGCGTTTCCCTGCATCGGCATCATTGCTGCACAAACTTGAAGTGCTGGAAGAACCGGTTTGTGATATTGCCATAAACACCATGTTTACCCAATGGGGTTTGTCTGTCAATAAAAACTTCAGCATAATACCCACGTTGGATATTGACATTGCCTTTGCTTATGCGGGTCGGGGGATTGTGCGTTCATTGGGGGCTCTTTTAAAAAACCTGCCGAGTCTGTCACAACGGCTCAAAAGCATTAAAAACGCTGCATTAGACCCAAATTTTTCATTTCCATACATACAAAAAGCACTTGAAAATTATCCCGAAGCCCGGGTATTCTGGCATTGTGGTGCAATAAACAACCGTTATGACAAGCAAGTAAGGCTTGGTTACAAGCCATTGATAAATGCTATTCAGAAGATATACAACGGCACCCGTTGCGGATTGCATCCGAGTTTTGCCGCCTTTCGGGATGAAAATATCATGCTGCAGGAAAAACAGCACCTGGAAAATTTACTCTGTAGTGAGGTAGCCGAAAGCCGCATGCACTATATCCTGATTTCAATGCCCAGAACTTACCGGGGTTTACTGAAGGCAGGCATAACCCATGATTATAGCATGGGTTATCCGGATACTCCCGGTTTCAGAGCCGGTACCTCTTATGGCTTTACATGGTATGATCTGAGTGATGAACAGCCCACGCATTTGCAGGTTCAGCCGTTCTGCATTATGGAAACCACCTGCAAACACTATCTTAAGCAAACACCCGAGCAGGCGATTTCTGCAGGCAATCGTCTAAAGGCGGGGATTCGGGAAAGAGGCGGTAATTTTTGTTTTATTTTTCACAACGAATCCCTGGGAAAGCAGAAAGACTGGCAGGGATGGAATAAGGTTTTTGAAGCATGGCTAGCATAAGACACTTTGGGCATAATGCCATAGACATGGCCGCATGGGATTTGTGTATATCCCGAAGTTGCCGTCCGCTGGTGTATGCCGGTTCCACGTACCTAAATGCTATATGCAACCATAGTTGGGATGCCCTGATATACGCCGATTATGAGGCAGTGTTTCCCCTTCCGGTAAAGCACAAATGGGGAATGAGTGTTGTCTACCAGCCCTTTTTCTGTCAGCAACTGGGTTTATTTGCTCCAAAAGATTTTCCACTCAGCTATTCAGATTTTCTGCGTGCTATTCCCCGCAGATATGTAAAGGTGGCATTACAGCTGAATCCCTCATTTAGTCTTCCCGATATGGTAAATCAGCGTTGTAATCTGTTGCTGGATCTGAACCGCCCTTATGAGACTATTTATAAAAGCTACAACAAAGATGCCCGAAAGAATTTGCGTAAGTGTTCAGATGCCGGAATCACAGTTGAATCCTGCACGGAATTTGATGCAGCTATTTCGCTTTACAAGGAAGTTTGGGGGCCGTTAAATCCGGTGCTGAAGACACAACATTACCAAAGTTTTGAAAATGCATACAGGGCACTTCAATTAAGTGGCGAGGCCCTTTGCTTTCGTGCCGGCATAGTAGATAAAGTCCTCGCTTATGCTATTTTCTTTCGTTCGCCTCAATATTTGCATTATGTGTGTGCCGCACCAACGGCTGAAGGCAGAAAAGTTGGTGTTATGCATGCTGTGATAGACACTATTGCCAAAACTAATTGCACGCAAGATCTTTACATCGATTTTGAAGGCTCTGAATTACCAGAGGTTGCTGCATTCTACAAAAAATTCGGCGCTACAGAAGAACCTTATGGGGCATTTCATCGATCAATATGGACTTAGTTTATAACCCGAATGCACAAAAACATTAAGAGTAAGGCCACTTTGAATTGTATGAAATTATTGTCAGCTTGTTTGCTGTTCCTGTTTTCACAGCTTCAGGCACAAACCCTCATTCACAAGGTCAATTCATTCATTGGTACCGGTGGACATGGCCATACCTATCCGGGCGCTACCGCACCTTTTGGTATGGTGCAACTGAGCCCCGACACGCGTCTGGATGGCTGGGATGGCTGCGGAGGTTATCATTACGATGACAGCTTTTGTTATGGGTTTTCGCACACGCATTTAAGCGGCACCGGCGTTTCGGATTACGGCGATTTGCTTGTGAGACCGGGTTTGCAGCCGATGGCATTTCAGCATAAAAATGAGAGAGCCCACCCGGGATACTATGCCGTAACCTTCAACAACGGCGTATTTGCTGAATTCACAGCGGGCACACGTGAGGGCATGCATCACTATCGCTTTCCGCAAGGCCAGAGACCTGTAATCGTTATTGACCTGGAACATCGTGACTATGCTACAGACGGACACTTTGATGCTTTAAACACTACTGTTGCCGGAGGGAAAAACCGTATGCACGTATACGGACACCGATTCAGCAAGGCCTGGGCCGAAGACCAGCAGTTTTTCTTTGATTTGTGGTTTTCCGAAATGGCCGATTCCGCGGTGGTTTTTAAACAAAAGGGCAAACAAACTCGGGCTATTGCGATCTATTTTCCGATAACAACCTCAGACCTCTACATACATGCCAGCATTTCATTTACAGGTTGGTTGCAAAATTTAACAAATGCATCCAAAGCAGATGAAAAGGTATTTCAATCCCTGAAAAAACAAACGGAAGCAGAATGGGAAAAACAATTGGTCAAGCTTGTGGTAAAGGGAACCCCGGAACAGGAAGCCATTTTCTATACTGCGCTGTATCACACCATGATTGTGCCCAATTTGGTAAGCGATGCCGATGACGCTTACCGCGGCATGGACAATAAACAACATGCCGGGAATGGCGATCACTATTCGGTTTTTTCCCTTTGGGACACTTATCGCGCCACCCATCCGCTGTATACACTGATTGAGCAGAAACGCACCCGTGATTTTTTGAAAACCTTTCTGCGGATGTATCGCCAAAGCGGTAGATTACCCGTGTGGGAACTGGCTGCCAACGAAACCAACTGCATGATTGGCTACCACGCCGTTTCCGTAATTGCAGATGCCATGGCCAAGGGTATTGTACCTGATAGCGCGGAAGCCCTGCTACAAGCCGCGGTAAAAACCGCTCAGAAACCCGTTTTCGGTCTGGATGATTATGTAAAATACGGCTTTCTCAGCATGGAAAATGAAAGCGAATCGGTGAGCAAAACGCTGGAATACGCTTATAATGACTGGTGTATAGCCCGAATGGCAGATATGCTGGGCAAAGATAGTCTGGCAAAAATATTTTACCGGCGCTGTGGCTCATGGGAGAATGTGTTTGACCCCAATAGCGGACACATGCGGCCCCGCAGTTACGGGCGTTGGCTGAGCCCCTTTGAGCCTCGTGAAGTAAATAACCACTTTACCGAAGCCAACAGCTGGCAATATTCATTTTCGGTTCCCCACGATTTGCAGGGCTGGCTGGGAACTATGATAAGTCATGGACCGCATACACTGGAATCTATGTTGGACAGCCTATTTACCACATTCAGTAAGACCATGGGCCGGGAGCAGGCCGATATTACCGGACTCATCGGGCAATATGCCCACGGCAACGAACCCAGCCACCACATTGCCTATCTATACAACACCGCAGGCAAACCCCACAAAACACAGGAACGGGTAAAACAGATACTCGAAAACATGTATCACAACAGTCCGGATGGGCTTAGCGGCAATGAAGACTGCGGACAAATGAGTGCATGGTATGTGCTCAGCAGCATGGGTTTTTATCCGGTTTGTCCCGGTGATGACCGCTACAGTATTGGGTATCCGCTGTTTCAAAAAACGTTGTTGGTATTTGAAAATGGCAATAAACTGCAGATTCTGAAAAAGGATAAAGGCCATTACATAGCTGCTGTGCTGTTAAACGGACAGAAGGTTGAGCGCAATTATCTGTATCACCGCGAATTGATGGAAGGCGGAAAATTGGTTTTTAAGATGTCTTCAACCCCCACGGAATGGGGCACCGGTGATAGAAACAGCTTTATTACTTCCGTGAAGGAAAGCAGTATAGCGGCACCCTTGTTTGATTTCAGGGATATTGCATTTGATGACAGCCTCGCAGTAAATATCAATGCGCGATTTGGGCGTGATTTTACCGTAAGGTTTTTGAAAGACAATGATGAAAAGAATCGTTTGAAAGTATATGGCAGTAACCCATACAAAGCCGCCGATACAACCCTTGTTTTGAATGAAAGTGTCTGTCTTGAGGCTTTTCATACCGGTGGAGCGATTGCCAAAGCCTGTTTTTTCAAGCGGCCAAATCACTGGCAAGTGCAAGTGCTTAATCCTTTGCATCCGCAATATACGGGTGGCGGAGATCCGGCACTCAGCAATGGCGTGCGTGGAGATGCGGAATGGCAGAAAGGCAACTGGCAGGGCATTCAGGGTCAGCCGTATGAAGCAATCATTGACTTGGTCGACACCCAAACCATCACATTACTGCGCGCAGGTTTTCTTCAGGACACCCGAAGCTGGATTGTGTATCCACGAAATGTGAGTTACAGTTTTTCGCTGGATGGTCAAACCTGGACTGACGCCTGTGGAAGCATTAATAATGTGCCCATAGACAGCTTGGGATCTCAAAAACAAACCATAAGCACCTATATCAAACCGGTAAAAACCCGCTATGTTAAAATGCGGGCGGCCCAGCACGGCACACTACCGGACTGGCACCCGGGTGCAGGCGGACAAACTTTTATTTTTGTGGATGAACTTGAAATACACTAATCCTCAAAAGTAGAGGTGGATTATTGGTGTAGAGGGTGTTGAGTTTTAATTCTACAGAAAACAAGTGTTTTTTGGATACGCTGTTAAAAATGTTGTCGTGTTTCGATAAAATGGCATATATAGTTAAATATAAAAAGTCCCAAATTCGCGAGGTGAAAAACCTAAAAGATAATAATCACATCGGACAGCGAGGCGGGCTGGCCAGACGCTAACGTGGTTGAACACTGGAGGATTTGGCAGAGAGTATTAATAAAACCTGTCCCATTATTTCACACATTGAAAGACCGTGCAGCGCAACATTCAATACCCTGGAAAAAATTATCAGGGGATTGGGTATTGAATTATCCGATTTGCAGAATGTGAGCAGCAAACAAATCTTATCGCCTTCAGCATTGGACAGCCCTGAATGCAGATCACTGATATGTGAAAATGAACTTCTGGTGGAGTTGGTTAAAAACCAACCTGTGCGGATGCTCTATCTGAAGGAGGATTTAAAGCGACGAAAAGAAGGCTTCTGATTTTTATGGAGTGAGGCGGCCATACATCCTGGGGAAAGGAATGCTTTCCCGAACGTGTTTCAGGCCACAAATCCAGGTAATCATACGTTCCAGCCCCAGGCCAAAACCGCTGTGAGGAACGGAACCGAATCTTCTTAAATCCAGATACCACTCAAAGGCACTCAAGGGCAATTCGTGCTCCACAATTTTTTCTTTCAGCAATTCGAGGTTGGTTTCTCTTTCTCCACCACCCACTATTTCTCCATATCCTTCAGGTGCAAGCACATCCACCCCCCTCGCAAATTCAAAGTTTTCGGGGTTTCTTTTGAGGTAAAAAGCCTTAACCGCATGGGGCCAGTCATACACCATAATCGGAGAATCAAACAGGCGGGTGATTACGGTTTCATCGCTGCCGCCAAAATCATTTCCGTATTCAAATTCCCTGGCACTTTTAATCCACTGGGGTATATTTCTTGCGTCTTCTTCCAGATCTGCTTTTTCCTGCTTTAAAGAATCAATTTTGCCTTGGAAAAAGTTAATTTCTCCTTTTTTCACGCCACCTGCGGCAATTTTTGTTTCGCGGTCTGTTATATCTGCGTCAACTTCTTTTAGCCTGTTCACAACACGGCTCAGCTCTTCCTGAAGACTGCCAATCCCGTTTTTGCCATTCACATCCTGTTCGCCTTTTAAAATACGCACTGCCTCATCGT
>VGGQ01000059.1 GCA_016868535.1 Bacteroidota bacterium | reverse complement strand
GAGAACACCGGGGCTCAGGCTGGGCTTCGACAGCCGCAAATCCATCATGGGCGGTGTGCCTGTGAATGTGAACGGACTGCGCTATGGCCTGGATTTTGGCAAGGTGGCGGTGTGGACGGGCTACTACAACAGCCGCCTGTTGCAGACATTAGATCAAGATACATTAAATCAGGGTTTTGCCTACACAAGTTCCACACTTGAATACTATGTGCACCAAAGCTGGCGGTTTGAAGTGGTAACATCTTTTCAGGCCGGTATAGGCAATGGCTGGGAGTATCGCAAGAGAGGAGCTGATATAAAGAAATCCAATATCGGGTTGATAGTGCCGCTGGAGGCCGGCATTGGCGGTACGGTGCGATTTCTGCGGTATTTTGGTTTTTATGCCGGTGTGGGTATTCGGGTGTCGGGGCTGGAAACTACCAATTTCACCGGTCCATACTGGTCATACGGGCTCACCTACTTTACCGGCACCATGTACCGCGATGCCAAAAAGCGGATGAAGAAACCTTAACCTGAACTATTTTTTTGGTGCAGCTTTTTCTGCCTCTACCTTTTCAAAGTGGCCGATAAAGTCTTCTATCTTTTCGCTGTCGATACGGTTAGCCAGAATTTTTTTGTCTTTGTCCAGCACAAAAATGGTAGGATTGGCCACAATATAAAAGGACTGCATGTTATGCGCCATTTCTTCCGATCGCACAATACCTCGGCGCAGGTGTATGAATTCCTTTAATTCCGGATGTTCAGCGATGTACTGCAGCCATTCGGTTTTTTTGTCGCTGCTGGCCAGTGCTATCACTTTCCAGCCCTTTTCTTTATTTTTTTCATATACCTTGGCCAGTTTGGGCATTACCTCTTTGCAATGGCCGCAGGTGGGGTCCCAGAAAATCATCAGGGTGTAGGGTGCTTTAACAGCAGCGGTATTTACCCAGATGCTGTCGGGGTTTAGAAGTTCCAAGGGTGGCGCAATTCTTCCTACGAGGGTAGAGGATTTGCGAATGGCTGCTTCACACATTTTTTCAATGGTGGTGCTATCGGTCCACCAGGCTTTGCCGTTACAGTAGTTATTGACCGCCAGGTTCACAAATACCGCATCCTGTCCCATAATCTTGCTTGTTTCGTATTTGTAAGTGAGGTGGTAAATCACAAAGTGCTCTATATCGATGGTATTTTTCACTTTGTCCAGGATCATGTTGCATTCCTTGATGCAGCTATCGGGGTCGGGACTTACCAGTTTATCAAAATAAAAATTTAGTTTTTGTTTCATAAAATTGACCGGCATGCGCACCAGTCCGTCTTCTCCCAAATCTACATGATCCCAGTAATGTGCCTTGTAGTAATTGTATGGAAATGCGCTGTCTTTGGTGCCATCGGGTTTGGTGGGCAGTACTTCGGGTACATCCACATCCATCATGGCATACAGGAAGCGTGACAGCAGGTGATCGGGATGGGCGGCTATGAAGTCTTTGTCGTAATTTTCTTTTTTCTCGTAAAGAGCTTTCTGCTGGGTTTCCAGGTCTTTTTTAACAGTTTCGTTTGTTTCTTTTTTGATACTCTCGTCCAGTTTCCCAATTTCAATACCCAGGTCTACACGGCCGTTCTGGTAAGCTGCAAAGGCAGTATTCTGGTCTGAACCTTCCACCTTCATGGTTTTGTAGTATTCGCGTTTCCAGTATTGTGTGTCGGTACCGATGGTGAAATCCTGGTCGTCATCCACAATAAACTCGAAGAAGTCGGCTTTTTTGGGCATTACAAACAGGTACATACCGCGCTGCAGTTTTTTGTCGCCGGTGAAATTGATAAGGCCTTTCTTATCCACCACGGCGGTATCGCGCAGGTATTTGTTGTCCAGATAATAATCGGCAATGTAGGCGGTGTCTCCGGGTTTCAGACCACGTATTTTGAAGCGCAGACTGTAGGTACCGGGTTCCCTGCCGTCCCAGTTTTTGGCATTGCTGAGTTTTGGATATACTCCTATGGTATTAATTTTTACAGGTGCA
This sequence comes from Bacteroidota bacterium, assembly GCA_016868535.1. Lineage (GTDB taxonomy): Bacteria > Bacteroidota > Bacteroidia > NS11-12g > UBA955 > RGEC01. The sequence continues at coordinate 9,028 of VGGQ01000059.1, read as the reverse complement.
GTGCGCAGGTATGGTGTTATTTGCGCTGAAAGGCCGGTACTGCCCAAAAGTAGGGCGACAAAGGTTAAGGTTCTTAGCATTGACATTGGGTTTGCAATTGAACAAATATTTTGCAAATTTTGTTCCAAAACTCCGCACTGCCATGAAAGCTGATAAAAATGATTTTTTTAAGGATGTGTATGCAGTTGTGCGGTTGGTTCCGCATGGCAGGGTAACATCCTACGGGGCCATTGCCCGTTATCTGGGTACAGGCCGCAGCAGCCGTATGGTGGGATGGGCTATGAATAATAGCCACGGCTTGGAAGATTCTGTGCCGGCGCATCGGGTGGTGAACAGGCTGGGAATGCTAACGGGCAAAGCGCATTTCGGCAGTGATGATGCCATGCAAAAGCTACTGGAGGCAGAAGGTATTAAGGTTGAAAACGATTGTGTGGTGTATTTTGAACGTTTGTTCTGGGATCCGGCCCGCGAGCTGGGACTTTAGCAGCCTTTCCACCAGGGGTGTTTGGGGTAGGGAGCTGTAATCAGTATTTTTTTTGAGGTAACCGGATGGATAAATTCCAGTGAAAATGCATGCAGGGCAATACTTCTGTTGGGCAGGGGCGTGCCGGCTCCGTACTTAACGTCGCCCAGAATGGGCATGCCGGTTTTGGCCAGTTGTGCGCGTATCTGGTGGAAACGTCCGGTTTCGAGTTGGACATCAAGAAGATAGCCGTTGGGAGTATGTTTCAGCAGTTCGTAGTGTAGGATGGCTTCTTTGGCGCCGGCTTTGTGCTTCAGGTAGGTGAGGGCGCGGTGGGTTTTGCTGTCTTTGCCGAGATAATGGGTGAGGGTGTCGGAGTTTTGTGGCGGCAGGTTACTTACCAGTGCGCGGTAGGTTTTATGGGTGGTTTTGGCGCGGAACTGTTCGTTCATGCGGGCCAGGGCTTTGGAGGTGCGGGCCAGCAGCACCACGCCGCTAACAGGGCGGTCCAGGCGGTGGATGAGGCCTACAAAGGCCTTTCCGGGTTTGTTGTATTTGGTGGCGAGGTAATCTGAGACCACGTCCAGCAAGTGCACATCACCTGTCACATCGCCCTGCACGGCAAGCCCCGGGGGTTTGTTAACGGCTATCAGGTGGTTATCTTCGTAAAGTATTTCGGGATGCACGGTGCAAAGGTCGTGAAAACTGGCCTGACATGTGAACCATTCGGGTTCGGGGTGTGACCCCGTGCTTGGTTGCAGGTATGTGAATCCGCCGGGTTCGGGGGCCTGCACGGTTTTTTTGGTATGCTATCCCCGGATGATGCCACGTATTTATAAGTCTCTGAGGTTCCCCAAGAACCGACCCCTGTGGGATTGCCCATAATGAATATACATAAAAAACTAAACAAAAACAATAAAAACAGATAAATAGAAATAGAAATCCTGCTTTTGTTATGCACGCCCGTATTTTTGTGGTTCTTGAAACGTTTTCTTTCTCCCCACCGCCCCACGGTTGTTCAGACTTTTACCCTTGCCATGCCCATTATTATGGGGCAGCTGGGCATCGTGCTCATGGGCGTGGCAGATACCCTGATGGTGGGTCGTCTGGGGAAAGACGTGTTGGCGGCGGCCAATCAGGCCAATAGCATTTTCTTTATGGTTTCCAGCTTAACGTTTGGTGTGATGTTCGCCATCAGTTCCCGCGTCAGTATCCAGTATGGTGAGGGATTGTGGAAGCAAACCTTTACCACCTACCGTGCGGGGCAGCTGGCAGCCATGCTGCTTTTCCTGTGTCAGTTTACAGTGCTGGAAATTATCATTTCCAATTTTACATGGCTGGGGCAGGCAGAAAGTATAAACAGGCTCACCCCCGATTTTTTGCGCATCATCAATTATTCGGCTTTGCCCATGCTGTTGTCTGCTGCATCGCGGCAATACACCGATGGATTGGGGCATACCAAAGTAGCCATGTCTATTACGTTTGGCGGTTTGGCTCTGAATGTATTGCTAAACTACGGACTCATCTATGGCAATATGGGTTTGCCTGCCATGGGTATGCAGGGCGCAGCTTGGGCTACGCTGATAGCGCGGGTGGGTATGGCGTTATCGGGCATCTGGTATATCCGATATTCAGGATTTCTGGCGGCCTATCGTCCCGCGGCGACGCCTGCCTGGAATGAAATAAAAACGCAGCTTTCCGCACTTTGGAAACTCGGTTTGCCGGTAGGATTGCAAACCTTTGCCGAGTGGGCCTGCTTCAGTATATCGGGGCTTATGGTAGGATGGCTGGGAACCACGCAGGTTGCGGCACACGCAGTTGCCCTGAATGTTGCTTCTGTGGCTTACATGGTAGTAAGTGGGCTGGCTGTAGCCGGCAGTATACTGGTGGGCAACGCATTTGGCGAAAAGAACAGGGAAGCTATACGAAAAGTGGCGCATGCCACGTTTTTTATTATTGTCTTGTTTCAAATGTTTACCGCCGGAATTTTTATATTTTTCAATGAACGGATTGCGGGCTGGTATGGTGTTGAGGCCGAAGTAATGCCTATCATCTTACCATTATTTTTTCTGGCCGCACTTTTTCAGCTCGCCGATGGAGTACAGGCCGGTGCCATGAACCTGCTGCGCGGTATTACCGATGTGAAATGGTCATCGCTGATTTCGGTGACGTCGTACTGGGTAATTTCATTGCCCGCTTCCTATTCGCTTGGAATTATTTTGGAAGGCAAAGTTTTTGGCATCTGGACAGGCTTTACGCTCGGACTCTTCATGGCCGCTGCTTTTGGCGTGTGGCGTTTTTATCATAAATTAAACAGATTATCATGGGAATAAAACAAATTGTTTTAGGATGTGGCCTGCTTCTGTTTCTGACAGGTAAATTAAGTGCACAGCGCAGTAAAGATGAACAAAATCTGCATGTGTATGTAGCACCCAATCTGGGATTCAGGATGATGACCGGATACAGGGTTCCTGATAAATATTACGCATCCAATACCTTTTTCCGTGATTCACTTAACAAGGAAGACCACCCGGGGCAGAACCTGAATATAGGATTGGCTTATACCCGAAAGAAGAATGCACTGGAAGCTGTTTCGTTGGGTTTGGGATATACAACCGTGGGCTTCAGGCGCTCCATTACAGAGGTTCGGCTTGGAGATACAATCCACCCTAAAATCGGGATTGTTGCGAACCTTGTAGGTTCCGGTCATTTGCAAATTAACCAGGATTTTCGGTATCATTACCTGGAATTTTCATATCTTAAAACCAAAAGTGTTGAGGGATACAGCCGCAACCTTAAGGAATTTGATCTGTGGTGGACCTACGGACTATCTGCCGGGATGCTGGTTCGCGACCGTGTAATGGTGGAAACACTTGGATTTTCTAATAATAACGGCGAAAGTAAGATTGCCGTGAAGGATGATGCTCTGCGGGGTTTTCCTGTAAATATGTGGCTCAATGTTGGCTATAAAGCCGATTATATTATGTTTAAAAAAACCAATGCTTTTGTGCATGGCCGTTTGCGTTTGCCTTTGTTGCCTTCGGCAACAGGCGCCCAAACCATATTTCTGCCCCAGCTGGGTATTGAGGCCGGACTGATATTTAAACTAAACGAAGAGAAGTAAAGATTTACATCCGCCCTACCATGGAAATACCCAGCAGCCTGCAGGCGTTTTCCAGTGTATTGGCTGTGAATGTGGCAATCTGCAGTCGGGCTGCACGTTTGCTAACATCAGTTTCTTTCAGAAACGATAATTCATTGTAGAGTCTGTTAAATGCTTTGGCCAGCTCAAGGCCGTAATGCGCTATGACAGCGGGACTGTAATCGCGGCATGCGTTGTGAACGGCTTCCGGAAAGCCATACAGGGATTCAAGGGTATCTTTTTCTGCGGGGTGCCAGGCTATTTCACCAACAGCTGATTGCCATTCCGCTCCGGCTTGTTTCAGCATGCTCTGGATACGTGCATAGGTGTACAGCACAAAAGGGCCTGTATCGCCCTGAAAGTCGATGCTTTCCTTCGGATTGAACAGTATACGTTTTTTGGGGTCTACTTTCAGGATAAAGAATTTGAGTGCCGCCAGACCAAGTTTCTCATATAAAGTGTTCAACTCTGCTTCCACCATGCCCCCGGTTTTGCCCAGCTCCAGGGTTTTCGCCTTGGCGGTTTCATGCATCTCTTCCAGCAGTTCGTCGGCGTCTACCACGGTGCCTTCACGGCTTTTCATTTTGCCACTGGGCAAATCCACCATACCATAGCTGAGGTGGTACATACCTGGAGCGTAACTGCGCCCTAGTTTTTGCATGATGAGGAATAGCACTTTGAAGTGGTAATCTTGTTCATTTCCTACCACATATATGCTCTTTTCGGCGCCGAATTCCCTGAATTTTTCATCGGCGGTTCCAATATCCTGGGTGATGTATACCGATGTGCCGTCTTTTCGCAATACCAGCTTATGATCCAGGCCTTCAGCGGTTAGATCTATCCACACAGATCCATCCTCTTTGCGGTAGAAAACGCCTTTCTCAAGTCCCTCGGACACAATATCCTTGCCCAGTGTGTAGGTGTTGCTTTCGTAGTAGTATTTGTCAAAATCTACACCAAGGCGCTTGTAGGTGTGGTCAAAGCCTTTATAAACCCAGCCGTTCATGGTTTCCCAAAGATTAATGACCTCAGGGTTTCCGGCTTCCCACCGCCTAAGCATTTCCTGTGTTTGCAGTAAAATGGGTGCTGATTTTTCGGCCTCTTCCTTTATCATACCACCGGCAACCAGCGAATCTATTTCGGCTTTGTAGGCTTTATCAAATGCCACGTAATATTTGCCTACGAGGTGGTCGCCTTTCAAACCGCTGTTTTCAGGGGTTTCGCCATTGCCAAAAAGTTGCCATGCCAGTATGCTTTTGCAAATGTGTATACCACGATCATTAATTAGGTTTGCTTTGATAACTTCGTATCCGCCGGCTTTCATAATTTCGGCGATGCTGCATCCCAGCAGGTTGTTGCGGATATGCCCGAGGTGCAGTGGTTTGTTGGTATTGGGCGATGAATATTCCACCATCACACGGCCTTCTGTTTTGTCCTTGAGGCCATATGATTTGTTGTTCCAGTTTTGTTGCAGTAATCCGTGCCATACCCGGTCGCTGATGCTAAGGTTTAAAAAGCCTTTGATGACGTTGTATGCTGTAACGGGATGTCCGTTCTGTAGTAGTTTTTCTCCAATTTCGGCTGCAGTTTCTTGCGGATTTTTTTTACTGATGCGCAGCAGCGGAAATACCACAAAGGTGTAGCTGCCTTCGAATTCCTTGTTGGTTTTCTCAAGTTTTACCACTACCAGATTTTCTCCGTACAATTCGGTGATGGCCCGTTCTATCTGCAGCGATAATTCCTGTTCGATGTTCATCTTACCTTACCGCGAAAATACGTAAAAACTCAGGCATGGTGATAGGCACTGCCTTTTTGAATGCTCATAGCGCGGTACAATTGCTCGCAGAGCAGCAGCCGGGCAAGGTGATGGGGGAGTGTCATGTCGGATAAACGGATGCAGGTATTTATTTTCATAAACTCCGGCGTAAAACCATACGATCCGCCTATTCCAACAATGAGCCTTCCGCGCAGATTAGCCAGCCTGGTTTGTATGAGCGCTGAAAAAGCATTGCTTGTAAGGGTTTTGCCATTTTCATCACACAGCAGAACCACATCCTCCGGTTTGATGATTTTCTGCAGCGTTTCAGTTTCGATCTGTTTCTGTTTTTCTGGTTCCTTCACCCTAGCCGCCGGGAGCCTTTGCAGGCTCGTTTTCCATGAGCCGTTCAGGCGCTGTAAATATTTTTCACACAACACATCGATAGCCTGGTCTTTGTGGTTTTCGATGGCAGCAATCAGAATGCTCAAGGCAAATCAATTGTTGTTGAGAATTTCGAAAATCTTATCCAGTTTAGGAGTGAGTATGATTTCTGTACGACGGTTTTTGGCTCTGCCTTCAGCCGAACCATTATCGGAAATGGGATTGGTTTCTCCTCTGCCGCTTGCAGTTATCCTTGAAGGATTCATTTTGCCGTCTTCGCTTAGGATACGCACAATACTGGTCCCACGCAGCACGCTCAGATCCCAGTTGTCTTTGATTTTCTCACCATTCATGGGTTTGTTGTCGGTATGGCCTTCCACGGTAACAGTCACATCTGGCTTTTTATTCAGTGCGTCCGCCAGTTTCAGCAGTGCTTCCTGCCCATTTGGATCCACGCTGATGCTGCCGCTTTTGAACAGCAGTTTTTCAGCCATACTCACATATACTTTTCCGTTGCGATATTCCACTTTGATGTCCAGTTCATCAAAACCGGCGAGTGCTTTGGCTATCTCATCCTTGAGTGCTCTTACGGCGCTGTCTTTGCGGTTGAGTTCGCTTTCCAGCATGCGCACGCGGACAACAGTTTTTTCCAGCTCTTTGCGCAGGTTTTCTAGTTTTATGCGTTCTTCCTCTGCTTTCGCAAGTGCGTTATTCAGTTCCAGTTCTTTGGTCTGCAAGATTTTATTTTTGGTATCGAGTTCTGCAGCGAGACGTTTTTTCTGTTCATCTAGTCTGTCTCCAAGTCCGTGTATGTATTCCTGATTTTCTGCCAGTTTTACCCTGCAATTACCGAGTGAATCGTGCAGAAATCCGATTCTTTTGTCAAGTGAAGCAATATTGCCATCCAGTTCACTGATTTTACCGAGGTATTCGGCGCTTCGGTTTTCGCAATCGCTCACTTTTTTATTGAGTTTCAGTTCCAGTTCCTTTTTGGAATTCTCAAGTTCCTGATATTTTTTTTTGGTAACACAGGCGGTCATAAAGAGGCCTGCCAATAATAACCACGCATATTTCATTGGCACAAAGGTAGCAGGCCCCCGCGCCTGAGTACCTTCGGCTTGTTCACACGTTCAATTTGGTGGACACGCCTACTGATTCACAAAAACCTGAAGGTTGCCTTTTGTGAGAGCCCGCACCAGCAACGCATCAGGTTGAATAACATAGTCTTTGATATCGAGTTCCTGCAAACCGCCCTGCAGACGCACACCATAATTCATTTTCTGATTCAGGGAAGCGTTGATGGATTCTCGGGTAAGTTTTACCAGATCTGAAACATCAAACACCATTTGTTCTTCCAGTTTTTTGCGGATGGTTTCATCCAGCAGCCATTTGGCAGATTTAATTAGCACATTTTTGGTAGCAATGTCAAATTCTACCTTTTTTAGGCTTAAGTGAGATGTTTTGGCATCGAATTCCGGAAAACCGAGCAAGTAGAAAACACCTTTATTACTGCCGGTAAATCCCACCTCAATACCCAGTTTTTCTTTTGCGGGAAACAGTTTTATGTAAGTAATCTTAATTTTTTTGCCGCCCATTTCAAACATCTGGTCCTTGATGGTGCTGTAAACCTGCTCCGATAGGGTGTCGTAGTTCATGTATAGGTCCGTGTAGACTTCAAAACCCGAACTTTTTTTATAAGCGGATAAATTTGGGATTACGGAAGGTGTTGCCGAGGCGGGCCTCGCAGAAATAACAGGAGTGGCTTTCATGCCCACCGAGAAACTTAGCTGCGAACCACTCATGCTGATATCACCCAGGCTGATTTCTTTGGGTTGGAATCGCAGATAGCCAACCATATCAATTTTTATATCTTCCTGAAGGGCATCCCAGACGGGTTTCACATAAGGTTTCAGGTTTTGTTTGGCCACCTCAGCATCAATCATAGCTGCAAAATCGCTGAGTCTGGGTTTTAACTGGCTGAGCAATATGCTGTTTATGTTGATGTTGGCGAATGTTACTTCGCAAGGATCTACGGTTTTTATATCGGTAAAGCGCGAGGTAGACTTAATCTCGAAATTGGGCCTTATTTCAATATCAGAGGCCAGTTTCACATTCACCCTTCTCAGTTTCTCATTCCAGCCACAGGAAAATGGAACCGGCGGATTGACGCAAGTTTCAAACAGACAGGCTGCACAGTATTCGCCCTTAAATCCATAGGCCATATCCAGATTAAGGTTGACGGTTTTGCCTGAACCTAAAATCTGAATGGGTTCGCGCTTCACCTTGTAATCATAGCGAAGTCCGGAACAGGGTTTGTCGCTGCCCTTGAATTCTTTGTCAAATGCATCATCTGCCATTTTAAAAAACGGCTTCATTTCCACCTTGATGGGGATGTGTATGTTCGAAACTATCGGCGGAAGTTGTTTTGGGGCTATGGTCTGATTGGCGGTAGAAGGAGCCTGTGGCTTGATACCGCCACAACCATGCAGAATCAGGGCTGCCGAAACATACAAAAGTGGTAAAAATACATATCTTCTGAGCATCGAGAAAACAGACAGGAATGAAAGTGCAAATTTACACTTTAGTTTCTTTCCTGGATGCAGGATCGAGTTTCATAAATGCCCAAGCAACCAGGAATGTTATTGCGAATGAGTAGAGGGCATAGACCAGTGCGGGTTTTTCCATAGCCGGAATTTTAAGTTTATCACCGGCAATAAGCAAAGCTAGTGCTGTATTGTGGAGGCCTACTTCCACGGCGATGGTTATTCGGTTTCTAAAGGAAACTCTACCCAGCAAACCCGCAAGGTAGCCGATGAGCATACTGCCAATGTTGAGTGCAATCATCCAGACGGAGAGCTTTTGCAGGTCTGCTATAGTCATGGCGGTACCGCCTTTTTCGTTGCCTGCCAGAAATTTGAACGCAAAAACGACGATTAGCAAAATAGTTAATATAATATTCAGGTTTTTTTCAATTTTCAGTGCATGGCTGGTATAACTGTGGCGTGCAAGCATGCCAAATATGGCCGGCATTATGGTTACCACAAAAATATCAAACATGGTTTTCCAGAAAGGGAGTTCAATCATTCTGCCATTATTCATAAAATGTTGCAGAAACAGGTTGACCAGGGCAGGCACTGTGATGAGTGATAGCAATGCATTGCATACCGTAAGGCTTATGGCCAGGGCCACATTTCCTTTAACGTAGTAACTTACAAGGTTGCTGGTAATTCCACCCGGGCAAACAGATAAAATCATGATGCCTACCTGCATTTCCGCACCCAGT
>VGGQ01000058.1 GCA_016868535.1 Bacteroidota bacterium | reverse complement strand
GAACAGGAGAAAAAAGACATCCTTAGCCGGCCCGATGATTATTTCCATTTTGATATCCCCTGGAATGTAGCTTTAACCTACGTGTTTGACTACAACGCCGAGGCCAATACCAAATCTCAGCGCGTGGGAAGTAACCGCGTAAATATAAGCGGTGACCTGAGCATTACCCCTGAATGGAAAATAGGATATACTACTGGATATGATTTATACCGGAAAGAAATCGCTTCCAGCCAGTTCACCGTTAGCCGAAACCTGCATTGCTGGCAAATTGATTTTAACTGGGTACCATCAGGTTTTGCCAAACAATGGACATTCAGCATCAGACCTAAATCCGGTATGCTGCAGGATATGAAACTAAATAAACGCGCATTCTTTAATCCTGTGATGTTCTAAACATTTCGAAACCAATATTTTTTAAATACAATATGACACTCTCCATTGGACAATCCGCTCCCGAATTCACCCTTTTTAACGACCAAAAGAAAGAAGTAAATCTTACCGACTTCCGCGGTAAAATTGTAGTATTGCTCTTTTTCCCCCAGGCCTTCACCGGCGTTTGCACTGCAGAGCTTTGCCAGATGCGCGATAGTTTGCATGATTACAATACCATGAATGCTGAGATTCTGGCGGTTTCCGTTGATTCTGTTTTTACACTGGAAAAATGGAAAAAAGATGAAGGTTTTAATTTCAATCTGCTATCTGATTTCAATAAGCATGTAAGCCGTGCTTATGGAAGCCTCTACGAAGAATGGATTTTTGGCATGAAAGGCGTTTCCAAGCGCAGTGCGTTTGTAATCGATAAAGGTGGCATTATCCGCTATGCCGAAGTATTGGAAAACCCGGGTGAAATGCCCAATCTACAGGCAGTGAAAGACACTGTGGCATTTCTCTGATTCTATTTGGCCTGTGATCAGAGCCGATTACAGCATTGTTATAAATGATTCCAAATAATTGGGATTGATAATTCATTGTATTAAATTGCGATGATGCGTTTTTTGGTTTTCTGTGGTTTCATAAAGGCATTAACTGCGGTTAATGCCCAGCCTTACCATATTCCTGAAGAAATAAGAACCCGATATTACTACCAGCCAGGCGACAGTGTAATTGTATCAGAAAAACCTGCACCGGCGCTGATTAAGGCATTAAAAGGATGGAAATACCTTTCGCCTGATAGCACTCGGGTGGAACCCTCAGATGGCTATGATACTATACTGGCTTTGTATCATTACGATTTTAAGGCCAAACATGGCGGTTTCTTTTATTTGCCCACGGAAATAAGCAATGAGGCCTACCGCAAATTTGCACACGCAAGTCGCAATCCCTTGTTCACACCCGATACCAACTGCTGGCTCAGTTCAAAAATGTATAGTGAACCAAATTCCCACTATTATTATCAGCACCCTGCATATAGCAACTTCCCGGTTTGCGGAGTTTCTTTCCAGCAGGCAAAGGCCTATTGCTTGTGGTTACAGGACAGTTTAAACAGGGCCTTGAAAAACAAAAATATACCGCAACGCGTAGAAGTTGATTTGCCGAGTTCAGATGAATGGATTCATATTTATTACCATGCTACAGTTCAATTCGCACAAAAAACCAAGCATACATTACCTAAACCATCCTACCTCCAGTTTGCATCTCCAGGCAATCGAAACAAAGTAATCTCAGGGCCATGGTATAGTGCAAGGCTGGCACTTATTAAACCAGACCGTTTGGATTATTTTGTTTACACTGCTGAAATAAATGGTGCTGCTTCTATTGGCGGCGTCTACCACATTATGGGCAATATGGCAGAGTGGACCAGAAGCCCGGCAAAAAATCACCTTTTTAACGAGAAAGAGCATATTTATACAGTTACAGGCCGTCTGGCACCGAATGTTTATGAAACACACAGCCAAAGCACTTTGGACAAATATGTTCGCGGCGAAAAGCTGAATGATTTGGTAGTTGTTAAGGGCGGCTCCTGGATGGATGATCCATATTATCTCCAGCCAGGGGCCATGTACTTTCAGAATAAAAATAAGGGAAAGGCTAATATTGGCTTCAGACCGATTATTCGGGTTGTTAAGCCTTAAAGCACTTCAATTTCGTTTCGTATCAGATCTTCAAAAGTTTCCCTGCGCCTGATTAACCGGGCCTCACCGTTTATTACCAGCGCTTCAGCAGGTCTGAAACGCGCGTTGTAATTGTTACACATGGTGAAACCATAGGCCCCTGCGTTGTATATGGCCAATATATCTCCCTCGCGCACTTCGGCTATTTTGCGGTCATAGCCCAGTGTATCGGTTTCGCATATGTAACCCACCACTGAATACAGACGCGGCAATCCCTCTGAATTGCTCACATTTTCAATGCGGTGATAGGCATCGTAAAACATGGGCCTGATAAGGTGGTTCTGGCCACTATCAACCCCAACAAAAACAGTACTTGTGGTTTGCTTTATCACATTGGCTTTAACCAGCAAAAATCCTGCTTCGCTAACTATATACTTACCCGGTTCAAACCAAAGTTCCAGTTCTCTGCCGTAGCTTTCGCAGAAACACTGAAAAGCTTCCGCAATGCGACTTCCTGTAACGACAATGTCGGTTACAATATCCCCTTCTTTGTATGAAACTTTGAATCCGCTGCCAAGATCCATAAATTCAAGGTCCGGGAAGTCAGCGGCAGCTTCAAAAAGCAACTCCGCACCCTGCAAAAACACATCTGCATCCAAAATATCACTTCCAGTGTGCATGTGTAGACCATTTATTTTCATGTTAAGGCTTTGCACTACGCGAAGTACGTGCCGTAACTGGTATATGCTTATTCCGAATTTAGAATCTATATGGCCTACAGAGATGTGGCTGTGTCCACCCGCCATGATATGCGGATTGAAGCGAATACAGCACTTTACGCTGCCCCCGTAATAATGACCAAATTCTTCGAGTATGCTTATATTGTCAATATTGATATGGACACCCAGTTTTACTGCCTCCTGAATTTCTTCAAAATCAACACAATTGGGCGTATACATGATTCGCTCGGGTGCAAATCCGGCTCTAAGCCCCAGCAGCACTTCCTGGATACTTACTGCATCAAGCCCAGCTCCTTCGTTTTTCAGTAAACGCAGAATATTTAAATTGTTCAGGGCTTTTAGGGCATAGTGCAAACTCACCTTAACCCCTGGGAAGGCGTTTTTCAAAAGGTGATATTGAGTGGTTATAGTCTCCGCATCATACACATAAACAGGTGTCCCAAACTGCGCTGCAATATGGGTTGCCGGTACTCCTCCTATTTTCATTTTCAATCTTTCATTACATAAAAAAAGCGGAGATGAAATCCCCGCTTTTTTGCGAAGACAATTATTTTTATGCTTTCTTAATATTTTTATTTTTGTTCAATCCAAAATCGACCACTACAGGAGTTGCAATGAAAATGGATGAGTATGTACCCACAATGATACCCAATACAAGAGCTAGTGAGAAGCCTTTCAAAGCATCACCTCCAAACAGAAATAGAATAATACACACAAAAAATACGGTGGCCGAAGTGATCAAGGTACGGCTTAGTGTTTGATTAATAGCCATATTAATGAGCTTGTGATCATCTTTTTCTACACGGCTGTTGCCTGAAAGGAATTCACGAATACGGTCAAATACAATCACTGTATCGTTCATAGAATAACCAATTACGGTAAGTAAAGCAGCAATCAAATGCTGATCAAAATCCACAGGGAAAGGAACCCAGCCATCCATGATGCTGTAGCAAGCAAGGATAAATACCACGTCATGCACAAGGGCAATAGTAGCGCCCAAACCATATGCAGCGCTGCGGAAACGCAACAGGATGTATGCAAACATCAGGAAGATAGCCACAATGAGCAGCAGAGTTGATTTATTGCGTGTACTGGCAGCCACCGATGATCCCACTTTAGAGGTTCCTTTGATGGATTCTGCGGTAATACCATATTTTTTAAGAGCAGCAACTACTTCATCGGTGGTCTTGTTGCGGGCTTCTTTGGTATTTTCATTGAGCCTGTGGGTAGTTATCACGCGGAACTGGCCGTCCTTACCAAATGTTTTTGCTTCATTGCTGCTTCCGGGGAATGCTTTGTCAAGGGTTTCCTTGATATTGCCAACCGATAAATCTTTTGATTTATCAAACTGAATAATAAACGCATTACCGCCTTTGAAATCGATACCTGTGGTTAAACCACCTTTGTAAATGAATGTACCGATACCAAACAATATGATAGGCAAAGACAATACATAAGCACGACGGCGGTACTTTACAAAATCAAAATTGGTGTTGTTAAGCATATTTTCACTGTAAGCAAATGAAAACTTCAGGTCCTTTTTCTTATTAACGCGATTTTCGAGCATCCAGCGTGTCACCAGTAGTGAAGTGTACATAGAGGTAAATACCCCGATTACGAAAATTACGGCAAAACCATAAGCCGGACCGGAACCAGCCATAAGCAGTGCTATACCGGCAAGCAGGGTGGTTAGGTTTGAGTCAATAATCGCTGAAAGTGCATATTTGTAGCCATTCTTCACAGCCTGCGCAAGGCTTATTTTTTGGCGGAGTTCTTCCTTGATACGCTCATAAATCAGTACGTTGGCATCCACAGCCATGCCGATGGTCAATACGATACCGGCCATACCAGGCAGGGTAAGTGATGCTCCCAGACTGGCAAGGATACCAAAAATGAGGAACATATTGGCAAACACCGCGATGATAGAGTAAACACCAGCGCGGTTGTAATACATCACCATGAATAGAAGAATGGCCACAAAGCCTACAAGCAGCGAAATTGTACCTCTGCTTATGGATTCTTCACCCAAAGAAGGCCCTACCACTTCACGGGCAACAATTCTTGCGGGGGCAGGCAATTTACCGGCTTTCAACACATTTGTGAGGTCATCGGCTTCCTTGATATCGAAATTTCCGGTAATCTGGCTCTGTCCGCCATTTATTTGCTGGTTAACCACAGGAGCAGAATAAACGCGGTCATCAAGAACAATCGCAATATGTTTATTGATATTGGCTCCCGTAATTTTAGCCCAGAGACTGCGGGCATTGGGTGTCATTTCCATGCTCACTTCCACTTCACCAGTTTGGTTTGTTTGTGAACGGGCACCTTCAATAATATTTTCCTCTTTACTATCTAGAGCGGCCCTGCCCTCACGATCCAGTTTCAAAAAATATACAAGATGCTGATCATTGTACTCTTTTACGAGTTTATCTGCAACTTTATCGGTCTTTCTATCAGTTTTAATGAGATTTCTCTTAAATTCATTCAAATCTATTGGCTTGGCGCTGAAAGCAACCTTCATTTTGCCATCCATAACTGAGGCATACTGAGGCTTTTTTAACTCCTCAATCAACAACTCCCTGTCAGCACCTCGAACAGAGGCAGTGGTGCTTCCCATTGCCAGAAAATAGCTGTATCCTTTAAGTCTGCGTAAAAATTTGGCAAGGGGGCCATCATCTTTCGGCTGTCCGGCTATCGCTGTATCATTGTATTTATTATTGGTATCATTGTTGGTTAAGCCTGAGTCAACAGAAGAAGCAAAAGCAGACTGTTTACCTGCTTTGTAAAGCGTTTCGAGCATTTTATTGGCCTCAAGACCTTTTTGGGTATTTCCATAAACTTCATAAAACTCCAGGTTTGCACTCTTTTCTAGCAAATCCTCCAAACGACGGGGGTTGTCTACACCCGGCAATTCAACACTGATACGGCCACCATCTATTTTTTGAATGGTAGGCTGAGTAACGTTGGCCTGATTTATACGCTTTTCTACAACATCGTATACTCGATCGATAGCTGTGCCGGTTTCAGTACTTAGCACCTGGCGAACATCCGCTTCGCTGCTGCTGGTCTGCACACCTGTTGGATTATTGCTCTTGGCAAAGACATTGACTATTTTGCGGTTGGGGGCAATCTTGGCGAATGTGGCCATAAAATTATCGACATAATCACCACCTTTGTTTTTTTCATTATCGTTGGCCTGTGCGATAGCTTTGAGCAAATCCGCATCGGCAGGATCGTTCGCCATACCCTTGATGATTGCGCCTTTGTCTACTTCCAGAATTACATTCATTCCCCCGCGTAAATCAAGGCCCAAGTTGATTTCGCGCTGTTTACATTCGAAGTAGTTGTAATTGGCTATTCCTAAATCATAGATAATTTCTCTTGATCCAAGACTATCAATGTAGCCACGGTAGGCTATGCTATATTTCAGGCCTCTTTTCTGCTGCTTTTCGGCAAACTGCTGGGCTTTGGTTTCAAAACTTTGTGCCTTCCAGGTGAACGAAAGCTGAAACAAGCATGCGATGGCCAAAACGACCGAGAATACAATAACGAAACGATTATTCTTCATGAGATTGAGTCAATACGTTTTTTACGAAGTTGCGAAAATACGGAAAAATTTACGAACTGCAAGGTGAAAACTCAGTCAAATGTGTATTTTCACAATTGCTTCAAAAGCCTGCTGATTTCGGCAGCAGATTGCTTTTGCATACAGTCAAAATGGCCTTGGGGACAAGTATTGAAACCAATTTTGCTACAGGGTCGGCAAGATAATCCGGTTGTCTCTGCCAAAATCGGCTTTGAAATAGCCGACTCAGGTAAAAACGGACCCATCCCAAAATCCGGCGTTGTATTACCCCAAATTGATAGGATATGCTTTTGCAGTGCTGCTGCAATGTGCATGAGGCCGGTATCATGGGTGACTACTTTTTCAGCCTTTGCAATCACCTGCGCACTCTGTTCCAAAGTGAGTTTACCGCACAGGTTGGTTACCTTATCAGGAAATCTGGCAGCAAGCGGATCTCCCAACTTGGCATCGTGCGCATCACCCAGCAAAACCCATTGCAGCTGAGAAGATTCAATCAATTCCTCAATTTTGTTTTCAGGCATTCTCTTGGTTGCCCAGGTTCCACCAATGGCGTATGCTATAAATGGTGGGGCGGGCAAATCAGTGACTTCGCTCTCCTTGTAAAAAAAATCAAGGCCTTTTCCATCGTATTGTACACCCAAATTTTTCACTGTTTCCAAATACCGGAAAACAACATGTTCGCAAGGTTTGCGAGTAAATTTTTTCACCAGCAGCCATTTGCGCATATTTTGTTTACGAAATACCGAAAACGGCACACCGGACATTAAGCTGCGCAGCAGGCGGGTTCTGAGATTGGAATGTAAATCCACAACTGCATCGTATTTTTCGGTTCTTAGTGTTTTCGCAAAAGCGTACACACTGCCTTGCAGGTTTATTACCTTATTTATGTGTGGATTGGATTCCAGAATACCTGCATACTGAGGCTTGGTGGCAAAGTGTATCTCCACATCGGGCAATTGCACCTTCAGACAGCGCACCACGGGCGTTGTGAGCACAATATCACCGATTGAACTGAAGCGGAGAATGAGGATTTTCATAAACCCGCTGCGAAGTTACGTCCTTTTCAAGGACAGCCAGGCTTCAAATTCCTTCAGGGATTTTGCGTTGAGTGTCATGTTGCGGGTAAGTCCGCCTTTGCGGGCCGCCAGCGTGCCGTAATACATATCGTGATAGCCCTCTTTTTCGTGCGCATCGGGATTGATAGAAATGAGCACACCTTTTCCCATGGCATACGGAATGTGCGTCCAGTCAATATCCAAACGGAACGGATGGGCGTTGAGTTCAATGCTCACATCATTGGCAGCACAGGCATCGATAAGGTAGCGGTGATTTACGGGATATCCTTTGCGAACCAGCAACAACCTGCCGGTGGGATGTCCCAGTATGCGGGTATAAGGGTTTTCAATGGCTTTGATAAGACGCTGCATGGCCTTTTCTTCAGTCATGTTGAGTGTAGAGTGCACACTGGCCACCACAAAATCAAAGCGGTCCAGCATATCGGGCTCGAAGTCCAGAGATCCGTCGGATAAAATGTCACTTTCTATTCCTTTGAATATGCGGAATGGCACAAGTTCTGCATTCAGCAAATCAATCTCCTGCATTTGCTGTAGCACCCTTTCATTGCTCAATCCCTGCGCGTAACCCGCACTGCGGCTGTGGTCGCAGATACCCAGGTATTCGTAGCCCAGCTTTTTGGCATGTTCGGCCATTTCACGCAGACTGTGAAGTCCGTCGCTGTAAGAAGTGTGGTTGTGCAGTATGCCTTTGAGGTCGGTAAACTCTATTAGTGGCTCATCGCCAGCCACCAGTTCTCCAATGCCCTCACGGCGCTCGGGCAATATGTAAGGGAAGCCCAGATTCCGGTAAATTTCAATTTCTGAATTGCCGGTTAATTGTGTTTGGGCAGTTACGCCCAACGCTTCAAAATGCGCCGCACTGCCAGTTCCTAGGAACCATTTTTTTTCAAAATCGGCTGCCATGGCAGTTTCGAAGGCAAACAAAAAACCATTGGCATCGCGGAATTTGAGTTCGTTTTCTGTTTGGCGTTCCAGCTGGTGTGTGGTCGCAAATGCCAATAATTCCGCTTCCGGGGTGGTGGTTAGTATATCTACAGATTCCAGCACTATGGCATTACGGCGAAAATCTCCTGTAAATTCATAGCGCGATGCCTGAAACTGCTGTCTGAGTTCTTGCAGCATATCATTGGCCGGTGCTTCTGCCCTGGCGTAGTGAAACCAGCCGCGGGCATTGAGGGCAAACTGTATGGCCTGCTGAATTTCGTGCTGGGTTTTGAGTCCGAAACCGGGAAATTCCACCAAACGGTTTTCGCGGCAGGCGTCCAGCAGATCTTCGATGGTTTCTATGCCCATTTTGCGCCAGATCACCCCAACTTTCTTGGGTCCCAGCCGTTTCACTTTCAACATTTCCAGCACACCCGGCGGGGTTTTGGCAATAAGTTGTTCCAGTTCGGGAAAAGTGCCGGTTTGCAGCAGGTTTTTAATAGCAGACAACACGCTTTTGCCTATACCGGGGAGGCCCGCAAGGGCTTGATCGCTCATGTCCAGTAAGGGGTCTTTAAACTTTTTGATATTAAAAGCCGCCGCCGAAAGCGCTTTCACTTTAAAGGGATTTCCCTCATGCAGTTCGGCGAGTTTTGCGTAAGTACCCATCAGGGTCGAAATGTCGTAATTGTCCATTAGAAATAAATATACGAAAAAAGGGGAAATTCTCCAAATCTTTTGAAGAAAATCAATCGGTCAACTTCAGCTCACCGCTTCCAAAGGCCTTGTCAAAATCAGCCCATATGACTGTGTTGGGTTTTTCGTCCTGCAGATACATAATATTCATGGGCTGACCGGTTTTTTTATTGCTGAGCACTTCCACACCCAGCACCACCAACCTGCGGCCTGCATAAGCTTTTGGAAGCTCGGTCACATCAAAATCGCCCGTAGCGAAAAATGACTGAAAAAAACCATTGCCAGTGGCAGTGTCATAGGCCGGCTCATTCCCTGCCCAGCGGGTTTTACGGTACATATCCAGATGCTCAAACACCTCGGTATTAGCCTTGCCTATCTGCAGGGTATCGCCACGGCTGATTTCTACCTCTACCTCGCCCGCAGTCTGGGCTTGCAGGGAACCTGCCATGGCAAAAAACAAAATCAGCAATTGACGCATACTTCAAAGTTATCAAAAAAAGTGCCGCAATGGATTTATCGGGTTTCTTTTACCAATTGAGCTAGTTCACGGCTTACAAGTGCACTGAGTGCTACACCCATCCCGCCCAAACGCACACAAGCATACAGCCCGGCATCCAAACGCTGCACAATGGGTGTGCGGTTTTGGTGCATACCCATGGTTCCTGCCCACTGATGGGTAATTTCAAATTTTTCGCCGTGCACCACCACTTCCTGCAAGTAATTCATTAAATACTGCGTAATGGCTTCGGTGGTGTTTAGTTCGGGTGTAGTTTCACCTTCAAAGTCCATGTTGCGGCCGCCACCAATGAGTATGCGGGTTCCGAGGCTTCTGAAATAAATATAGCCTTTATCGGCGTGTATGAGGCCGCGCCAGGCCAAGCCGGGAATTGCGGAGGTAACGAGCACTTGTCCGCGTGCGGGCAAAATCTCCAGTTCGGGCAGCAGTTGCGCGGCATAGCCGTTGGTGCAAACCACCAGTATTTGTGCATCAAACTTGTATCCCTCATGGGTTCTAACGCGCCATTTTCCGCTGTCCAGCTTTTCGGGCGGCAGTGCGGTGAGTCCGCCCAAAACCCTTACCCCGATTGCCACGGCGGCATCATATACTTTCTTGTACAGCAAATGCGTTTGCACCATGCCTTCCAGCGGGGTAAAAATGCCGTTTTCCAGCACTTTCATGCCCAGTTTGGCTGTGTTTTTGGGTTGAAAAGGATTTTCTCCGGCAATATCTTTCAGGGTTGTGTTTACCCTATCAATATTGGCGGCAAGATAATCATATTCTGTTGTAGCTTCAGGTTTAAAAACCTCGTAACCGCCGGTTTTTTCATATCCGATGGTAGTTTCACCGTAATCGGCGAGTAGTTGCTTGAGTCCATGGAAACGTTTTTCGTAGAGTGCAAAGGCAGTTTGTTCGTCGGTTCGCTCAATATCATCCAGAATTTCGCCCATACTGCCAAAACAGGCAAAGCCCGCATTGCGCGTACTGGCACCTAGGCTTACCGGAGCGCGGTCCATCACCCATACTTCACGGTGTGGCCATTGCAGTCTCATACAGCGCGCACTTTGCAGCCCGACAATGCCTGAACCAATGACCAGTATATCGGTATTTTTAAGCCATTGTTGTTCCCAGAATGAAATGGAAGGTAAGGGATTCACGGTGCAAAGTTTGTTAACAGCAAAATATAAGAATTTTACCCTATAGCATCTGCAATCACAGTATTATAGGGTTTGGCAAAATCCTGCACCTCACCCCAGCTTTGCCCGTTTACTGCTATACCATCAGCTGATACGGTTCCGATATGCATGGCTTTCACACCTGCCAGTTGCATGGTAGATTCAAAAGCATTCTTGTGATCTGGCGAAATACTCACCATCACGCGGCTCTGGCTTTCGCCAAACAACCAGGCGTCGTTTCTAATTCCTGTTAAGGTGCAAATGTCAAAACCCGTTCCACCGGCCATGGCACTTTCAAGGCAGGC
>VGGQ01000057.1 GCA_016868535.1 Bacteroidota bacterium | reverse complement strand
TCCAAACTGAACTTCAACATTGCAAGCCTGAATACCGTATATGGTAACATGCTTAGCGCTATGGGTGGCGGACGCTAATTGCTCTTATTTTTGCATGTTAACTATAAAGATAGGAGTTAAAAATGGCAGGTGGTAGACTTTCAAATCGTCAGAAAATGATCAACATGATGTATCTCGTGTTGACCGCTCTGCTGGCGTTGAACGTGTCGAAGGAGATTATTAAGGCCTTCAATCTGATTGAGAATTCACTGAATACCTCAACTAGCAATATTAAGGCTAAGAATGAAATGACCCTCAAAGCTATTGGTAAAGAGGAGAATGCAAGTGCAAGAGCTGCTTTGGCGATAGCCAATGAAGCCAAGAAAATTACTGATCTGTTTGAAAAGAACATTGAAAGTGTAAAAACTGACCTTGAAGATTTGTCTGACGGACGGAAAAAAGAACCGGAAGCATTGTTGGTTAAAGGCGGTGTTCCTGAACTTTCACAAGGTGATAACATGGAAATTCACGCAAACTACTTTTTGCTAGAAAATAAACCCAGCAAACCCGATGGTAAAGCTTGGGCTTATGCTCCATCAGGAAAAATGCGCGGCGACGCTGTGTTTGAATCCATCAATAAAACCCGCGAAGATCTTTTGAGCCTTTTAGATAAAGCAGTTAAAGATAAAGACCTTGGTGGTAAAGATGATAAAGGAGAGACCCAAAAATTGCTTACAGAAGCAAGAAACAGTCTGAAAGCGAAAACAGCTTTGGTTGCCAGTGATGGAGTAAATTCAGATGGTAGTGAGGATAAATGGGTAACTATGTACCTTGAACACTCACCCCTTGCAGGTGTTTTTGCCATGCTTAGCAAATACGTAAATGACGCTAGGGCACTTGAATCTGAAGTAACTGCCGTACTTGCTAAAGCTGTGAACGCTTCTGACTTTAAATTTGACAAACTGGCTGCCGTGATTTCAGCACCCAGCAGTGCTATTATGCAAAACCATACCTACGAGGCAGATATCATGCTTGCAGCATACAATAGTAAAGCACAGATGTCTATCACCGTTGGTGGGTCTCCCGTTGAAATTAAAGAGGGTATTGGTAAATACAAAGTAACCGGTGGCGCTCCCGGAGAATTCAATTACAAGGTTAATATAGCCGTTCCTGGCCCCGGAGGTAAAATTGAAAACCTAACAGCAGAAGCCAAGTATAGTGTATTTCCTCCTATTGCTGCTATTTCAGCCGACGAGTTGAATGTTTTCTACGTAGGTTTGGAAAATCCGATTTCTGTAGCGGTAGCAGGTGTAGATTCCAGAAATGTTATGGTAACAGCAAGTGCCGGTAATCTTCAGAATGTTGGGGGTGGCCGTTACAAGGTTCTTTTCCCGGTTCGACAGGGCAACGAATCCTGGATCAAAGTTAGCGCCAAGATGACTGATGGCAGGATAATACCGATGGGATCCAAGAGATTTAAGATTCGTAATGTACCTCGTCCTACATTCCGTGCAGGTGCATTGTCTTTCGACAAACCTATACCCTTGTCAGCATTAATGGCACAGTCATCAGCCGTAGCTATTCTTGAGAACTTTGTATATGATGGAGTTAAGTACTCAATCCAGGGCTTTACTTTCACCGGTATCGGAAGAACAGGTCCGAAAAAAACCGCTGTAACAGGATCCTCATTGCAGGGCATCAAGGGTATCCTTGCAGGTATGCGCGAAGGTGAGTTCGTAATGTTCTCAGATATTCGTGCCGTGGGTCCGTCAGGTCCTGTATTCCTTGAAAACGTAAGCGGAATGCTTCAGTAAAAATATAATTTTAAACAATTTGGTTATGAAAAAGGGAATTTTAATCATTGCAACCAGCCTTATAGCACTGAATAGTAGCTATGCTCAAGATTGGGGTTGGGGAGATTCAGGTGGTGGCAGCAGCTCATCCGGTACATCTTCTTCGGCAGGTAGCGGAACAACCGGTGCAGCCGGTGCAGGAGCCGGAGCGTCAGCTACGCCTACTCTGGTTGTTCCTACCATTGGAACCCATTATGATGATCCTCCCGCGTTTCACCGTGAAACGCCCTACACAACCAACGATGGTCGTTTGGGTATTGATGAAGCAGTTATAGTTCCTTACCCTTTTCTGCGTGAAGCGGATCTTAAATTCCGTCGCAGAATCTGGAGAAGAATAGATTGCCGTCAGAAGATGAACCGCTCTTTTACATGGCCTAAAAATCCTGTAACCCAGATTATCTATGAGGCAGCCACCAAAGGCCTTGTTCGTGGTTACTGGACCGATTCACTCAATCGTGTGAAGACTCCGGAAGATTGTTACAAAGAAGGTTCAAAAATTGTCGTTACCCAGATTCAAAACTGGCGCAATCCCGAGGATGACGAGGATCTTGTTGACACAGCTTATTATGATATGTTTAAATGGGAAAAAATAGTAAGGTTCGAAATCATGGAAGACTGGCTTTTCGATTACAAGCATGGTGAACTCCGTCCTAGGATAATTGCCATTGCTCCCATGTACGAAGAGAAGTTTCCTAATGGTCAAACGTATGAACTTCCTTTGTTCTGGATAAAGATGGATGATTTGAGACCCACGTTGGCCAAATCGGAAGTATTTAACCGCTTCAACGATGTAATGCGTATCAGCTGGGATGATTTATTCAATCATTATCGCCTGTTTGACAGTTATATAGTAAAAACAACTGACTGGGATGATAAATATCTCAATCAGCGCACAGAATTTCAGCAAAATGGTCTGGCAACCCTCCTGGAAGCCGAAAATATCAAAAATGACCTATTCATTTTTGAGCACGATTTGTGGGAGTTTTAATTCAGTATTTATTCAATCAAAGTCCTGTCTGCCTTATAGATGGGACTTTTTCTTTTACAGGGTTTTGGATTTTATATTAAAGTTGATAAATTGCTGAAAAAAGTGTAGATTTGCCGTTCGTTTTGAAAGACGCATTTTTAGGTCTGGAAGACTTTGACATTGAATTCGTTAAGCTGAAAGACGGCCCTTACGAGTTTAATTACAAGCTTGAAAGAAAGTTCTTTGAGGTATTTGGAAATGAGGATGTACTTGCATCAGACATCATTGTGAAGGCATTGCTTGAGAAGTCTTCTCATCTGATGAACCTAAGTCTTGAGTTAAAAGGCAAGTTAGATGTCAGTTGTGACCGCTGTTTGGTTCCGCTTACTATTTCGGTAGATACCGACCATCATATTTTGTATAAAATAATTCCTGAGATAAATGAAAAGCAGGAAAATGATGACTGGGTATTGCTTACACAACAGGATTATAAAATAAACCTCGGGCAGGATTGTTATGAAACTACTTTGTTGTCATTGCCGATGATTTGCAATTGCGATGGTATGGAAACGAAACCCTGCAACCTTCAAATGCTGGCAAAACTGAACGATTTGTCCGGAGATGGTGAAGATCAGTCCGATCCACGCTGGGACAAGCTAAAAGATTTGTTCAAAAAGAAATAAAAAATAAAAATAACATGGCACATCCGAAGCGAAAAATATCAAAAACCCGTAGGGACAAACGCCGTACCCATGACAAATTGGAAGTACGTCCTATGATTGCTGATCCTGTAACAGGTGACGTTTCACTTTATCATCGTGTAAACCTTGAATCCGGCATGTACCGTGGCCGGAAGGTCATGAAAGGCCGCAACGAATCATAACGATGAGGATAGGTGTGGATGCGATGGGCGGAGATTACGCCCCTTTGGAAGCCGTTAGAGGTGCTTTCGAAGCCGCTCGTATTAACACTGATTGTCAGGTTGTTATGTTTGGCGAGAAAAGCACAATAGAGGCGGTTTGTACTCAGGAAGGTATCAGCAGCTCATCGTTTGAGGCAATTGATTGCCCCACCCAGATTGAAATGGGAGAACATCCCGTAAAAGCTTTTTCTTCAAAGCAGGATTCAAGTATTGTGGTTGGTTTTCGTCATCTGGCAGAAGGGAAGATAGATGCATTCCTAAGTGCGGGCAACACCGGTGCAATGCTGGTAGGCTCACTTATGAGTGTAGGAGCAATTCCTGGTATTGACAGACCCTGTCTCACCACGTTAGTCCCAAGGCTTAATAATCATCCAGGTTTATTGCTGGATGTGGGAGCAAATACTGATTGCAAACCCGAAAATCTTCTGCAATTTGCCATTCTGGGATCTGTGTTTTATGGAGCCGTAAACAAAGTTGAAAATCCCAAGGTTGGATTGCTCAATATTGGAGAAGAAGAAGAAAAGGGGAGCATTTTTACACGGACTACATATGCATTACTGAAAAGTACAGGCGGAATAAATTTTGTTGGCAATGTGGAAGGAAGAGATATTTTTGGTGATGAGTGCGATGTGATAGTCTGCGACGGCTTTATCGGAAATGTAATAATCAAAGTTTGTGAGGGTATGTATTACCGTCTTGCCAAACGTGGTGTTCAGGACGAATATCTGGATAAATTCAATTTTAAACATTACGGTGGAAGTACAATACTTGGAGTAAATGCTCCTGTTATTGTAGGCCATGGTATATCCAAAGCCGATACCTTTGTTAAAATGATTGAAAGTGCAGCAGAAGAGATTGGCAGTGGCATGATTCAAAAAATCAAGGATGTTGTTGCTGCTCACATAAATCCCCAAGCGACTACCTGATGCAAAGAGTAACTGCAGCGATTACCGCAGTAGGCGGTTACGTACCCGAAACGGTTCTTACCAACAAAGATCTGGAAAAGTTGGTAGATACTTCTGACGAGTGGATTACCACGAGAACTGGAATCAAAGAACGTCATATACTTCGCGAACCTGGAAAGGCAACCAGTGACATGGCTGTGAGGGCTATTTTGCCCCTACTGGAAAAACGAGGTATTTCACCCGAGGAAATCGATGTGATTCTGGTAGGTACCATTACCGGTGACTACACCTTTCCTGCCTGTGCCAATATAATTGCCGACAAGATAGGCGCAAAGAATGCCTGGGGTTTTGATATTGCTGCTGCCTGCTCGGGATTTTTATTTGCACTAGAAACAGGCAATCGCTTTATTCAAAGCGGATCTAAAAAAGTGTTGGTTTGCGGCTTTGACAAAATGAGTGCCATCACCGACTATACAGACCGAAACACTTGCATCCTTTTTGGTGATGGTGGGGGTTGTGTATTACTGGAACCCAATACTGAGGGTTATGGTGTACTCGATTCCATATTAAAAATGGATGGCAGCGGCCGTGAATACCTGTTTCAGCATGCCGGAGGTTCTATGAATCCCCCAACGCTGGAAACCGTCACCAATAGAAAACACTTCGTTTATCAGGAAGGGAAAACCGTTTTCAAGTTTGCCGTAACCAATATGGCTGATGTCAGCTACGATATCATGGACAGAAACGGGTTGAATGCAGAATCTGTAGATTGGCTGATAGCGCACCAGGCAAACCTGCGTATCATTGATGCAACAGCAGTACGTATGGGACTTGACAGAGATAAAGTGCTTGTAAATATTGATCGTTACGGCAACACAACCGCCGGGACCTTACCTCTGCTGATGTCTGATTTTGAAAAGAAGTTCAAGAAAGGTGATAACCTGATAGTGAGTGCTTTTGGAGGTGGTTTTACCTGGGGTAGTATCTATGTTAAATGGGCCTACGATCCGTCCTGATTACTTTCTTAAAACAGCCCTGTAAATAAAGTCGGCGTCCTTGTCATAACCGCCGCAGTATTCTTCGCTAATTAGTGTCAACCCATTTTCTTTGGCGAGATAGCACGTATTCTGTTCATTTTCCGCCGAGAAAACAGAACATGTCATATAAATCAGTTTTCCTCCCGGTTTTAGGAAGGCGGATGCGTTTTTGACAATCCTGCACTGTTTTTGTGCATATTGCTCAAGATCTGATCCTGAAAAAATATGCAGCATTTCCGGAGTTCTTCTCCAGGTTCCGCTTCCACTGCAGGGTAAATCGCAGATGATTGTATCAAAAACAGGTTTTGTAATGTTTATCTTTTCATCAAAAACCAATTTGCTGACTGAGGCGGACAAATCTATAGCAGATGAAAATGGCGGGGGTTTGCCTTCTGCAGAAAATCGTTGCAGGGCATTGTGCACCATTTGCGAACGGATGTCTGAAATATACAATGTTGCCTCAGGACACATTTCCTTTGCCAGCAAAGTCTTTCCGCCAGCACCACAGCAGGCATCCCATATTAAAGTAGAATCTGACAATATTTCAACAGTGAGTGATTCCTGACTGCCAAGGTCCTGAATACGACACCAACCCTTCAGAATTGCCTCTGCAAGGTTCTCGTGTGATGTTTTTACTATTCCTCCATAGAACGATTCAAAGACGATTGATTTTTTATTCAGAAAAGCAATAAACTCCTCCTGAAAACGCGGGTTGGTTTTTACCCAAACAGGTGCCTTATCTCCAAACCAGATATCGAGTTTATTTACATCTACCCGTTCTGAAACATAGGATGAAAAAGGGCTGTATGGTTTCCAGCATTCCCCTGCAAGCTTTTGTAAATCGTCAAAAGTCAGAGAAGGGCTGCAATCCGGAAATAACTCCTGAACAATATCATCGTACATACTGGTATGGCTTTGGAGCCTGACAAGGCCCGCTAAAAGCTTTTGTTCAACTGAAAAGTTTTTACCAAAACTACCAAGCTTCCAGTATCCGTAAAAAACATCGCGGAAGAATTTTCTGTCTTTACTGCCAAACTGTTTGTTCTGTCTGTATAGTTCCTGAAGCCATAAATGAAATGGCTGTTTGAATGTATATCCGGCAATCAGCTCTGCCGCTATGCGCAATCTGTTTTTAATTGGATTCAGGGTTCAATTTCCTCCCGCATGCCTTCAGACAGGCGAATAAAGTGTAAACCAAAGTTCACAACTTCATTGTTGTTGTTTTTTAGATGAATATGGTTAATGAATCCCCTGTAATTCATATTCAGCGTATTTTTAACGAATGAATCGCCAAAAGCCATAAGACCATATCCGATGAAAACAATCTGGTCATATCCTATAAATGCGTATTTACTGGGGTCGCTGAAATACGTTTTGTAATACAAATCTTCAAATTCAACAGATGTTGTATCGCCAGGTGTGTTTACCGTGACTTCAGGATACAGCACTCCCGGCTCATCTTTGTTTACTACAGTTTTGTATTTGCTATGCCAGTTATGATGCGCAATTATCCAGCTTTGTTTTTTGTTTTTAATTAGTTTTTCCAGTTCCGGTTTTATACTGATTTTCTCAATGGTATTGAAAATAATAAAGCTATCGCTACGGTTTATGGGATTTGATAATCTGCCGTTATTGAAGGTAACAAACTTTACCTGACTAAAACCAAGTTGTTGTGCGGCATTTTTAATGTGCATTGCACCTGTCTTTGATTCGTTTCCAGCATCAGAGATAATATAAAACCGATGCTTCGGGAAAACTTTAATAGCTTTTTCAAAAGTCGCGCGAACCTTTAGGCTGTCGGGTAAAAAAAAATTCACAACACCATTGCTCGGATTTGCAGGCCTGTAATATTTAAGCGGTGAAATAAGGGTAATTCCTTTTTTGTCGCAATAGCTTTCAACCCGGGCCAATTTGTCGTTGTATACCGGGCCTACCACGATACTGAAGTTATCGAGTAACCCCGCTCGCAGCAGGTTTTCAAGGGCAAAGCTGTCTTTCTCACTGTCAAAAACAGAAATGTCCGCTTTGAATCCATCAACCTCCAGTTTTTTTGCTCCCATCACAAAACCCTGGTAGTAGTCCAGCATCGCTTGGCCAACTGCGGTATGCTTTCCGTTGGATTTGAACGGTAGAACCAAGGCGATTTTATAGGTCTTTTTGTGGTGGTTTTGGGCAATAGAAATTTTTGCTGTGAACAACAGCATACCAATAAGTGCAGTATGCAATAATATTTTTCTCATTCCCACTCAATGGTGGCAGGTGGTTTTGAACTTATATCGTAAACAACCCTGTTGATGCCTTTTACCTTGTTAATAATACTATTACTAATATCGGCGAGAATCTCGTAGGGGATGTGAACCCAGTCTGCGGTCATACCGTCTGTGCTGCTTACGGCCCTGAGTGCTACAACCTGCTCATAGGTGCGTTCATCACCCATTACACCTACACTTTGAATCGGAAGCAATATGGCTCCGGCCTGCCATATTTGATCATACAAGCCGTATTCTTTAAGTTTTTTCAGATAAATATAATCGGCTTCCTGCAGCAGTTTCATTTTGTCTTCGGTGATATCACCAATAATACGTATTCCCAGTCCGGGGCCGGGGAAGGGATGGCGGTTCAGTATTTCAGCAGGCAGTTTCATTGCCTTACCCACACGGCGCACTTCGTCTTTAAAAAGAGAGCGTAAAGGCTCAACGATACCGAGGTGCAGGGATTCCGGCAATCCGCCCACATTGTGGTGGCTTTTGATGGTAACACTTGGACCTTTCACGCTTACACTTTCTATTACATCCGGATAAATGGTGCCCTGGGCGAGCCAGCGGGCATCGGTTATCATTTTGGATTCATCCTGAAATACCTCAACAAACACCCTGCCAATGATTTTACGTTTTGTTTCCGGATCGGTGATGCCCTTCAGTTCACCATAAAATTTTTGTGATGCATCAATACCATGAATATTGAGGTTCAGCTGTTCGTAGGCTTTGAGAACGTCATCATACTCATTTTTACGAAGCAGGCCGTTATTGATAAATATACAGTGCAATTTGGGACCGATGGCTTTGTGAAGGAGAAGTGCTGCCACTGAGCTGTCTACGCCGCCGCTCAAGCCAAGTATAACAGTTTCTGTGCCTACCTGTTCGCGTATCTTCTGAACGGTTTCATCTATAAAGTGCCCGGGAGTCCATTCGCCGCTGCAACCGCATATGTTAAACAAGAAATTTGACAGGAGGGCAGATCCTTCGGTGCTGTGGTAAACTTCCGGGTGGAACTGAATTCCGTATGCCTGTGGATAGGCACCCAGTTTGAAAGCGGCAACCGGTATGGAAGCTGTTGTGCCAATAATGGTGCTGCCTTCGGGTACTTTCATGACACTGTCGCTGTGGCTCATCCACACCTGACTTTCGTATTGCAAACCTTCCAGTAAATGGTTGGGTTCACCGGTTTGAATGAGCATGGCACGGCCGTATTCACGGTGGGCTGATTTACCAACCTCGCCACCCATTTTCTTGGCCATGAGCTGCGCCCCGTAACAAACGCCCAGGGTGGGTGCATGTGACAGCAGGGCAGAAAGATCTACATCCGGCGCATCGGTTTCATTCACAGAGCTGGGGCTGCCCGAAAGGATGATGCCTTTAATATGAGGACCGGGCTGGGGATAATGATTGAAAGGATGAATTTCACAATATACATTTAGTTCTCGAACACGCCGGGCAATCAATTGCGTATATTGAGAGCCAAAGTCAAGTATGAGAATGGTTTCAGTCATCTGAGATACTTCAAAAGTACATCAATTAGCACGGTGCTCCCCACATTGAGGCATAAATTTATGGAAAAAGACTGATCTGGGATTTCAGCAGGGCAAATGTTTTACGATGGTGGGGTGTGGTACCCAGCGATGCTATGGCTTCGCGGTGTTTTTCGGTTGGGTATCCTACATTTTTATCCCAGCCATATGCGGGAAATTTCAGGTGCAGCCTTTCCATGAGTTCATCGCGGTGGGTTTTGGCCAGAATACTGGCTGCGGCGATGGAAACAAAACGCGAATCTCCTTTAACTATGGTGGTGTGCGGTATGTTTTTGAATGTCTTAAAGCGGTTCCCGTCTACCAGAATGTGCCTGGGTGTCTCCTTCAGTTTTTCAAGCGCCCTGTGCATGGCCAGTATACTTGCATTGAGTATGTTTATTTTGTCAATTTCCTCAGGACTGCAAAAGGCTACCTGCCAGCTAATCGCTGCATTTTCAATGATGGGTCTGAGTTGTTCTCGATGCTTTTTGTAAACCTGCTTGCTGTCGTTGAGCATAGGATGGTGAAAATCCGGTGGCAGGATTACAGCGGCGGCTATCACTGGACCGGCCAGGCAACCGCGTCCGGCTTCGTCAGTACCGGCCTCTGGGAAAAGTCCACTATGGTTGGAAATCAGGCTCATATAAGCTGTACTTTAACGTTATCGCCAAACGGTATTTCCTAAATACCTCAATGGCCTGATACCGGCATATCTGAAACCCGGCTTTACCATCCATAAAACCTTGTTTAATCAGGTAATTTTTCGTATATTTAAAAATGGGGCTGAACAGCATTTTGGAAATGAGCCACAGCAGTGGTTTTTGTGAAAATTGTTGGGCAGCTATTCCCGCAAACTTGTTTACCTGCCGCACCATGTCCGCGTGGGTAGGGTAGGTGTTGTGCAGAATATCACCCTGCAGATACACCGATACCATTCCTTCGTTTAATTCAAACCGGTCGTGTGGGTTGATGCCGGTCCAGGCACCGCAGTCTTTTTTCCAGAGTCTCAATTTGGTGTCGGGATACCAGCCGCAGGATTTTACAGGTTTTCTGCAATAAAAGTTGAGGCGGTTCATACTGTAACCAGATATGTTTCCCGGAAAATCATTTTCCTTCAGCGTTTTTATATTTTGCAGCAGCATTGAATCCGGTTTTTCATCTGCATCCAGGCTCAGCACCCAATTATGCGTAGCGAGGTTTTTTGCTCTGTTTTTTTGCTCTATGTGGCCGTCAAATGCATTTTGTTCAAAACGTGCACCTTTTTCGCGGCATATCTGTTCGGTTTTGTCGGTGGAGAAGCTGTCCAGAACCACTATTTCATCGGCAATATCACTAACCGCATCAATACAGGCTCCAATGGTTTTCTCTTCGTTTTTGGTGATGATGACCACAGACAGCGGAGTCATGCAGCAAAGAAAAGGGATTTTAGAGGGAAAAACATAAATTGCACTTTATTTCGCAGTGTAGATGGAAACCTCCTTAAATCTGATCTCCAAAATGCCTGGCACGGGAACAACAATTTTCGCCATTATGTCGTCACTTGCCAACGAGCACGGGGCTGTGAACCTGGCACAGGGCTTTCCTGATTTTAATTGTCCCGAAAAACTGATAGACAGGGTAAATCACTACATGCGGAGAGGCAAAAACCAGTATGCACCCATGCCCGGGGTGCCTGAATTGCGGAAAAAGATTGCCGAAAAAACCCTGAAATGCTATGGAACCGAATATGACTGGCAATCGGAAATTACAGTGGTGGGTGGCGCTACGTTGGCATTGTTTTGTGCCATCAGTGCGGTAGTTAAGGAGAATGATGA
>VGGQ01000056.1 GCA_016868535.1 Bacteroidota bacterium | reverse complement strand
AAAGAAGTTGATCAACTTAGTCGAAAATTCAGAAATCTGGTTTCTGACGGAGATGCCAAAAGTTTTCAGAATGCAGTTGATAAAATGGGGTTGAATGTGCTGGTTCAAAAGGATATTAAAACAGACGTAAAAAGTCTGCCGGGAATTACGGATTATACCGAAGTCAGAGAAATTCTTAACTGGCTGTTTGATTCTAAGCGCAAAAAAGACGACGTATCTGACAGGATGCCGTTCAACAATATTCACATGGTGATGATGATAAGCTCTGTTAAACATGTGGGCTACTCCAATATTGATGATGTTCGTGAAAAGATTGAGCCGCTTGTAAAGCGGGAGCTAAAAGCAGAAAAGATTCGTGAGAAATTTGAAAAGGCAATGGCTTCGGTTAAGTCCTTAGAGGAACTGGTACAAAGAACAGGAGCCTCCCTAATTCCTTTAGATGGTGTTAGAATTAACCAAACATTCTTACCACAAATGAGCAATGAACCTAAAATCGTAGGTGCTTTATTTGGAGTTCAGCTTAAAAAAATGAGCAAACCCATTGAGGGTTATAATGGTGTAGCCGTGGCTTTCATCGAAAAAAGAGACAAGATTGATGTTCCAAATTCTGTGCTTACCAATACCAATCTGCAGATATCCGGCGACATGCTGTCATACTACTTCAATGAAGGAAATTATGCTATCAAAGCAGCACAGATTATGGATTATCGCTACAAGTATACACAGAGCCCTTATACCGATGAGGATATTTACGCACAACTCGCCCAAACAGGTAACATTAGATTTGAACTCAAATAACAAAAGGCCCCTCAAACCGGGGCTTTTTTTATGATGTTTCTTAACCATAAACAAATATCTGCTTCGTATATTGCGTGCGCACAAATCAAGATACCATGTCCGAAATCACACACGAAATTTCCCTTGACAATTTTCACCATCAGATTAAATGGGCGCTGAAAAACTACTGTCCGCACGGACTAAAATCAACTCAGTTCAACCATGTTGTTATCGGAGGACTTGGAGGTTCAGGAATTGGCGGCCGTATTGCACGGCTGGCCATGATAAGTAAATTCCCCATTCCTATTGAAGTTTTTTCAGCTTATGATTTGCCTGGCTACGCCGATAACAAAACCCTGATAATTTTATGCTCATACAGCGGCAACACAGAAGAAACGCTGGCTATGTATGCCGAAGGCAAAAACAAAGGCTGCAATATGATTTGTCTGGCAAGCGGTGGAAAGATCATGCAGCAGGCACAGCAGGATCAGATTCCCTGCTATTTGATTGAAACCGGATACCAGCCTCGCATGGCACTTGGATATAGCCTCAGCACACTATTGCTTATTTTATCGGAACTTTCAGGCACCACCGTTTCCGAAACACTTAAAAGCACTGCAGATACGCTCACAAGCAACAAAAACCTAAAACTGGAAGCCTGGAAAATTACAGACCTTTTCAGCCATACCATCAACAATAAGTTTGTGGTTGTTTGCGATCCTGACTTTGAAGCAGTTGCCATTCGCTTCTGCCAGCAAATACAGGAAAATGCGAAAGGCGAATGCTTTGTAACCGTATTGCCGGAAGCCAATCACAATGTAATTGAAAGCTATCAGGAAAAGCACGATACCAACTTTATATTGCTGAATAGCGGAAACAATGCCCGCACCAATTTAAGGTTTCAGTTTCTAGCGACAGTTTTGTCTGAAAAAAACAACCTTATGTACGCCTTCCCCGAGTCAGGTTCCGGAGTTCAGCGTCTATTTGAAGTCATACATGTATTGGACTGGGTAAGTATCTATGCCTCCAACCTGCTAAAAGCAAACAATATGCGCGTAGACATCATCATGCGTCTAAAAGGCTTCCTCGACTCTGTACAATAATCAATCAGGTGGCAGGCGATACCTTAAAAGTAACCTTTCTTGGCACGGGAACATCCCAGGGTGTTCCTCCCATAGGTTGCACATCGGAGGTATGTCTGAGTACAAACCCAAAGGACAAACGACTGCGATGCAGCATTCATGTTGAGGTTAAGGGAGTCAGCATTGTTATTGATGCAGGACCAGATTTTCGCTACCAGATGATTCGGGCGGGCATCAAAAGGATTGATGCCTTGCTTTTTACCCACGAACACCGCGATCATACAACCGGACTGGATGATATACGCCCTTATAATTATTTGCAGGAAGATTATGTGGATGTGTTTTGCACCCGACATGTGCTGAATATATTTCACAAACAGTACAGTTACATTTTTGATGAAAAGCCTTATCCCGGAATTCCTCTGTTGCGATTTCATCTGATTGAAAATAAACCTTTTGAAATACATGGTATTCCAATTATTCCCATTGAAGTTAAGCATTTCAAACTGCCAGTTTTGGGCTTCCGTATTGGGGATTTCACATACATTACCGATGCCAATTTTATTGCTGAAGAAGAATGGCAAAAAGCTACCGGCAGCAAACATCTTGTATTAAATGCCCTTCGGCGTGAAACACATATTTCGCATTTTACGCTTGATGAAGCAGTATTGCAGGCAAGGAAAATAGGGACAGATTACACATGGTTCACACACATGAGTCACCAGATTGGTCTGCATGATGAGGTAAATGCCAAACTGCCCCGGAATATGCAGCTTGCCTATGACGGACAAGTACTTGAGATCCCTTATTAATGCATAAAAATAAAGCGGCCCATTTCTGTTTCAGAGCCATCTTTGTTTACCGCAAACACAAAATAAACACCGCTGTTGGGCCGTGAGCCATTTAGGCGCAGTCCATTCCAGGTGGCAGTACCTCCATTGGCTCTGGTCTGATAAACCAGATTGCCGGTAGCGTCAGTAATTCTGATTTCCGAATCCTCGGCCAGTCCTTCTATGGTTAACAAACCGCTGTAGCCGGGCTTTACCGGATTGGGATATATTTTTATTTTACCAAATTTATCTCCGGCGGCACTGGCATCGCTGCGGAACGAGACAATGCCCTGATCGGTTCCGAAGAACACTTCACCTGTTTTATCCTGCTGACCAATGCAAATTACCCTGTTATCCGGCAGGGGCGTATTTTCTAATCTGAACTGTGTAATCACACGCTGTCCATTGGCATCTACCAGAAACACACCATTATTGGTGGCAAACCATTTGCGGTTGCCTCCGTCCACACAAATATCATTTATACTTTCTTCACCCAGCAAATAGCCATCAACTCCATTTTGGCGAATAATAAGTCTGTCGGCATTGGCTCCATCAAACACCGACATGGGATTGGTAAACACGTTCAGACCCTGCGTGGTTCCTATCCAAACATAGCCGTTCGAATCACATGCAAGCGAGGTAACTTCATTGGTAATCAAGCCATCGCGGTTATTGAGGGTTCGGCTTCGGTCATCAAGTACATTACCGGGAGTTTTATTGTCATCATACACCAGAATACCGCCTGCTACAAGCTGTATCCATTTATATCCGTTCTGATCCACTATCAGATTGCCCACATCGGTGGTTGGTATGGAAATCGCTGTCCACTGGCCTGACTTATTCATCATATGCAAACCGGCACCCGGGGATCCGTAGTTGGTTACCCACAAATTACCTTTTTCATCAGAGTTGATGCCGGATGCGCGTACCATATTTACAACAGGCGTAGGCTGCAGGGTACTGTTTACTGCGTCCCATTTGTTTATTGCATCTTTGCCGTTAAATTCCAGCAGACCATTTACATGCGTAGCTACATAGTTCCTTCCGGTTACACGGTTGTAATAAACAAAAGTGTAATCATATAGCCCAGTATTGAAGGCACTTGCCGGATTGCTGCTCCAGGAATTGTTATCAAAAACATAGAAACCAGTGGGATTGTAAGCATTGCCAAATGTATTGCTTACGCCACCAGCTGAAGTAAATAGGGTATTGCCAGATTTCGTCATTGCAAAAACGGATGTTCCTGAAGGGCCGGATGGCTCAAACGCTATTTCATTTACATCGGTTTGTTTAATAACACCGGGACCGATACCGGTACAGAACCAGAAGTATCCCTCAGCATCTGCAGTGCCATCGCTTAACAGATTTTTGTTATTTTTTGAGAATCCGGTTGCACTTACCGTGAAAATACCGCCTCCCCTGAAAATATGAAGTTTATCCTCATACTGCTGAATTCGGCCTGTAACTCTCTTTTCAGAAACCACAACCTTTGTTTTTCCCTTGTGAAAACGATAAACAACACTATCAGCGGCATAATACAGGCTGTCTTTATAAGCGTGTAAATGGGTACAAAAACTTCCGTTAAAAACCTGTTTCCAGTTATTGTAGTCATTAAGATTCACAGTTGTAGAATATCTGGCCCGGATTATTCCTGTAGCGGTTCCTGCATATATAGAATCCCCTGAAACAGCAGTACTTAAAATTCCCAAGCTTTGCCCTCCCGGGCCGATAGCAGTGTAACTGTCGCTGATTTCTTCCTTCAATAAATCCAACACTAGTATTCCAAAGGTAGTGCTGATGATGGCTTTATCGCCGTCAACATTAATATGGATAATGCGTTTATCGCCCTGAATCAGTTTGGTATAAAAACCATTAACCTGCGTTAAAGTCTGATCGTTTTTAAGCAATTCAATCATCCCGTTATTATAACCGATAATAAGAATTTTAAGATTAGCCGCATATCGCATGACGGAAACCCCCGAAGACTGAAAACCATCCAATCGGGTCAGGGTTTTCATTTCGCCATCTCTTATATCTGTTCGGAATATTCCACTGGCAGAGGCTGCGTAAACATATAATCCTGAAGCCTCACAAACGCGGGAAACCTTGTAACTGGCATGAATCCTCCATTTACCAATGGGTGGCATGGTGTCCTGAGCCTGAATCTCCGGAATGCCGACCGAAAACATTATCCAGTAAGGGACTATGTTTTTAATTAAGCGTATACCTGATTTCAAATCCAAAATCGGTTAGGGCGGTGTAAAACTGATTGGCAATGCGCGGTGACATAATGGTTTTGTTGTACCTGAAAGCCATGTTTATCTTATTGTTTACCTGATAGGTAGCGGCAGGCCCAATTCGAACCTGCTTGGTTCCCGCGGTAGCGCGGTTGTCATTCTGATCAATTTTTCGGGTAATGGTAATATTATCAGCTACGTTTACGGTCATATCAAAGCGTAAATCATTAGGCAGATAAAGTTTTCTTCCATTTCTTTTAAATGGCAGGGTTAACCCAGTGACGCGGTAACCGGCCTGAAACTGAATTTCGTTGTTGCGCATTTCCGTAACATTAAACTGAGCCGCAAAGAGTTTAAGAATGCGGGATCGCTTATAATCAAATGAAACGGTCCAATTGTTGCGCGTAGCGATATTTACTCCCAGCAGCGGATAGAAACCTTCCGAAATGGTAACATCCTCGATCTGTCGCTGCGGTACAAAATCTTCACCCTGATTTACAACCTGTGCCTTGTCATACCTTAAGTTCTGCGTAAAACTGCCTATGGAATATCTGCCATTGTAACCATGCCTGAAGTTAATATTGGTGAAGAACTTTCCTATGGCTTTAATGCGGGTGAGTCCATTGTAGTTGATATTCCAGCCAGGAAGCGGAATTTTCGGGAAACCGGAAACATTCGTACGTCCGGGATCCATGCCTGAATATGTAGTGTACAAAGAACCAATTAATACATCCTGGTGTTGTTTGCTGTAACCAATCGGAAACCGGGAAATTGTATCTTCTCCAGGCGTCAGCACACGCTGATCGCCAAACATCAGTTTTTGTGCCACACTGTAGCGGTTTGCCTGAAACTGCGTAAATACCGCATTCACTCGGTTATCCCCAATTACATTGTCTTTCACAAAATGGGTTCGTATAAAATTTCCGGATATGTTGTAATTACCCATTTGTGTCAATCCTTGATCTACCCAAAAGGTGCCGTCCCATCGGAAAATACTTTGGGTACCCTGCATACTGTTTCTGCTCAAATCAAGCTGAATTCGGAGACTCTTGATGGGTTCAACGGTTATATTACCGGTAAAGGCTTCTGTGGTTGATGTTCGGTAAAAATTACTCTGGCGAATATCGTCATTTAATGCTCCGGTTCGCGCAAGACGGTATCGGATATCGGTCTCCTGCATACCAAAAACGAACGACAACCCCGGCTGAACATGTTTGAAATTATGACCAAAATAGTCCGGTTTATAGCGGAATCCCGGCAAATCTGTAGTCTGCTTAACACTATAGCTGAAACCCGCATTTTTAAACATACTCACAAAATTGCCAACGGCAATTTTAAAAGGGTTTGCTTTTTTCTTTCCTTCTTTGCTCTTATCCAGAGCACTCTCATATTTTTCTTCTTCATCGGACTTCTTCTCTCTGGCTTGTTTCTTCTTGGAGGGTTTTTCCAGATCCCTTATCCATGGTATTTTTTGATACAGGCTTTGAAAATTCAATTGCCCCTGAATGTTTATGTCCTGTCCGTTGCTGATGCGATTACCCAGAGAAGCAAATGCAGGCGGCGCCTGATTCCATTCGTAACTTCCGGTATAATTTATACTCGTATTAATCCAGTCCAGCCGGCGAAACTTGGTAAAGGGCAGCGAATAATTTCCATTAATTGACTGGGTAAAACGGGTCATTCTTCCCAACGTATTAAATTCCCTGCGCACCAGTTCCTTTCGCCCCTCAGTATCCAGACTTCCGTAAGGCTCTTCAATTCTGGAATTGGCTGTAGCGTTGTAGTTAATGGTAAGTGAACTGAACAGCGGCATACTTGCGTTGTAAACGCGGTTCAGTGTAAAGTTCTTGTCGTATAACCGGGGATTTATCTGACGGAAGTTATTGTTATTTCTGGCCTGCATCTCACTATAGAAGCGGTTTACCTGCCATTGCGTAGAAAAATTTGCAGGTAACAGATTGAAGTTGATTTCCTTTATGGGATTTAGCCAGCGGGGCTTCAGTTTATTAAATGGTCTAATAAATTTGGTTGGAATGGAATACTGGTAACCCAGCGCACCTTGGGTAGTTTCCGCGAAAAATTTTTCTATTTGCTGGTTTCTTCGGTAATTGCGCTGAAAACTGTATGTAGCATTAAAATTGGATAAACTCCAGGGCATGGGCTTTTTACCGGGCCTGGCGGCTATTCTGATATTGTTGAAGTTTAAACTGTAAAGTGAAGAATAATCTTCGGCGGCTTTTCTCACGGCTTCGCGCTGTGCCTTATCCAAAATACCATTGAGGAAAGTGGACATTTCAATATCTGGGTTAAGCGGATTGAATTTGGGACGAATATAATTTTCTGAGTACCCAACATACATGGGTAAACTGATTCCGGCCTTCTTGGGGAAAAATTTGCCCAGTTCCAGGTTACTCGCAATATCATAATTCATATTGGTACTCAGACTGCGGTCATTCAGTTTCTTGTCTACATCCCCAAATCCAATGGTTCGTATGCTGCCTGCAAGATTTAAAGTCCCAAAATCAGCCAGAGTGGTCTGCACATTGCCCAAAGCGGCCCAACCACCGCGGTTGGCGATATTTTTAACCCGCAGCTCATTTACCCAAACTTCAAAGCACTGCGGTGCATCGGTATTGTTTTTAATACCAATCATCATTACCCTTACATTTCCAACGTCTGGCAAACCCAAGACGGTGATTTTACCATTTTGCGAAGGCCGTATAAAGGGAGCCGACATAGGCCAACCTGCATTTTGTCTTTGAATTTTCAACTGAAAAAGACGCTCGAGTTCCAGATCGATGAAGTTTTCATCAGGCCATATTAGTTTATCTGCACCGGGGGTTCCTTTATTGATATTGCTGCGTGTAATTTTTAAAGGTATTTCATACTCATAGAAGTTGTTGGTAAGGTCGGTGCCAAAACGAATGAAACAGGAAACATCACCATCCTTCAGCTGCGGCGCAGCAGGGGCCTCAGCATGCACATAGAGCTGAAGATTTTTATAGTTTCTGATATCAAACTGACTGGTTTTAAATGCACCTCTGGCATCGCCGGGCAACATGTTGCAGGTAGACAGAGACAATGATTGTTCATTTTCAAGTACAGTGCCCAGGGATGCCATGTTCTGAACCCTTACCACACCCGGTGGCGTTACATAGGATATAGGTGCTCTTTGCCCGTTTTCCTCAATGTTTACGGTAGAAACCACAAACTTGGTGTTGTCATTGGGGTCCTGAGGAACAATAACACCCGGTGTTTTAAGTGAATTTGTATACCTGCGCCAATCGGCCCTGACCATGTTTATGTAACCCATTCTCAGCACGGCGCTGTCGGCAAAACCCGTCATTATCATGCGCATAAAGCGTATACTCTTGAAATCACTGATATTGCCCACAGCCTTTTGGAACTGGCGAATAGGAATTTTAAACTGGTACCATTTGATCTCTTCTTCCTTACCGTTGCGGAGTTTAACACGTTTTCTGGCTATATCGGCCACATAGTTCTTTCCGATCTGCAAATCGGCCGCGCTGATATTTATCTGATACTGGTAATAGTCTTCGCTTTGGTTCAGTGTAAAGTCACGATTGACATCCTCATCATTGGGCGCAGTAGATGAAGATTTGGGCATGTCGGCATATTTACCTGTAAAACGATCGGGACTTGAATTGCCCTGCATGCCCTGAAAACGGCTGTATCGATTTATGATATCGGCATCTGCCGTAGTATATTTTTCTTCCAGATAATGTACAAAATTGTCATTGGACGGATCATTCTTAGCTTGGTTGTATATGGCTGAATTGACACCAAAGTTGGTTTCCAATAATTTCAGGTATGTCTGGTTGAAATGCTCCCGCTCCTGCTCATCATTCATTCCATCCAGGCCTGCATCCTGCTCCTTGAGTGTAGCAGGATCGTTATTAAATGCAAAATTTATTTGTGGAATGGAGGGCACTATTGCATAGTCTGTAGTGTCCGTGTTGGTGTAATCTGCGGTTGATGGCCGTCCGTTTTCAAACGACTTGCGCCTATCGGGTAAAATATCCTCACTGATGCTTCCCAGATGAAGATAAAGATTGCCTTTAAGACCCGGATTTTTAATGAGCGGATCCATCATCCAAACTTCGATATAATCGATATTAGCTGCTTCAAAATCATTCTGATCTATTCGGCGCATAATTCCGGCCCAGCTGCGTTCGGGTTGCAACAAGCGGCCACTGGCATCAATTTGCGTGGGATCTGAGTTGAAATTGTATAATCCGCGCAGTGTGGGTCTATAAACCATATCCAGCGTGGTCAGCAATGTTGGTGTTCCAGGAGGAAACTGACGCTGGGGAAAAACTTCACGCTGATCTATCTGGCGCATGTAGGGATCGCTGAGAATTTCATCTACCCTGGCCTTTATATTATAGGGCATGTCTTCTTCGCGGTAGAACAGCTGATCGATGCTGTAAAAGGAGAGACTGCCGTGGCGGTTCATCCATTTAAGTTTGCCGGGATCCTGTATTTCCGCAAAAAGGTCAGGTTGTTTCTGGGGGATACTTGCAATTGTCCAGTTGGAAATTTGCTTTAAATCATTGGGCAATTCAGCGTTCTCAAAATCCTCGAGATTAGATATACCCCGTTGTCCGCCTTGAGACCTGTGATTGTGGGGAATGATTTTGGCAAATTCCCCATACACAGTAATCCTGCTGATCTCTTTGGTTTCAAGGAACGGAAGCCTGTCAATCATGCGGGTAATGAACCTTGATTTATTGCTGTAGGCTACATCTGCACCCAAAATTGAATTTAGCAGAGGTTCTTCGTTAAAATTGGTTTTGGTGGTTAACGGGCGTTCATACATGTGCAACCCGGTGGCACCAAACAATAGGTGTTTATTGAATTTATGTTCAATCCTTCCTCCCACAAGTGTTTTCTGCTGGATGTTAAAAAAGCTCTGTCCATCTGCACTGGCGCGGATTTCGGCACCGCCACGGAGCAATCCGTCATTGATGATGCGAACACGTCCCAGAGCATAATCCACCTCATAATCCATACCCTCCTGAAGCGGGCGTCCATTAGCTGTTACCCTCACAGAGCCTCGCTGAAGGTTAGTGGTACCCAGAAACAATTCAGCACCGTTGGGGCTCTTATAACTACCGGTAAGGAAGAATTTATTGTGTTTTACATCCTGCTGAGCAAGCCATTTTGTACTATCATACAATGCGTCATAACAATAGTAGTCCGCAAAATCTGTTCTGCCTCCGAATCTATTTCTCATAAAATCCCCAAAAGGTTCTGTTACGGGAAATATGATGCGGGCATATTGCGCCTGAACCGTCAGACCTTCAATAGCATCAAAAATTCCATCAGGTTTTGCTTCCTGCTGTCTGTTTAGTTTATCCAAACCAAGCACCCTGATAAGAGGATTGCCATTGGCAAATGCGGGCACAGCATTTTGCACAGGCAGGTAATTGTAAT
This sequence comes from Bacteroidota bacterium, assembly GCA_016868535.1. Lineage (GTDB taxonomy): Bacteria > Bacteroidota > Bacteroidia > NS11-12g > UBA955 > RGEC01. Next base: position 883 of record VGGQ01000056.1, on the reverse strand, counting down.
CTGCACCGCTTGTATCATCCGCATACAGCACATTCAGTTTAAAATCTTCCAGTGAAAGACTGTATGTATTCAGTGTGTAAATATTTTTCATCATCAGATTCCACATGGGTAATTTGGTTCTGATGGTATTGCCTTTCAGCATCTTTAAAAACAGCATACGCTGATCACCGGGCGGCACATCACGGCTAAATTCACCTACGGTGTAAACCTTTCCGTTTAGGGTATATTCAAAAGCCACGGCAAGAATTTCGTCGTTGTTCAACGGCTGGTTCAGGGATATGTAACCAAGTTGAGTATTGAGTGTAAATTCATTGCTGTTGAGCTGTTTTGCGTTGTTTAGAATATCAAAGTCTACCGTTTGTTCAAAATTGGGATACAAAGAAAAAAGCCGGTCTACCGATGTGCCATTCTTTCTTGCCAGGTTGTCATTTGCTATTTGTGCATACAGAGAATTGGAAGCATTGTCAGGTGCAGGATCGATATTTCCGCCCAGATTATTTCTGTAAGGCTTTGACTCACCCATATCATGAAAAACCACAATATCGCGCGGGGTTTCAATGTTGGCACTGCGGTTAGTAACCCAAACTTCTACCCTGTTGATGATGACACCACTTGCCACAATGGGAAGATTCTCGAGAGATGTATTGTAATTTTCACGGAAATACTGAGCAAGAAAGAAGTGTCTGTTTTGGTCGTAGTTATCGGCAGTAATCCTGAATTCATTTAGTTGCTGCCCGCCCTGAAGAACCGTTTCTGTGCTTTGTCCTTTGTTTTGGCTGAATACGGTTTTTACCGTGGTTTTACCAAATTGCGTGGTGGTGCTGAACCCAAAGAGGTTGTTGGCAGGTTTAATAAGCTGGGTAGGTAGATTTAAACTGACATT
>VGGQ01000055.1 GCA_016868535.1 Bacteroidota bacterium | reverse complement strand
ACCTGGTTCCTATCATCCTGGCGATTGATTTGATTTTTGGCTTGACCAATCTGGAAAGCGACCCATTCGCCCACTTTGCCCACCTAGGTGGTGCGCTCACCGGTTTTTTAACCGTAAGGTTCTGGTTCAGAAAATGGTTCCGCAGTAACTGGCGTTAATTATGGCTATGACTTTCCTCGGCGCAGACCTCAATCCCTTTAACCGCCGCAACCCCGCGGTAATAACCCTCATACTGATTTGCGCAGGGGTTTGGATCCTTACGGAATTGCTGGGGTTATTCTGGCCGGATGGCGTAGGTGCACTTATGTTCATGCCACACCTGGAATTTTTTGTCAATCAACCCTGGTCGGTTTTTACCTACATTTTTCTGCACGCAGGGTTTTTCCACCTTTTTACCAATATGCTCTGGTTGTTCTTCATCGGCAGCATACTGGAAGATATGACCGGGAAAAAACATGTCTGGCGGCTGTTTACCGGCGGTGGCATAGCAGGAGCATTCTTATTCATGCTTCTCAACAATATCTTTGGCATGGGAGGTGAAGATGCTCGGATGGTGGGTGCTTCAGGTGGCGTAACCGCCATAATTGTGGGAACTGCCGTGATGTTTCCCAACTACCGTTTGATGTTGTTCGGGATTCTTCCGGTAGAACTGGTATGGATTGCTGTTTTTCGGGTTGTATTGGATTTATTGGGTGCTTCAGGTCCTGTTAATAAGGGAGGCTACATTTGTCATCTCGGCGGTGCGGCATTCGGCCTTACCTACATGCTGCACACCAAAGGCACCTGGCATATTCCAGGCGTGGACGCTGTTGCTGACTTCATCAAGAATTTGTTTTCGGGCAAAAAATCAAAACCCCTGCGCAGCGCCACGGTCATTATAAACAAGGATCGTACTTCAGTTTCCAAAAAAAACGGTGTATCGCAGGAGGAAGTAGACCGCATTCTCGATAAAATCAATGCCACCGGCTATGATAGCCTATCCGCAAAGGAAAAAGACAATTTGTTTAAAGCCGGTGAATGAAAATGGTACTCAGGATATTAAATATGCTTGTGTTTCCGGTTACCTTGATTACAGCGCTATTGTTGGGCATATCCATGATTGCACCTTATCTGCATCCCTCTTTTTCATCATGGATACAGTTGCTGGGGCTCGCCTTTCCCATTCTGTTTCTGTTAAATCTGCTATGGCTGGTGTACTGGTGGATTCAACGCAAGCGCAAACTCAAACTCATATTCCCGCTGGGTTTGGCTATATTCAGCTTTTTCCAGACCGGAAAATATTTTCAGTTAAATGTTGCCAGCAAACCTGACAACACCGACAAGATTGCTGTGTGTAGTGTAAATGCACAGTTGTTTGGCGCCTACCAGAACCGCTGGTTCTTTGATACCGTTGCTGATGTGCTTGTTTACAAAAATGCAGACATCGTTTGCCTGCAGGAGGTTTACGACCGCAGAAACATTGATAAAATGGCTGCAAAACTCAAAGAAAAAACAGGTTACCCCCACGTGCAGCTTTTTAGGCTGGTTCCCGAACGCAATTATGGCATGATAATCCTGAGCCAATACCCCATTAAGGAAAAAGGGCGCGTTGATTTTCCGGGAAATACAGGCAACATGGCCGTGTACGCCGATGTGCAAATAGGTGAAAGAATGATGCGGGTATACAATGTGCATTTACAATCTATCCGTTTCCGTAAAACCGATTATGATTTTGTGAATGGGGCAGACAAAGAAAAAGGTTCCAACCTGGAGCAGGGAAAAGGCCTTTTGCAGCGCATGCGGGATGCCTACGGCAAGCGCGCCGAACAGGCAGATGCCATTGCTGCACATATTCAATCCTGCACAGTGCAAAATGTGCTCGTTTGCGGAGATTTTAATGATGTACCTATGAGCTATGCTTACCATACCGTATCCAGGGGACTTCAAGATGCCTTCTGTCAAGCCGGTAGCGGACTTGAACGCACATATCTAGGGCCTTTTCCTAGTTTTCGCATTGATTATATTCTTTCTTCCACGCACCTGGCTTTCAAAGGCTATAAGAGCTCTAAAGAAATTCCCGGAGACCACAAACTTCTGTGGGCCGACTTTACGCTATCTGAAAATCCTGATTAAGGAATAGTTCAGGGTTCGTATATTCGCGGTACTTTTTAAGACATCAACATGCCGTATTTTTTTACCTCCGAATCTGTTTCAGAAGGCCATCCTGACAAGATTGCCGATCAGATTTCAGATGCACTCATCGATAACTTTCTGGTGTATGATGCCGACAGCAAAGTAGCTTGCGAAACACTGGTTACTACAGGACAGGTAGTGCTGGCCGGCGAGGTTAAATCCAAAGCTGTGCTGGATGTACAACAGATTGTCCGTGAAACAATTACTAAAATTGGATATACCAAAAGTGAATATATGTTCGATGCCAGCAGTTGTGGTATTTTCAGCGCCATTCACGAACAAAGCCCCGATATCAATCAGGGCGTGGACCGCAAGAGTAAGCAGAATCAGGGTGCCGGCGACCAGGGAATGATGTTTGGTTATGCTTGCAGGGAAACCGATGAATACATGCCGCTGGCCATTCACATCGCCCATTTGCTGCTTGAAGAACTTGCCAATCTGCGCCGCGAAGGCAAGAAAATAAAGTACCTGCGCCCCGATGCCAAAAGCCAGGTTACCATTGAATACAGCGATAACCACAAACCTTTGCGCATAGATACCATCGTACTTTCATCCCAGCATGATGACTTCGTAAAACCCAAATCAAACAAAGCGGACGACATTAAAAAAGCGGACGATGAAATGCTGAAAACAATCGACGCCGATGTACGCAATATCCTCGTTCCCCGCGTGATGAAACTTCTGCCCAAGCGCGTTCAGAAGCTGTTTGGCAAAGACATTAAATACCACGTAAACCCTACCGGCAAGTTCGTTATCGGCGGACCTCACGGCGATACCGGTCTCACAGGCCGCAAAATCATTGTTGATACTTATGGCGGTAAAGGTGCGCACGGTGGCGGTGCCTTCAGCGGAAAAGATCCCAGCAAGGTCGATCGTTCGGCTGCTTATGCAACCCGCCACATTGCCAAAAACCTCGTAGCTGCCGGTGTTTGCGATAAGGTGCTGGTGCAGGTTTCCTATGCCATTGGTGTAGCAGATCCCGTTGGTTTGTTTGTGGATACCTACGGTACCTCCAAGGTAAAAATGACCGATGGCCAAATCGCATCTACCATCCTCAAAATTAAGGAATTCAGCCTGAGACCCTACAACATCGAAACGCGTTTTAGCCTGCGCACACCCATTTACCTAGAAACTGCAGCTTACGGGCACATGGGCCGTAAAACGGAAATAAAAACCAAGACCTACAACAAGGGCAAAGACAATGAAAAAACCGTGAAGGTAAAACTATTCCCCTGGGAGGAACTCAATGCCTTAGACGCGGTAAAAAAGGCCTTTAAATTGAAATAAAGATAATTATGGATAATAAAAAATCCGGCCGGGTCCGGGTTTTTTATTAGAATGTTTCCATTAATATCTTTCTTCCACCCTTTTTTTGGAAAAAGGTGGATCCAAAACCGTTGAATACCCCTTTAAAGCCTCACCCACAAACGGCGCAGGACATCCCCCTCGGCAAATTGCCATTCTATAAGTAAAGTGCAAGAAGGCATAAAGGCAGGTAGTTTAGGCGCACCTTCGTACACACATTTCCCCGAAGCGCTGAAAACCCGGCAATACCGCGGCTCCGGACCATCTTTGCAATGCCACTGAACACCGTCAAAAACCATTTCGCGTATGGGTCTCTTTACAGTAAGAGCAGCCGGTGGTGTGCGCCTGAAATCATAACGGGCATAAACCGGATAATGGTCGGATGTATTGCTGCCATACCCAATGATGTAAGCATCTGCGCGGAAAACAGCAGCGGAATTGGTAACATAGTAGGGCAATAAACTTCGATTCACCATCTGATGATCAATCATATCGCTGTAGGAAACGGTGCTGCGCTGCCCTGAAAGTGTAAGTGCGCGGCTCGGGAAAAAATACTGCGCTGTATCAGCCAGCAAGCGTGCAAAGGGTGTTGCAAGGTTGTTGTAAATGCTCATATCCAGATCGTCGTTCCAGTCGCCAATAACCATAAACTTTCTTGATTTTCGGACATCCATATAATCTTTTAATGCCTCGCTGCTCCGCCTGCGCAAATCATAGGATTCCGCCTTTTCGATGGTGTTGCCTGTATTGGCCTTCAGGTGAATGACTATAGCATAAAAAGTGTCTTTTTTTATACCTGCATTCACTTCTAGCATTACTTCCAGCGGCAGTCGGCCCGAGGCAAACTCGCGCTCATATACGGCCAAAATGTGTTGTGCATTAAGCACCCTGAACATATTTTTCCGATACATTAAGGCCGTTTTCTGGGTTTGAGACCATGTGGAAATCACCCCGTCATAATCTGGGAGCCTTGCCCTGAGCGTATCCCAGGCCGCAGGGCTGCTCACTTCGCACATGCCCCACAAATCCATGTCCATACCTTTTATAACGGACGCCACATTTTTCATCTGGGTTACCTCGTTGAAAGGCCCGTTTTGCAAATCACCCAGCCATTCCGTATTCCAGCAGACAATATCAATGGTAGTGTCTGTTCCTGTTTTAGGAATATTCTGGGCATTCAGCCCTACCATAAAAAACCCGGCAAGGATAGAAAATAACCTTTTCAATTCCGTTTGTCAAAACCCCAGCTAAGTTTGTTTCTAAGGGTGTCCATAAAATGATCGCCATGAAGGCGCAATATCTTTATTTCATGATCGGCTTTGCGCACCGCCATGTGTGTTTCACCACTGATAGACTGGCTTCGGGCATCCAAGGATGTCAGGTAACTGCCGGCCCGGCCTTCTATTTCGAAACTGATAACCAAGGTATCGCTTACCACCACAGGCCTCACATTCAGGTTGTGCGGTGCAATGGGCGTTATCACAAAATTATCTGAGCCCGGGAAAATAATGGGTCCGCCACAACTCAGTGAATAGCCTGTAGAACCCGTGGGCGTTGAGATGATTAATCCATCGCTCCAGTAGTTGTTCATAAACTCGCCGTTCAGGTAAGTATGCACCACAATCATGCTTGATGTTTCTTTTTTGTGAATCACAAAATCGTTTAGTGCAAAAGCGTAATCAAATAATTTGGTGCTTGATTCCAACTGCAGCAGGGTTCTACCTTCTATGTTGTAATTGCCGCGCTCCACATCGGTAATGGCTTTGTCTATCCCTTCAAAGGAAATCCCCGCAAGGAAACCCATACGGCCTGTATTTAATCCCAGCACGGGTACATTGCTGTCGCGCACCAGCGAAATTGCGTCGAGCATGGTGCCATCACCGCCCACGCAGATAAGCAAATCAAGCAAAGGATCTTTAGCAGAAAGGTACTGAAACGTATTCAACTTAAACTCGATACCACCACGCATTTGCACGTAATCTACCAAAGACTGGGTAAACCATACTTCGTGCCCGCGGCGTTCAGGGTTTCCAGCAACAGGTTAAATCCTGACTCATGCTTGTGGTCCCTGACGGATTTTGCGTATACCCCTATTTTCATGCTTAAAAAGCGTTTGTAAAAGAGACGTTAAACACCCCGTTTCCCCAATGGTTGCGGCTGAGCTCGAAACGCGCCATGGCTGTATACCAAAGTATCACGTCAATTCCAACGCCCGCACCTGTCATCCAGCGGGTATTCAGGTTGTTTTCAGGCAATATTACCGGTCTGATAACACGGCCTGCATCTGCAAAGATAGTGCACCAGACACTAATAGGCAGGGTTTGGTAATTTTTAAAGGATGCAATACCGGGAACTTTCTTGCCGGAATGCCTGTAAAGAGGCCTTCTCATGCCAGTTTTACCTAGTACAAAACCCATACCGTCGGCTACATAAGGTTCATAACCCCGCACATAGCGGCTTTCGTAGCCCAGCTGACGGGAAAATACATAGGGTAGAAAACCCACAATCAATGCATTCAAATCCGCATTGTATGAAGCCTGAAGGGCGTTGGTAAGTATCCAGCTGCCTATCGGTTTGAAATAATTTGCCTTCATGCAACCCTGAACGATGGATGGCGAATACAATAAGGGATTCGTCTTTGTGTAGGTAACGCCTGTTTTAAAATAATAACCACCCACGGGATAATGTCGTTGCTTGCAGTGCAAGCGAATGATTCCGACCTCTTAAGTTATTTAGAAATAATGTACCGCCATAAATGAGTCTAGCCGGATCTTTTTCCTGCCACCACACATTAAAATTGCGGTCGGCTCAGGTAATTTCGGGTAAAAACCAGTTGTATTTTTTTTCTTTAACAAAAATAAATATGGAATATTTTTGGGATTGAATATCCACGTGTGTAAACAGTCCAAGGTCGCTGATGCGTTGTATCCATAATATTTTCAGACTGTCACTAAAATATTTATTATCATCTTGATTTAAGCCAATTTCCCTAAAGACAACTTCCTTTTTTGTTAAATGATTTCCTTCAATCAAAATATTATTATTAATAATTTTCTGAGAAATAACAGATGTTGCTGTAAAGCTAAAAAACAATATTATGTAACTAAAAAGATGGTTAGGCATGTATCTTTTCCAAAATCACAAAATCATATGCGTATTTGTGTTTTTCATCCACCGGATGATGCTCCCTGAAAGTCTCTTTCCACGACGTTTTATCATACTCGGGGAAAAAAGTATCAGCACCCGGGAAATATCCGTCAACCTCGGTGATATAAAGTTTATCTAGTACCTCTAACGACTGCTTGTAAATTTCTCCTCCACCTACAATGAAAATCTCATCGTCACATTGCGATTTAGCGAAGTATAAAGCATTTTCAAGGCTATCCACTGCATAAAATCCCTCGGTCACACATTCCGGGTTTCGGGTAATCACAATATTCAGGCGGTTCTTCAGCGGTTTGCCCAGGCTTTGCATGGTTTTTCTGCCCATAATAACGGGTTTACCACGGGTATGTTGTGCAAACCAGGAAAAATCAACGGGCAGATGCCATAGCAAATCGTTGCCTGCGCCCAGTTCCAGGCCTTTTCCAATAGCCACAATGGCCGAAATACAATGAGATGACATGGTGCAAAGGTAAGCCCTGAAAATTAAGCCGTATCTTTGTACCTCATTATGAGTCGTTTGGTGGCCATTGTAGGAAGGCCCAATGTGGGTAAATCCACATTGTTCAACCGTTTAACGGGTGAGCGCAAAGCTATTGTAGATGATATAAGTGGCGTTACCCGCGACCGGCATTATGGCACTTCTGAATGGAACGGCATCGGGTTTTCAGTGGTGGACACCGGGGGCTTTGTGCCCTGCAGTGAAGATGTTTTTGAAACCGCCATCCGCGAACAGGTGCACATTGCTATAGAAGAAGCCTCGGTGCTGCTGTTTGTGGTGGATGTGATGAGTGATCTACACCCGCTGGACGAAGACTTTGCCCAGATACTGCGACGCTCCAAAAAGCCCGTGCTACTGGTGGTGAACAAGGTCGACAACGAACGGCTGAGCATGGATGCATCGGTGTTCTATACCCTGGGATTTGACCGCTATTTTGAAATTTCTTCTGCCAACGGACACGGCACAGGCGATTTGCTGGATGAAGTGGCCGCTCGGCTAAAGGAAGAAGCTGGGGATACCAGCATTGACGAAGAGCTGCCCCGCATCGCGATTGTGGGCCGCCCCAACGTGGGTAAAAGCAGTCTGGTGAACGCACTTACAGGTACCCAGCGCCACATTGTAACCAACATTGCCGGAACTACCCGCGACTCGCTGGACACCAGGTATAAAGCCTACGGCAAAGAATTTATCCTGGTAGACACTGCCGGTATACGCCGCAAGAGCAAGGTACACGAAAACATTGAATTTTACAGCGTAATGCGATCTTTACGCGCGCTGGAAAACAGCGATGTGGTAGTGCTGGTCATTGATGCGACACAAGGCCTCGAATCGCAGGATCTGAATCTTTTCTGGATGGCGCACCGACTAGGAAAAGGAATTGTTATATTGGTAAACAAATGGGATCTGGTGGAGAAAGACACCAACACCCACCTGGCTTATGCCGATGATATCAAATCCAAAATATCGCCTTTTGTGGATGTGCCGATTTTGTTTATCTCGGCTGTGACAAAACAGCGCATTTTTCAAGCACTGGAAACCATCCTGCAGGTATATGCCGGCCTGACCATGAAAATACCCACCCACAAACTGAATGATTATCTCCTGCCCATCATGGAAGCGTTTCCGCCACCCAGCCGCAAGAGCAAATTCGTAAAAATCAAGTTTGTTACCCAGCTATCCTCCAAAAGGCTGGCCTTTGCGCTGTTTTGCAACCTGCCGCAGTATGTGGCCGACAGTTATTCAAGGTTCATTGAAAATAAACTGCGCGAAGCATTTCCGCTGACCGGTGTGCCGGTGACACTGTTTTTTCGCAAAAAATGAGTACCACTCAGGATATTCGTTCCCTAAGCCTTCCGCAACTGGAACAGTACCTTAAAAATCTGGGAGAACCCGCTTTCCGTGGACGGCAGATTTATGAATGGCTGTGGAAGAAAGGCGCACGGGACTTTGCGACCATGACCAATTTATCGCTACAGCTGAGATACAAGCTGCAAAGCCATTTCGGCCTTTTACCGGCTAAGATACACACACAGCAAAAAAGCAAAGATGGTACCATCAAATGCAGTTTTAAACTGCACGACAGCAACCTGATTGAAGGCGTGCTCATACCCACCGAAACCCGTGTAACCGCGTGTGTGAGCAGCCAGGTGGGCTGTAGCCTGGATTGTAAATTCTGCGCCACTGGCTATCTGAAACGACAGCGCAACCTCGAAGCCGGGGAAATCTACGACCAGGTTTGGCTCCTAAACGAACTGGCCGAAAAGCACTACGGAAAAAGGCTTGACAATATCGTATATATGGGCATGGGCGAACCTTTGCTCAATTATGCGAATATGTGGCGAAGTGTGGAACTCATCACCGGTGAAAACGGACTGAACATGAGTCCGCAGCGCATTACCGTGAGTACGGCAGGTATTGTCAAAATGATTGTAAAAATGGCCGATGACGGCGCTAAATTCAACCTGGCGCTGAGCCTGCATGCTGCCAATGATGAAAAACGCAGCGCCATTATGCCCATCAATGCCAGCAACAACCTTGAAATGCTGGCCGAAGCACTGAAGCACTGGTATGATAAAACAGGCACACGCCCCACACTGGAATATACCCTTATGGAAGGTGTGAACGATGATGCAGAAGAAATGCGGGAACTGATTGCGTTTGCAAGGAAATTTCCATGCAAAATCAACCTGATTGAATACAACCCCATCGGAGAACTGGCACCTTATATGCCTACACAGGACAAGAGGCTGGAACGCTTTGCCAATGGACTTTCTGCCGCAAAACTGATAGTAAATTTAAGACACAGCCGTGGTAAAGACATTGATGCCGCCTGCGGTCAGTTGGCCAACAAGCTGGGCAATTAACGTTTCAGCAGCATAATAAAATCATTCATAAAATAACCATCACCGATATCAAAATCGGCCACCTGCTCTATCACAAAACCCATTTTAAAATAAAAATTAATGGCCTTGTAATTCTGCCTGTTTACCTGCAGGCGCAACTCCCGGCAATCCGAATAATTTTTCAGAATTTCATGAACAACATAAGATCCAACACCAGATCGCTGCAGGGAGGTCTTGATATAGCATTTGTTCAGAAAATATTTCCCCTGCTCTGTATTTTCTACCGAAGCAAAACCGATGGGTTTTTCATTTTCTAACACCAGAAAAAACTGCTGTCCGGATTGCATTTGATTTAGCATGGAATCGACGGCATACATGCGGTTCAGCATATAATCCACCTGCTCCTGTCCAATGATGGTGGGATAATGGTCGTTCCATATTTCGCGGGCCAGGGCCTGAATGGTGGAAATATCTTTTTCGGAGGTGGTTGATAAATGCAAATTCACAGTGCAAAAATGCGCAAATTTGTGGGGCAAAACCATGTTTAGGGCAGAATCTCTAGAAAGCGGCTATGTACAAGGAAACAATTCCTGTGTTCTGCATGGCCCTATGGATTTTGAGATACAGTCTGGCAAACTGGTTTTGCTGGCAGGCAAAAATGGGGTGGGAAAAAGCACACTCATGCAGATTCTCGGAGGACTTGCGAGTCCTTTATTGGGTTGCGTCTCTATAAACAGTACCGATTTGCACAAAACAAGCGTTGAAACCCGCGCATCGCTGATTAGCCAGGTTTTTACACATCCGCCCGACATGCCATTAACAACCGCCAAAGAAGTAGTTTTCAGCAGCCGCCTTAGGTTTTTATCGGGCTGGAACGGCAATATGCAGGAGCATGAAAACGAATTGCTGAAAGCCCTTGAAATGTGCGGCATGGAGGCGTTTGCAGAAAGGCAGTTTAACACCCTCAGCGATGGAGAAAAACAAAAGGTGATGATTGCACGTGCACTGGCACAGGAAACCCCTGTGATTCTGATGGATGAGCCCCTCGCCTTTTTGGATTATCCGGGCAGAAGGGAAATGCTGACCCGCATGCAAACATGGTGTGCTGAATTGGGCAAAACAATCATTTTCAGCAGTCACGATCTGGAACTGGCTCTAAAAAGCGCAGACGCCATGTTGTTGTTGGAAGGAAACCAGAAATACCGCTGGGAATGGGATGCTGAATTACTTAAAAGCACAGATCCTGCGGGATTGTTCAGCGCATGAAAAAAAGAAGACCTTTTCGTTTTAAGCAATTTGAAGTTACTCAGGAAGGCGGATGCATGCCGGTTACCACTGATGCCTGCATTTTCGGGGCATTGGCAGATATTGGAAATGCCAAAAGTGTATTGGACATTGGAACAGGTACAGGTTTATTGTCATTATTGCTGGCGCAACGTTTTCCTGAAGCCAATTTTACCGCTATTGATATTGATGAAGAAAGTATCCGGCAGGCAAAAATTAATTTTAATAATTCTCCATGGAATAATCGAATAACATCCGTTATAACGGATATTCGACACTGGAATTCAGAAATTAAATATGATGCTGTTGTTTGCAATCCCCCTTTTTTCGATAAACAATTGCCAAGTAAAAACGAAATAAAAAGGAGGTCGAGACACACGGTATCACTGAATTTTGCAGCCCTGCTAACTAAAATAAAAGAATTACTGCATCCGGAGGGCAAATGTTGCCTGTTAATTCCACGGTTACATTCTGATTATGTTATTGAAATACTAAATGAATTAAATCTATATGTTAAGGATAAAATACAACTGCGGTCTTTTGCCTTTTCTGAACCCCACGTGGTAATTATATGTTTATCGAGCATTAATTCAGCAGAAGCTATCAGCGATTTTATTATTTACAGAAAACCCGGCATTTACTCAGAAAAAATGACAGCATTAATGAAGAATTATTATCTGTAATAGAATTAATAAACAGTTGCTTTTTACAAAAATTCAAACCTCAAATCATCCTATAAAACCCAGTCCATCCTTTACCACCACTACTTCCAAATC
>VGGQ01000054.1 GCA_016868535.1 Bacteroidota bacterium | reverse complement strand
TGCTTCAGAAACCTGCATCAACGGCGGCGGAATTGATTGAAAAACTAAATCTCGCCCAGGATGCCGATACAGACACTATTGAAACGCTCATCGCAGAAGTTTTGTCAAGATTTCCCGAAAAGGTTCAGGCATATAAAAACGGCAAAACCGGATTGCTGGGATTGTTTGTTGGCGAAGTAATGAAAGTAAGTAAAGGAAAGGCCGATCCCAGAAAAACCAACGAACAGTTGCGTAAAATGTTGGATGCATGAGCATTTCGTTTTTGCATGCCATTTTCAAAAACCTTCAACAGGGTGGTGAACGAACTGCCTGCGTAATTGAGGACACCAGTTATTCTTATCAGGAATTGCATTCTCTTACAGGTGCTATTCAGGGGAAAATACAGCGCACGGGTAGCGTGAATATTGGCGTTATAACCCAAAATGCACCTGAAACCTACGCAACTATAATCGCTTCTTGGCTTACAGGAAAATCCTACGTACCTATTCCATCAAACTATCCGGCCGAAAGAATTTCGGACATCATAAAGACTGCAGAAATTAGTTCCGTGTTTTATGCCGCAGAGGCTGAGGAAATTGATTTGCTTAAAACCCATTTTTCTCTGCTAGAGTTTGTCAATAGTACAACTTTGCCGGTGGCTGACTGCTTTCATGTTTTTCCGCCTGAAGATAAAACGGCTTATCTCTTGTTTACCTCAGGAACAACAGGCAAACCCAAGGGAGTTCCCATTACTTTCGGAAATCTGCAGGCATTTTTAAATGGATTTGATACGCTGGGTTACAACCCTGGCGTGGAAGACCGATTTCTGCAGATGTTTGATCTGACATTTGATCTTTCTGTGGTGTGTTTTACAAAGCCGCTAATTTGCGGCGGAAGTTTCCACACCCTGCCAACAGGGATGATCAAAACGCTCGCGCTATATCAAGTGCTGCAAGAAAACCGCATCACCATCAGCTTGATGGTACCTTCCGTTATAGGCCTATTGTTGCCCTACCTGGAAGACATTTACCTGCCGGAATTACGCGTTTCCCAATTTTGCGGCGAGGCACTGAAAAAAGACATACTTGAGAAATGGATGCCATGCGTGCCCAATGCCAGAATTGACAATGTATACGGACCAACAGAAGCTACCATATACTGCAGTTCAGCAACCTGCAATCCCGGAAAAATACCGCATCACATCGGAGTAGTAGGCATTGGCAAACCCATGCAAGGAATAGGATTTTTACTTCTGGATGAAACGGGAATGGTTGTTACTGAACAAAAGGTTGAAGGTGAATTGTGCCTTAGTGGCGGTCAAATTACGCCAGGTTATTTGCGCAATGCCGAACAAAATGAGCTTAAATTTTTTGATTTCAATCAAATACGCTACTACAGAACCGGCGATATAGCCTTTAAAGACAGAAGTGGAAATTATTATTATGTCGGCAGAAAAGACGATCAGGTAAAAATACAGGGATACCGTATTGAACTTTCAGAACTGGAAATTGCGGCATCCCGCATTTTGCCGCATTGTCATTCCATAGCTGTCGGATATCAGTTTGCAGATACGTGGTTCCTTGCTCTGTTCATTAAACAAACCAGTATAATTGAATCACAATTTCAGGAAGCGCTAAAACCGCTGCTCCCCCTTTACATGAGACCACATCGCATCTTTGGCGTAGAGGAAATACCCCTGAATGCAAATGGTAAAATAGACCGCAAAGCACTTAAACTGTTGGCGGAAAGCCAGCATTTATCATGATAATAACCTTTCGCAAAGCCGTTGACGCTGATATTGACTTTATTACCGACGGTATAATACAAGCCGAACTTTCAGGCGGAACTGTTCTTCCCTATACAGCTCTGTTTAATATTTCAAGGGAAGAAACAATATCACTGATACATGCGATAATGGAAGAAGATATTGAAGGCCAGGAATGGTTTTTACCCGGATTTACCATTCTTGAGGTAAACGGGCAGCCGGCTGCCTGCCTTAATAACTGGATTGAGGGTAATGCCGGAATGGGTAGCGGGCTGCTAAAAGCCCAAGCCATGTCATGGATATTAAAGGAAAAGTGGAAGCAAGCAGCCCAAAAACTAGAATGGCTAAAAACCCTGCAATTGCCTCGCATTCAAACGGCAATGCAACTGGAATGCATCTACACCAAAAGTGAATTTCGCGGCCTTGGTCTGGCCTCAAAACTAATAGAACACTGCATCAAAGAAACTTCAACATCACCTGCACCCCCTAAAACGGCAGAAATACAATTGTTGGGCAACAACGAGTCTGCTCTGCATTCATACACAAAATGTGGATTTCTACTTAGGGAACAGATAACCTCTGCACGGCCTGAAATTTTAACTTTGTTGGCACACAATACCCGTGTTTCTCTGGTAAAACCCCTTTGATATGGAAACTTGCGAAATTCGCCTGCAGCTCGGTAATATCTTTGACAGTGTATTCCACTGCGGAAATATAGAAATAACCGATGAATTAACAGCTGAACAGGTGGAAAAATGGGACTCCTTGACCCATCTTACCATGATTGCCGCAGTTGAATCGCATTTTGGTATCCGGTTTAAGCTTAAGGAACTGATAATCATGAAGAATACAGGGGATCTGGTGAAACTGATACTGGAGAAAAAACAGTCGGTTTGAGCAAGATTAATCATAACAGACCGTTGCTGACCATCGTCACCACTGCTATAATGCTGTCAATTGTGATATGGGCATTCAGTGATCCGGTTTGGGAAAAATGGCTAACCGAGAAAGGCTTAAGATTTACGCAAACGCATCAGCTGTTACCGGCTAATAAAAGTAGTCGGCAAACAATAAAAACCAAAAAAGCTATTGTAAAGCCCGATTCTGTTATTCTAAAAAACCTTACGGCGGAAGAACGCGGACGTATAGATACCCTGCATAAAAAAATTGCGTTTCTGAACAATGCATCGATAAATGGAAATACCCCACTGGATGGTTTCTTCGGGGCCCTTCAAACTACGGCTGATTCACTGATTCACATATGGTATTATGGAGATTCGCAAATAGAAGGAGACCGAATTACACAGGATTTGAGACTTTTACTTCAAAAGAATTTTGGCGGAAGTGGACAGGGACTGGTTCCACTGAATGATGTGGCCAGTTACCGATTTCTTGAAACAGACTGCCGAGGATTTGTCAAATACAATGTTTTCAACCATAGTAAAATAACGGGCTTTGGATTTAATGGCATAAAGTACCGCATCAAAACAAGCGATTCTACCGGCGCACAATCATCATTTAAAGTTTTACCAGGCCTGCTGTTTACTAAGGTATACCTTTTGCATGATAAGGCTGAAAAGATGGTGGTAAGTGTTACTGCAGATAAACAAGCACGAAAAGAAATTGTGCTGACTGGTTTAAAAACCCTTATTTATGACGGCAGATGCAGGGAACTAAAAATTGAATATCCTGAAACCGCGACTTCTTTTTACGGCTATTTGCTGGAAGACAAGAAGGGATTGCAGATTGACAATTGCGGTATCAGAGGTCACGGTGGAGGCGGGCTTATCAACATTAGCAACAGCGTGTTGCAACAAAATGCGTTTCTCCTAAATACCCGAATGATTGTTTTTCATTATGGCAACAATGCTATTCCTTATCTTAAAAGTGAAGCCCATGCAGCCCATGTAGGCAATGAATTTTATAAATTGTTTGTTAAGTTCCGTAAGGCACTGCCTGATGTGAGTATCCTTGTTATCAGCGGCGGAGATATGGGAAGGGTTATTGATGAAAAAACAGAACCCTACCCTTATGCGGCGGCACTGGCGGCCGAGATGGGAAAAGCGGCAGAAAAAGCCGGTTGTGCTTTTTTTGACATGTATGCTCTAATGCAGGCAAACGGAGGTATTGATGGCTGGGTAACACAAGGGAAAGCCAGTGCTGATGGTCATCTGAGCGCATACGGCCAAAAGTTTTTTGTCCAGACCCTTAACCGCGAATTGATGAAGTCTTATGAAATTTACCAGATAAACCATACACGAAGTCATTAGTAAGTTATTATACATATCGATTATTCTTATGAGTCTGCAGCTGAAAGCCCAGCAGACTCTTCCCATCTGGCCAGAGAACCGCTATACCCCCTACCCTTTTCTGCACACAGAATTCAACAGTCTTCAGTTTAGCGACAGAAATCTGGCCGACCCTTTTTTTGCAAAGCTCAGCAACGCTAAAAACGAGAGAGTAAATATTTTATACATAGGCGATTCCCATGTCCAGACAGATGATTTTACGGGTGAGCTTCGTTCTCGGCTTCAGCTCACTTATGGCAATGCCGGACGGGGCCTGGTTTTTCCATATTCTACCGCCAGAACGCATGCTGCGGTAGATTATGTTACTACACACACCGGGCGATGGTTGAATTCCAAGAATATTGAAGCGAGCCCTTCACTCCCCTTGGGTCTTAGCGGCGTAACTGCAAGAACAAACGACAGCAATGCTGCATTCAGGCTGAGTTTTAATGGAACAGTTCAACCGGAACACAAACGAATACGTATCCTTCTGAAAAGAGATGCTCATAGTTATGATTTTGCACTCCGATCGGGAAATAGTCAGGTATTTGTGGATGTTTTCAACCCTGAACTTAACGACAATACCACTTTACTTACGGTGGATATGCCGTCGGTAAGCAGTGATTTTGTTTTTACCCTAAAAAAAACTGACACCGCTCAGTCCGTATTTGAAATTTACGGTATCAGTATAGAAACCCCGGAAGATGCAGGGGTGTTGTTTCACAGCGTGGGTATCAACGGAGCCGGACATTATTCTCTTCTCAGACAAAATCTGATGAAAGAACAACTGGAATTAATTAAACCAGATGCCGTTGTTATCGACCTCGGTGCCAATGACTTTTACCGCGGAAAGATTAACAGAGATGTTTTTAGCAACAACCTGCTGAAAATTGTAAATATCATACGAAGCGCTAACCCGCAAACCGCTATCATTCTGGGATGTTCTCAGGATATTTACCGCGGAGGCTACAGTTTACCGGACTGCATGGTGTTTTCCGATATCGTCAGAGAATTTTCGCAACAGCATCAATGTCTTTTCTACGACTGGTATTGGGTTTCCGGTGGTCGGTTTTCAATGATGCGCTGGAGCCACAGTGCCCTGACAAAATGGGATATGGTACACCTTACCCACAGTGGTTATCTGCTAAAAGGACAGCTGATGGCCGAGAGCTATGAAAGAACGGCATACTGGCTAAAACACAATGACACGGCCAAAGCTTTGCTTTACAATGTTGACTCATTAAGAACTCCGCTGATTGATACATCCAAGAAAGATGTTGCTGCCACCCAGACCCAAATACGCTATTTGTGGGTTTACCACCGTGTGTTGCGCGGGCAAACCATCTGGTCGGTTGCTGCGTGGTACGGCGTCAGTGCTTACCAGATTAAAAAATGGAACCGGCTTAGAAGCAAATATCTGAGAATAGGTCAAATTCTAAAAATTTATGCCCCCATCAAAGTTCAGGTTCCTGCACCGGTGAAAGTCATTCCGCCTACCCCGGAAACTGAAACAGATTCTTCAGAAATCACCCCACCGGTAACTGTACCAACGATTGTACCCAAACCGCCTGTAAACAAGAAACCATCGGCACCCGTTCAAAATCCCCGGCCTGCAGCACCAAAGGCTGCATATCATAAAATTAAATCAGGTGAAACCCTTTTCTCCATTTCCAAGAAATACGGAACCAGCACCTCGGCCATCATGAAGTTGAATAAGATGAGAAGTCATAATATCCGAGCAGGTCAAATCATTCGTGTAAAATAATGGCTTTCAATTCATCGCTGTTTATCCTGGTTTTTGTTATTTTTTACAGCCTGTATGTTCCGCTTGCAGGCAGACCTGGAATCAGAACCGCTTTCATCTTCACATTCAATGCCGTTTTTTATTATTTGTTAAGCGGTTTTGGAATCGGCATTTTACTCACCCTTAGTGTAGCCGATTTTTTTCTTGCAAAAGGAATTTTTTGTTCACGGTCAGAAAATAAAAAACGCTTTTTTCTGTGGATTAGCATACTTCTGAACATACTGCTGATATTGACTTTCAGGCATTTCAGCCAGTGGTTTGGATTCCGTGACATTCCTTTCTGGCCGGCCACAATAGGCGTTTCCTTTTACGTGTTCCGTTCGCTGGGATATGTACTGGATGTATACCATGAAAACATTGAAACACCAGAAAACAACTGGTTTCGTTACTTTACCTACCTGAGTTTTTTTCCGCTCATGCTACAGGGTCCCATTTCCCCTGCCCGTGATTTTCTGCCTGAACTGCAGAAAGGTTTTTCCGCCAAAGAAGTTCCTTCAGGGGAAGCCTTTTTCTATCTGATTTCGGGAATCATCAAGAAATACTCCCTGGCCGCCTACATCACCGCTAATTTTACGAAACGCGTTTTTGACAACCCTCACCTGTTTACAGGCATGGAGAATTTGTTCGCTGCTATCGGACAGACACTGGTGGTTTTTCTCGACTTCAGCGGATATACAGACATGATGCTTGGAATGGCTTTGCTGCTGGGTTTCAGGCTGTCTGAAAATTTCAATTTCCCTTATGCATCCGCCAACATTACCGAATACTGGCGCCGATGGCACATGAGCCTGAGCAAATGGCTGAATGAATACCTGTTCTTTCCGTTTTCATTTACCTTACGAGGCTGGAAAAAATGGGGAACTGTGCTGGCCGTGATGGTTACGTTTATCATCAGCGGATTCTGGCATGGCACTTCACTAAATTATACATTCTGGGGCGTATTGCATGGCCTGGCTTTATCGTGGGATATTGCTTCATCGTGTTTACGCGATAAAATAAAAAAGTGGATTCCAAAATGGATCTATCATCCAATTTCTGTGGCACTTACCTTTTTATTTCTTGCGTTCAGCGGGATCTTTTTCCGACTCGAAGACATGGAAATCGCCATAGGCATGCTGTCGCATATTTTCACAGACAGAGACTGGTCAGTGCTTGGCAACTCGCTTCGTGTTTTTTGGGGTGTATTTGGAGTAATGTGCGGTGTGCTTCTGTGGCAATGGACCGCAGGAAAACTATATCTCAAAATGCAGCAGGCTTTCATCCGCTCGGGTTGGTTAACCCATGCCATTTTGCTGGTGCTCGCCATTTTTCTGGCCTACCAGATATCCGGAATGGAGCCCATTCCGTTTATCTACCAGAAGTTTTAATCAGAGTTTCCCGGTAATGGCGTAGGCCATGTGGCCCACCCACTCCTTTGCAATGGCATCAAAACGGAAGAGTACCTCACTGCTGGGTATGAAGAAATCGGGGAGAGAATAATCGCGCCCGTAATCGCTGATAAAATGAACAGGATATGGCTTCACGGCAATACCCGCTTTGGTGAAAGTGCCCAAAGCCCTGCGCATATGGAAGGATGAAGTAACCAGTAAAACAGGGCCCTCAATTTGCTTATCTTTCAATATTTTAGCAGTATTAAGCGCATTCTCATGCGTGTTTCTGGATTTACTTTCCTTGATGATAACCGAATCGGGGATGCCGTAGCTTATCAATATGGAATACACATAATCGGCTTCGGGTTTGGTGCGCCCAGTTACGGAAGATGAGCCGCCGGAAAGAATGATGCGCTTTATCTTCTTTTGAAGATACAAATTCACCACAAAATACAGGCGGTCGGCGGCATCGTTCATCTGGACAAGGTTTCGGTGGGCATCAAATTTGGCGTAGCCACCTAAAATAATGGCAGTTTCCGGGATTTTAGCCCCTTTGTTGGGCTCAAACTCCCAAGCCCGGGTAATTTCATTTACAAAAACCTTATTGGATGCTAGAAACAAGATCAGCAGACTGATTAGAACGAGTTTTTTACGTCTTTTGGGAAGTTTTGTGAAATAAGCCCATACAAGCAATCCCACACTCCAGCAAAGGGGTCGGATTAAAATCACGAGTATCTTGGACAGCAGAAAAAACATGGGATTTACAATATACGAAAATAAGGGGATGATGCCAGATTATTGGTTTATCAATGAAGGAATTAAGAAATAATAGAATTAGTTAATGAAAGGATGAAGGCGGCATCTGAATACTTTGCCTTACACCAAGACATATTCTAAAGTATGACTGTGCTAAAACAGGCACCCGAGGCCTAATAAAACATTGATGAACCAACAATTAAGATACCTACGCATGCTTGCGTGCAAGGAAAAAACAATAAAAAAAGCGAAAGTTCAGTCGCTTTGTGATCCCGCTGGGACTCGAACCCAGGACCCATACATTAAAAGTGTATTGCTCTACCAACTGAGCTACGGAATCATCCCGTTTTTGGGACTGCAAAATTACGGATAGCTTTGGGTTATCCCAAACCTTTTTTAAAAATTTTTGCGATACGTGTAATGAACCTTGGCTGTGTAGGCTCCCAAAGACTCAAGCATGCTCAGCATTTTGGAATTAAAATCCCCTATCCATGCAAGTTCTGCTATGGTAATCTGCGGATTCTTTTTCAGAGATTCATAAAACGTCATAATAATACCGGTTTCTATGCCAAGGTTCTGAAAATCAGGTACCACACCAAACACAATGCCCCTTACTTTATTGATTCTGCGACGCATCAATAAAAACCGAAGCATGTTCCATACCGAAAGTTTTCCGCCAAAATGTTTAAACACCTGGTTCACCTCAAGTATACTGACATAAAACCCAATGGGTCGGTCATCAGCATAGGCAAAGACTGCAAGATCCGCCGGTAAAACGGGTTTTACTTTTTTGAGCCTGGCGATTATTTTCTCCATTGTAAGGGGGATAAAATCTTCATGGTGAGCCCAGGCTTCATTGTAAATGCGCACAAAATCTTGAGAAAACTTATCCAAACGGCTGTAATCCAGACTTTCGAAGCGGTATTTCGGGTTACACATCACACGTCCTGCCAGCTTACTGAAACGCTCGAAATTGAACACATCTTCAGTAATATCGCAGGTTTTTTGCTCAAATATTTTCTCAAAATTGTAGTCTTCGAAAAAGCCTCGATAGTATTGGGGTTGATAAGCCTCGCGATAACTTGGATAGGAATATCTTTCCACCAGCAAGCCCCAGAAACTGTCTCGATCGCCAAAATTCACCGGGCCGTCCATATGGTTCAACCCCTTCTCCTGAAGCCAGTTTTTGCAGGCATCAAACAAGACATACGCTGCATCGCGGTTTTCAATGCACTCAAAAAAACCCATGCCACCCATGCGCTCACCACTGTTTTTGGTCTGGTAGAAAGCCGCTACCCTGCCAATGGTTTTATTGCCATCATACAGCACCCAGCGAATGATATCACCGCCTTCAAAGGCAGCGTTCTGTGTTCGATCAAAAATCTCTTCAATGTCTTTTGTGAGTGGCTGTATGTAATCGGGATCGTTTTTATAAACAAGTTTGGACACGGCATGAAAATCGGCAATGGCAGCCTGTGTGGGGACTTGTTTAAGTGTGAACATGGTACGAATTTAATAAACAACATGCAGTTTATCTTTCCTTTACTTCTAGCAGCATATCCTCATCCCCCCTTTGATAAAGCATATACGTGAGAATAAACTGAAACATTTCATCTCTGGCCCGCATGCTGGCACCACCGTATTCCAGTCGCTCTCCTACCCTTTTGGGCGGCTGGTTCGGGTTATTAGGATTGGCTGAAGTATTGTCAAATTCCGCCTCGGATATAATCCAGGTTCCCGCAGGCAAATGCACTGGTTTTTTGAACGTGTAAAAATACTGCCACCTGAAATCCCATTTGGGAATGGAAATGAGCTTCACAGTATCACCATTGGGTTTCACAGCATAGCCTTTTACGCTTTTGCCAAGCAAATGCAAATGCGGATTTATCGTGAGCAAAGAAATATCCGCATCTACCTGAAAACGAGTGCTGTGGCGGCTTCGGGTATTGGGCTCAATTTGCAGGGGCGGCACAATTGGGCTTACACCATTCGTTCCCAGCATCAATTCTCGGGTTTCGCGGGTGGGCGGTTTGTCGGTAAAAAACAGATTGATGTAGCTTTTATCGGTGGTTTTGCGGTTCCCCGGGCCATAATGCAGGTCGTTACCCACCACGGTAAACTTTTTAGAAAGCCTGAAAGTACCAATTCCATTGGGATAGGCCGTGGCCTGCACACCGGGCAGATAATTTACCGCGCTATGAAGCCTGAAGGGCTTGCTGCCATTGTCGTTCAACAAATCCAGCTTACTAAAATCGCTGTCATATTCGGCGGAAGTAATTTCTACATTAAAGGGCGGTTTAGCATGGTTCTTTTTGGCGCCGGACTCATACATCAATATATGCCCGTTGAAATGGTGCACCAGATTGGGCTCTCCAGCTACAAACTCAATGGCGCGTACCCAAGTATCACGTGGCAGCAATCCCGGTATTTTCACCAGAAAAAACCGATCCTGCAAGTTGGATAACAGTTCCACGGCTTGCAGCGGCAAAACCATGTCCGGCTTGCCAATATTACTGCGCCATGAGGGGGCTCTCCAACTGAGGTTTTCTCCGTTTTGGCCTGGGGAACAACCCTGCCCTACCCAACTTGCGATGGTGGCAATCTCTGCATCTGTAAGGTACTTCTCCCCTACAAAATGCGAATACGCAGGATCGGCCGGCCAGGGAGGCATGTAGCGCTTTGCCGTCACCTTGGCAATGGTTTTGGCTTTTTTCTTAACCTGCGCATACGTGGTGAGCGGAAAAGGCGCTGCGCCGCTATCACGATGGCAGGGACTACAGTTTCTATACACAATGGGAGCAATGTGGTCGGCAAACGTGGGTTTATTGGGCACACCTGCTTCCGGCTTGCTGGCGCAATGCAAAAGGAAAACTCCCCCAGTAAGGACTGCAAAAATCCGTGTGAACCGCATGCCTTTGCGAAGGTAGCACATCATTCGATAAAACACCCCACGGCTTTGGTTTCGGCGACGGTGGGTTTTTGTCCGTTGCGCAAGGCTTTCAGGGCATCTTTTAAATAATGTTCGGTGGCAAACTGCCTTTTCTTGCCGGTATCAAATGACCAGTTGTCGATGGCGCCGCTGTACCACACATGGTTGCTGCTGTCTACAATAAAAACCTCAGGAGTAACGGTGGCTCCATACATTTCGGCAATGTACCGCACATCCTTGCCCGCACTGTATTCCAGCGGAAAGAAGTAACTGCTGTCGGCGGCTGTATCCGCATCCGTTCTGAATCCCACAAACAAAAAACGGGAATCCTTTGCATATTCTGCCCGCAGGGAATCCAGCAGGGGCTTGTAGTTATTGCACATTGGACAATCCTTGCTGAGAAAAAAAACGACATTGAACATGGCAGGCCTTTCTAAATCCAGTGCAGCATTGTGCAGACGGTGTATGGAGGCTGCATCTTTTGGTAAATCAGGTATGTCTTTCACATTTAGTAACCAGGAAATGAGTCCACGGTATCCGCTAATGCACGTAATCACAATTAAAATCAGCAACAGCGATAGGTTCAACCATTGCATGCGGGTGAGTTGAAATTTTCCCATTGCCTATTTCATAGCCTGGAAAGCTTTTACAAACTTCACGCCCAGCCTAGGTTGCGGTTGGGTGGAATGTAATCCTTCCATTTGTCGTTTTTCTTCATGCGCTCT